>JBGAQE010000045.1:0-28310 GCA_044220885.1 Chitinophagaceae bacterium
GCTCAGGCAAAGAATTAATAGACCTATTACAAAAAAAACAACACGAGATTAATATTGTGCTTTTAGATTTAAACATGCCAATTATGGACGGCTTCGAAACTGCACAATGGTTAAAAGATTATTGCCCTAATATTAATGTATTAATGTTGACTATGTATGATTCAGAGGTGACATTAATTAGACTTCTTCAAGCTGGCGTGAAAGGCTTCCTTAAGAAAGACATCCACCCATCAGAATTAAAATTTGCAATTCAATCTGTTAACCAATACGGCTACTATTATTCCCATAATACAACAGGTAAGCTAGTTAACCTTTTTCGCAATTCCGATGAAATGAAATTGCAAAAAAGCATTTTGAGTGATCAGGAAATATATTTCTTGAAATTAGCTGCAACAGATTTGACCTATAAGGAAATTGCTATGAAAATTGAACTGAACCCTAGAGCGGTAGACAATCTGAGAGACCATTTATTCGAAAAACTGGACGTAAAAAGCAGGGTTGGACTAGCAATGTATGCTATCCGTCAAGGAATAGTTAGGTTTTAATAAATTGAAGATTCAGAATAATATAAGTTGAATTAGTCAATCAATTTATTCCGCATCCCATACATAATGAGACCGGCGATTGTCTTTGCATTCACCTTTGTTTTCATGTTCTGGCGGATCGTTTCGATGGTTCTTGGACTTAAAAAAACTTCCTTCGAAATCTCTTCTGTTGTCTTGTCTTCTGCCAGCAATTTCAATATCCGTAATTCCTTTTCAGAGAACTTTACTGGGTTTGGATAGAATTGCCTGACCTGTTTCTTTGTTTGGAGCTTGCTTAAAACGGCTTTATTCACCAGGTCGTTGAAGTAAAAATCATCATTCATACAGGTCAGAATCGCCTGATATATCTCGTCGGGATCCGAAGTCTTTGTTAAATAGGCATTAGCCCCCAGCTCCAGCATCTTACTGATCATTTCCTGGTCATCATACATAGTGAGGACAATGATCTTAATATCATCGTATTCCTTACGCAGGATGCCAATGGCATTTACACCATCCACCTCAGGCATTCTGATGTCCATCAGTAAAACATCGGGCTTCTTTAACTGGATCTTATGCATAAGATCCTTCCCATCTTCAGCTTCCCAAAGTATCTTCAGGTATTCTTTGCCTTTCAGGGCCATTTTGATGCCGTCGCGGAAAATCTTGTGATCGTCGGCAAGTGCTACTTTAATAACCAGTTCGGTACTCATGAGGCAGGCTTGGCTTTTAAATGTTCGAAAACATGCTTTTCATTTATTGGTGTCGGGTCAATCGTAAAACAACCTGCGTTATTTTACTAGGCCCTACGGAAATACCGCAAGTGTAAAATCGGGCGGTTCTGCTATTTGACAGCCCCCAACCCTTTGCTACTTTTGATTCAGAAGTTGATTGGTAAGGATTAGCAACCTCAGTATCCAATCCAATGTCCTGTATACCGTCCAGAAAGTATTCCAAGAATCTTATGAAATGCCCTGAGTATCCAGTATCAGTCAACTTCTATCTAACTTCTTCTCTTTAAAGAACTTCTCTACCCGCAAATTCCTTTCCACTAAATTTAACAAGTCAATTTATTCCCTGGCGTTAAGAACGCTCGAATCCTGCTTTCAATTGCTTAATTGTCAAAGTACTTCCGCATTTTATCTCGAATTTTTCTGCAATAAATCCCGCGCGGTTATCCACAGAAAACACACAAATGTGTAAAACTTAAATTGTCCACGTAATTTATCCACGTAAACTTACGAAATGTCGATAGTAAAATTACGGTTTTTGTAGCGAATTTTTACGTTATTTTTGCTCGTAGCTTTACCATCAAAATCGCAGCAAATCTACTACAGGACTAGATTTGAGGCAAATTACAGCTTTTGAGGCTGAGAAGACCCATTGGCCAGATTTTTTTTTTGATGGTCTTTTATGCTTCCAAAACTAGCAAAGTAAACCTCAAAAAAGCATTTCATCATGACACAAACAAAACTCAGCATCCGCAAAGTAGCTGCCATCGGCGAGGAAATCGGTCTTGAGTTGGGTACCCAAATGGTTAAGGGCTATCAGGAAGCAAATCCATCTGATGTACACAGCTATCTCATCGGCCGCGAAATTATCGACCGCATACTAGCTCAACCTGGTTGCGTGGGAATCAAATTCTTTAATGCCTATAATGAAGCCGGAAGAAAAACACTGGTTTATTTAGGTGTAGACAAAAACGCAAACACTCTTATTCAGATAAGCACAGTATCTGAAAACGGTAAATTAGATTCACAAAAAGGTATTGTCGCGGATAGAGTTAGACCTGAACGTACTTCCCCAAGATTGGATGAAGCGGAAGAGTGGTTCTGGACTGCAGATTAAGTCTTTGATACTTTGGATCAATTATCTATATTTGGTCCAAATTATCAACTATAGATACTACTTTAGGATATATTAGTATTTCAACTTCTTTAGTTCCATTAGTCTTTTTCTTTGTTTTTATTCACAAAACAAAAGAAAAAGTCTAATGGTTCTTTTATTTTATACAACCTACTCTTTAGTTACTGATTCTTCAGTTAAAGTATTTGACAAGACTGGAATATTAACTGATAATTTTTACAATATTCTTGTGAGTCTATTCACAATTGTCGAGTTTGTGTCATTTTGTTTATTCTTTTATTACTTGCTAAAAAAACTCACTAATTAAGAGAGTTATTCTTTTAGCAATCCTATTGTTTATCCCATTTTGCTTTATCAACCTTTTCCTTCAGTATAAAAATTTCACTAACCTCGATACAATTCCTGTTACTTTTCAGGCCATATTTGTCATGTCTTTATGTGTTTATTATTTTTTTGAACAAATAAAAAATCCAAAAACTTTATTCATATATAACAGTTTTGATTTCTGGGCAGTAACAGGCATTCTAATTTATTTATCGGGTACATTTTTCATTTTCCTCTTATCCTCTAATTTAACAGCAAAGAATTCGATGACAATTGGTATATAAATTACATTTTCAATATTTTAAAAAATTTATTGTTTTCTCTTTCGGTTTTTTCTTTTCTATAAAAAGAGAAAAGAATCAAAACGAGAAAATGAATTTCTCTATAATTCAATTTTAAAAAATTAATTTCTACAACATAACCTTATTATACTTGATTAAATGTATTATTTACAAACAAATATTACTAACTCAACTTCTACAGTACTACTTTTTGGAACTGTAGGAATGTTAGTGCTCACTATAGGACTGATTGTATTCATCATCTTCCACCAACGGAAAGTAATCCGCTACCAGCTTCAATTGCAAAGAATGGAGCAGGACCAGCAGAAGATGTTATTGAATGCCTCTATCCGCTTGCAGGAGGAAGAAAGACAAAGAATTGCTGCTGACCTCCACGATGATGCCGGACCCTTATTGGCTACCGCCCGCTTATACCTGAATGAAAACCTCGTTAACCTCGATAAGACTTCTCAGCTACAAAGCATTTATAACGCCAAACAAATCATCGACGATACTATTCAACTGATCCGTAATATCTCTCATAGCCTGATGCCCCCTACCCTCAAAAACTTCGGTCTTGAGAGTGCAGTAAACGACCTCTTCCAGAAAATCAGCAGCTCCGGCAGCATGAATGCCAGTTGCCGTTTCCATGACTACAGGAACCGAATGCATCCCGAAGATGAACTGATCATATTCCGTGTTATACAGGAATTGGTGAATAATATCCTGAAACATAGTAATGCCAGCTTCATACACCTCACCCAGAACCTGAGCGATGATAAGTTCTTTATCCGCATGCATCACGATGGCAAAGGATTGACACAAGCCGATTTCGAGAAACTGAATAAGGCAGCTTCCGGATTGGGTCTTAAGAATATCCAGAGCCGTCTTAAACTATTACATGGCAGAATCTTTTTTGAAAAAGATATGTCCCAAACTTATTTTAAAGTAACCATAGAAGTTCCAAGAATAGAAGAATCAGTGGGAACAAAATAATACTTTCCACTTAAGGCCCCCCAGACCAAAGTTTTCTGTATTTTTAATTGCCAATATCATAAAAACAATGGGACCTATTAAAGTAGCCATAGCCGACGACCACAAAATTTTCAGGAAAGGAGTTGTACTTTCCTTACGGCCATATACAAACCTGAAATTTGTATTGGAAGCCGAAAACGGCCAGGAATTAATTGACCTACTCGCAACTACCACCGAAGAAGATATGCCGGAAGTGATCCTAATGGATCTCCGAATGCCACAGAAAGACGGTATAGAAACCACCAAATACGTTGCTAAGCAATACCCAAATATCCATATCATCGCCCTCACAATGTACGAGGATGAGCGCTTCGTAAGCCATATGATGGAAATTGGCGCTAATGGATACCTCCTCAAAAGTGCTGACCCCTCCGAAATAAAGAAAGCTATCATGGAGGTAAAGGCTAAAGGATACTACCTCAATAATTTTGTAAACAGGATTCTCCTTAAGAAAAGCCACGCCCGGCAAAAAGTACTGCCCAGCCTCACAAATGAAGTAACCCTGAGCGACAGGGAAAGAGATGTGGTGAAATATATCTGCATGGAGTTCACAGCCCAGGAAATAGCCCAGAAATTGGACGTAAGCCCAAGAACTGTTGAGGCTATCAAAGACAGGCTGATGGAAAGATTTGGAGCTAAAAACACCGCTGGATTAGTGTTCTACGCAGTAAAGAATAATCTGATCGACTAAGCATACCTTCGCCGGCCCTTTATCCCTTGTAAATAACCCCTGTGAAAGACCGGTTAGCCCTTTTACCCGACATGGAAGAGACCGGTTATATATTACCATTTCAACTCCTGATACCCCTCACTATCCTGCCCCTGGCAGCGATAGTATGTTTGCTTATACGAGGCCCCTTTAAAATTGAATCTTTCTTTTTATTACTAAGCTTAAACATCGTACTGTTTCTTTCAGCCATTTTCAACTATCTCCCAGTCTTCAATTTTTCGAATACTGTCAATAACTCTCCCTTCTTTTGGAAAACAGTAGAATACATATTAATTGCATTGCTATTCAGGAGCTATCTAAAAAAACACATTCCTGTTCAATGGATTCAATACCTGATGGTGATTCATATAACAGTAATTTCAACTCTTGCATTTACAAAGAATCTTATTCCTAATATGGATTTGATTTCAATCGCCAGCGCTCTTGAAATATCCTTTTTTGCTTTGGTAGCATTAGTAGTACTTGTTAAAACCAGATATCTTTTCATTTTCGAATCCCCTCTTTTCTGGATAGCGGCTGGAACACTTTTCTATTATTTTATTTTTCTGGCTGTAGAAGCCAGCCTCAACCTGCAATGGATTGATGAAACTATCATAAAAGAAAAGCCACCATTACTGGCAGCTTTTTCAATTGTACGTTTATTATTTTATCTGATCTCTTGCCTGGTAACTCCCGCAAAAAATATTGATTTAAAAAACTAGAATATCATTTCTGGAATTTCACCTTCTACAATCAACTTACCTGCTGTTTTTGATTGTATCTCTTCTACTGAAACACCGGGGGCCCTTTCAAGCAATCGGAAACCACCACCAGGTAATACATCGAGCACTGCTAAATCTGAGACTATCTTGCTTACACAATGAACTCCTGTCAATGGCAATGAACATGTTGGCAATAATTTAGAAGCACCTGCAGGGTTTGTATGCATCATGGCTACAATAATATTTCTGGCACTAGCCACCAAATCCATTGCACCTCCCATACCCTTAACCATTTTGCCTGGAATCTTCCAATTGGCTATATCACCATTTTCAGATACTTCCATGGCCCCTAATACGGTAAGGTCCACTTTCCCTGCCCTGATCATTCCAAAGCTTTCGGCACTATCAAAAAATACCCCTCCTGGTAATACCGTAACTGTTTCCTTTCCGGCATTGATAAGGTCGGCATCTATAGAGTCTTCTGTTGGATAGGGCCCCATACCCAACATACCATTTTCCGACTGAAGCATTATTGAAATACCTGCAGGAATATAATTGGCTACCAATGTAGGTATACCAATTCCTAAATTCACATACATGCCATCCTTAAGCTCCTTTGCAATTCGCTTTGCTATCTGATATTTATCTAAAGCCATAAATTGAAATTAAAAATGAAGAATCAATGGCGCATAGCCACTGTGCGTCGCTCTATTCTTTTTTCATACCCTACTCCCTGGAATATACGATGCACATAAATCCCTGCTACATGAATGTTATCCGGATCTATTTCCCCAGGTTCCACTAACTCTTCCACTTCCGCAATGGTAATAGTGCCTGCCTTTGCCATGGAAGTGGAAAAATTACGGGTCGTTTTCCTGAACAATAGATTCCCAAACCGATCCCCCTTCCATGCTTTTACTATAGCAAAATCGGCATACAAAGCGTTTTCAAGCAAATGCATCTTCCCATTGAATTCACGAACCTCTTTTCCTATTCCCACTTCTGTTCCATATCCAGCAGGAGTGAAGAAGGCAGGAATGCCCATTCCGGCCATCTGGATCCTTGTAGCAAGAGTACCCTGGGGTATAAGGTCCACTTCTAATTCACCACTTAATAACTGGCGCTCGAATTCTGCATTCTCTCCTACGTAAGAACTCATCATCTTTCTAATCTGCTTCGTTTTCAGCAGAAGTCCAAGTCCAAAATCATCGACACCGGCATTATTGGAAATGCAGGTCAGATCCTTTGTCCCTTTTTCAACTAATGCATTTATACAATTCTCCGGAATGCCACAAAGGCCAAATCCCCCAAGCATAATGGTAGCCCCATCAGATATATCCCTGATGGCAGCTGCTGCATCGGCAACAATCTTATTCATACATTCTGATTTGAATCCTTAAATATACAAAACAATAACAGATGTTAGTTTTTAAGAGTCCGGTTATTGAACATTCTTAAACATGTTTTGTCGGTCACGATTGGCCCGAACTGAGAGGGAATCGAATATCGTTTTTGTGAGGTCTGGACGATTCAGATAATATTTATAGCTTTTTACAAATTCAGTCTTATTCGTCTTATTTACTACAAACACTGATTCATACAATTTAAAAGTCTCATCTTTTACATTGATCCGGGCAGAATCTTTCAGAAGATACTGAGCTGAATATCTGTCCGCAAGCAACATATCCCATAAGATATTTTCCATTTTCTGAGGAGGTATTATATCAGATGGCACTTTTTCAGTGTCTGTACAGGCACCGAGAACAAAAAGAAAAAGAGAAGCGAATAACAACGTCCTCATTTCAATTCTGTTTTATAAAGGTTGGCATTCGATATATCGATTTTCATCAAAATCTCCCGGGCCCGGTTCTTCTCATCAGGCTGGGCCTTCTTGAATATCTTCACTAATTCATTGGCCTTCCCCTGAAAAAAGAAAGGGACAACCATGGAATTTGAGTTATCAGAATTGAGGGTGTTGATGATATTGATCGTATTCATTATGGCATTTCTGCTCTCTTCTTCATTTTCATACATCAGGTCGAGCCCTAATCTGTAATAACTATAAATAGCATCGTGAATAAGTGCATATTTGTTATTAGTGAGATTTTCCATCAACCAGTATCTGTTACGTTGTCCATCAAAAGCCCTCCATCCATCAACTTCACGACCTTCCGGTGCATTGTTTACTATCAGTTGCGCCTTTTGAAAATATGGATCTCCACCCCTCAAACTGAAGGAATCAAAATCCAATCCAAGTATGATATAAACATAATAAGCCAACGTAGCAGTAATATTACTTACCAAAGGGTCGCTACCGCTAACCCGGTTTTCATTGAATTCTACAGGCTGATATTCTACATATTTAAATGCGAAACTCTCATCCTGGAAATTTATCAGAGGCGATTGATAACTGGCATTAAAAACCGGCCTTGCCGCCTGAACTACTAATGATGCTTTATAAACATTATCTGGTAAGGATTGCCTGATGGTTATAAGGAAATTACAAGCTATCTTCTCATTTTGCTGAAAGGCCTCACCTGTCCATTTTCTGTTGTTCAGGAAATTCTGAAGGGTGGACTGAAGGGTTTGGAAAACTTTCTTATCCACTGTAGAACTCAATTGGCTGGCATTTACTGAAATACGGGCCTGCAATTCCTGCGCCTGATAGTTCCCCCTATAATAAGGGCTGAAAAAAACAATACGATTCTGTTACGCATAAAGCATATTTACTATTCTATCAACGATATCATGGGCTACTTGTTGTTTGGGCTTTCTTTCATAAGTGATTTCTTTCCCATTACGCTCAAATATGCTCACTTTATTGGTATCATATCCAAAACCAGCCCCTTCGTCGTTGAGGGAATTCAGGACAATTATATCCGCATTCTTGGATTCCAGTTTGCCAAGAGCATACTCCCTTTCATTGCTTGTTTCAAGGGCAAATCCTACGAGTAACTGTCCGAGCTTCTTCTTTTGCATACCCAGACTTTTTAAAATGTCCTTCGTTCGCTTCAATTCCAAAGCAAGGGTACCGTCGGTTTTTCTTTATTTTTTCTGAAGACAGATTCACTGGACTATAATCAGCAACTGCTGCCGACATAATAGCAATATCCGTATCGGCAAACAGGCTATTACACATATCATACATTTCGCTGGCTGTCTTTACCCTGTGCACCCGAATTCTTTCATGCAACACATTAATATTGGAAGGCCCCAACACTAATTCAACTTCGGCACCTCTGCTTGCAAGCTCTTTACAAATAGCCACACCCATTTTCCCGGAGGAGTGGTTTCCTATAAAGCGAACAGGGTCGATTGGTTCATGGGTAGGGCCGGCAGTAACGAGTACCTTTTTACCAAGAAGATCTTGTTTTAAAAAAAAATGTTCCTGTAAATAGGTCAAAATGGTTTCTGGTTCAGCCATACGGCCATCACCTGTTAATCCACTGGCTAATTCCCCATTTTCAACAGGGATAATTGAATTTCCAAAACCAGCAATCAATTCAAGATTTCTTTTTGTGGAGGGATGGTGCCACATGTCTTCGTCCATTGCAGGAGCTACGCAAACAGGACAGGTAGCTGAAAGATAGGTAGCCAGTAACAAGTTATCACAATTGCCATGAGCCATTTTTGAAAGGGTATTACAACTCAGTGGAGCAATCAGCATTACATCTGCCCATCTTCCCAGCATTACATGGTTCGACCAGGTCTGCTCACTGAATAAATCAATAAGCACTGGGTTCTTTGATAAGGTGGCTAATGTAAGTGGCGAAACAAAATCTTTTGCTGCCGGCGTCATGACCACTTTCACTTCAGCTCCATGCTTAACAAGACTTCTAACAAGAAGAATTGCTTTATAAGCAGCGATGCTTCCCGTGATACCCAGTAATATTTTCTTTCCCTCGAACATGGTTTAAAATTAGGCATTTTATTAAGAACAGTCAGACAGGCCCCAAAACTAAAAAGCGACAATGAGAATCATTGTCGCCCTTATTACATTTATGAAAATCTTATTAACTGAAAAGATCGTCTTCGTTCTTACGATGGTAAATCTTGTCTTCCAGAAATTCCTGGGTAGCCAATAAAGCTGGATTTGGCATTCTTTCGTAAGCTCTTGAGATTTCGATTTGCTCTTTATTCTCATGAATTTCTTCCAGGCTATCTGTATGGCTGGCGAATTCCTCGAGTTTATTATGCAATTCTTCCTTGAGTGTTATATTGATCTGGTTAGCTCTTTTAGCTATGATGGAAATGGACTCATACACATTCCCGGTTTTACCTTTGATCACGTTGAGATCCTTGGTTTCCGCAACATTGGTAGTATTGGAACTAATTTGACGTCTTAACTTGCTCATTTTGGATTGCTTTAATATTATTTTGGGATAAACTCTGAAACTTCGATACTTCTGTTAATAATTTACTTTCGGGAAAGCGCTCAATGAAATCCAGGCACTCGGTTACTACCTGCTCATATCTTCCAGCTTTCTTCTCATCAACACTGTTCTGGGCGAAAAGATAATAAGATTTGATCACCTGGTACTTATAGTCTTCGCTTTTTTCAGAATCAGGGAAACTTTCCATCAGACTGGTAAAAGCGATGGCCGCAGCCCTATAGTGACCCAGATTATAATACAATTCTGCACTCTTATATTCTTTCAATTCAAGTTTTGCCCGGCACTGGTCTATAATACTGTTGGCCTCCTTGATTCTGGCAGAACCAGGGTGGGTATTGATAAACGTCTGCATGAACCCGATTGTTTTCTGGGTAGAAACCTGATCCAGTTCCTGCTTGGGCGATTGTCTGAAATAGGTATAAGCCCTCATATATTCCATTTCCTCTGCGCGGGCGCTGGTAGGAAATACTTCTGTAAACTGTTTGAACAGGCTTTCTGCCTGCATCCAGTCTTTCAGATGATAAGAACAATATGCGTACTTATAGAATACATCCTCAAACTGAGGCTGACCTTTCAGTAATGGAAAGAGCTCTTCATACAACTGCTGTGCATTGTTGTATTTCTTATTCACGTAGTATTTATCGGCCATACGGAGCTTATAGTCGTAGTCGGTGCTTTTTTGCACTTTGCTGAACTCCGAGCACGAAGCTAAACCAATGGCTATCAATACTATTAATGCTGCTGATCTCATAAAGGTGGGCAAAGTTAAGGTATTAGCTGCAAAAATGGAAGGATTGTGGCTTTTCCCCAAAACCTGGCCGTTAATTTAAATGTAAAACCCTTCCGTTTTAAGCGGAAGGGTTTCACTATTGAAAGGGGCAAAAAGTATTAACCTTTACGACGGAGGTTTGGATGAGGAGCAGGTACTGTTGTAGGACCTTCATCACCTGTACCATCCTGAAGATCTACAGTATTGCAATCTCCACCTTCCTGACCATATTTGAATACGAAACGGTCAGCGTTGATACCTTCTTTATCAACCAGGTAGTTAATGATTGCATTTACACGATCCCAGCTTAATTGCTGTTCAGCTTTGCTGGATGCGCAGTAACCAACTACAGCTACTTTACAAGCTGCATTATCCTTGATTTTCTGAGCAACACTAGCTAACAATGCTTTTGCATCATTGCTGAGAACAACAGATTTGCCTTTGAAAGTAATGCTTGGTAAAGCACCGATAGCACACTTAGATTTTGGCTGCCAATCTTCCATCATTTTCTTGATTTCACCGCAGCATGCTGGTTCTGGGCACTTACCAACACCATCAGCATCTACTGGCTGACACTGTGTAGGAGTGATCAGTTCCTTATCCTTATAGTCAGGAACACCATCACCATCAGTATCGCGGCTAACACCATGAGCGTCAACTGGAGCACCTGCTGGAGTATTTGGTTCGTTATCGAACTGGTCAGTTACACCGTCGCCATCTTTATCATCCAGAACTGGCTTAGGAAGTAACATGTGGCGTGGCTTGTTGATTTCGTTGTAAGCATAATCCAAAGGATTAACCCACCACAATGGCTCAACAGCTTTAGCACCTAATGCGATATTCAGACCTGCAGAGAGGAAATTATAAGTATCAAAATCCCTGGTCATAGAAGGACCAGCTGGCCAACCTTCCTGCCATTGCTGGCCATCAAGAAGGTCTGATTTTGTAACTGTGTATTTATCTTCAATTGCAATGCTCAATTTGTTGTTCAGCTTGAATTGCATTCCAGCACCAGCTACGAAAGTTGGTTTGAAAGGCTTGTTGAACAATTCTGGTTGCAAAGGATCAGTTTCAGCTTTTGTTTCATAGCTACCATCCAATAAAGCTTTGAGAGCCTTACGGATTTCTTTTCTTTCCTTATAACCACCACGAGGAATAGAAGAGAAATTATAATTAGCTGTACCATTTAAGGCATCAATCTTAGTTTCATAGATCATTCCACCAAGACCTCCGAAAAGGTAAGCATTGAAACCTGTTTTAGATTTATGGAAACGAACGTTGTTCAAAGAAACAACTGCCTGAAGGCTCGCATCATATACACTTGTCTTATAGTTATAGAACACCTCAGTAGTAGGGGCGGCACCTCCAACTGGGAGGTACGTTTTCCAGGCTGGGTTTCTGATATATCCTGTAGAAGCACCATAGTTCAGACCTTTTGCAGTTCCGAAACCAAGTTCACCTCTTAAAGAGAAAACATAACCAAGGGCCTTACGAACATGAAGACCGGCACCGAATCCTGGGAAACGGCTGCGAACGTCGCTTGAAAGACTGAAAGCACCTACTTTCAGACCAAGCTCCCACTGATTGCGGGGAAGAGCTGGATACGCATAATTATGCGCCATAAATTCTGTGTGCTGAGGTAACCTTTTTGAAGGAACTACTGAAGAGTCCATAACATCATAGCTTCCCGTGCCCAACTGAGCAAAGGTGCTAGATGCCAGAAGGCACAGTAGCGCGATTAAACTAAAATACTTTTTGCTTGCCATAACTGATTTTTATATGAAGGATTAAGAATGCTGACTTAAGAATTTGTGCAAAAATATCGAATGCTTAGTAATTAACAAATTTTTTTACCTGAGTTCCAATAGTATTACTCAATTGTAGTTCATGAGGTTAAGACCATTTTCATTTCAAATAAGTTGCTCCGTAAAATAAAAATCAAAATAGTAATTTGCCGCTTTGTTGGCTACATGAAATTATCACAAGCAATATTACACGAAGAATTAGCCCTTTTTGACCGGAAATTCAAGGAGGCCGTTAAAAGCCAGACCCCTTTGCTGGACCGTATCATGCGCTTTATTGTAAACCGCAAGGGAAAGCAGCTTCGGCCTATGTTTGTGCTGCTCTCGGCAAAGCTCTGTGGGCAGGTCACCGAATCTACTTACAGGGCTGCTTCCCTCGTGGAATTGCTTCATACAGCCACCCTGGTACACGACGATGTGGTGGACGAATCGCTGGAAAGAAGAAACTTTTTCTCTACCTACGCCCTCTGGAAAACCAAGATTTCTGTACTTGTTGGTGACTATCTTCTGGCAAAAGGACTACTCCTCTCCCTCGACAATAACGATTTCAGGATTCTTCAGATCCTTAGCCGGGCGGTTCGGGAAATGAGTGAAGGGGAATTGCTCCAACTCGAAAAATCAAGAAGCCTGAACCTCAGCGAAAGCATCTATTACGATATCATTCGTGGTAAAACAGCCTCTCTTCTGGCTTCTGCCTGTAGCTCTGGCGCCTATTCTGCCACCGGAAATGAGGAGCTTGCAGAAAAAATGAGGCTCTTCGGAGATAAAGTTGGAATGGCCTTCCAGATAAAAGATGACCTTTTCGACTACGGCACCGATGATATCGGTAAACCCACCGGAAACGATATCAAAGAGAAAAAACTGACCCTACCCCTCATATATACCCTAAACAATACCGATAAAGCTACCCGCCGTAAGCTTATTTATATCCTCAAAAACGAAAACAAAGACCCTAAAAAAATCAGGGAAGTGATCGAGGTTGTAAAACAAACGGGAGGAATCGACTATACCCAACAAAAAATGGTTACTTTTCGGGATGAGGCTCTAGCCATCCTCGAAGAATTCCCTAACCCCGAAGTGAAAAAAGCATTGGAAGAACTGGTGCGCTTCACTACGGACCGCAAATTTTAACCCCCGCTGTGCTGGATAAACGATGGAAAATATTGCCCGCCGATGAAAAAACCGTCCTTGATCTGGGGACGGCCCTTTCCGTTAACCCCGTAATCTGCAGAATACTGGCCCAAAGAGGTATCGACACCTACGAAAAAGCCCGTAAATTTTTCAGACCCAAACTGGAAGACCTTCATGACCCCTGGCTGATGAAAGATATGCTGAAGGCAGTTAAAAGGGTACTTAGCGCTATCAATGAAGGCGAAAAAATACTGGTCTTCGGCGACTACGATGTGGATGGCACCACCTCGGTAGCCTGCATGTTCCAATTCCTCCAGAAAATATATACTTCTGATAATCTTGATTTTTATATCCCCCACCGATACCGTGAAGGCTATGGTGTTTCCAAAGCAGGAATCGATTTCGCCAAAGAAAACGACTTCACCCTGATAATATCCCTTGATTGCGGTATCAAATCGGCCGACCTGATTAAATATGCCAAAGAAATAGGAATTGACTTTATTGTATGCGACCACCATCTTCCTGATTTACATATACCACCAGCTGTCGCCATTCTCAATCCAAAACAGGTTGACTGCGACTACCCGTTCAAAGAACTTTGTGGTTGTGGAGTAGGCTTTAAACTAATATGTGCCCTCTGTGAAGAATTGAACCTCCCCATGGAGATGGCTTATGAATACCTCGACTTATTAGCTACAGCTATTGCTGCCGATATCGTTCCCATGGTAGGCGAAAACAGAATCATGGCCTATTATGGATTGAAGAAAGCGAATGATAATCCTAATACCGGAATAAAAGCCCTCAAAGAATTAAGTGGCCTGGTAAAAGAAGTACAGATCACTAATCTTGTATTTCTTATTGCCCCACGTGTAAATGCAGCCGGCCGAATGGATGATGCCCGCAAAGCGGTACAAATGTTCATTGCGCCCAATGAAGAAGAAGCCAAGCAATATGCTGAAATGCTACATTCAGATAATTTCGACAGAAAGGAAGCCGACAAAAACATTACCGAAGAAGCATTAGCCCAGATTTTGGAACACCCCGATTGGATTAATAGAAAATCAACTCTAGTATACCAGCCTACCTGGCATAAAGGGGTGGTAGGAATTGTAGCATCAAGATTGATAGATCATTATTATCGTCCCACCATCGTCCTTACACAATCCGGAGAGTATGTTGCAGGAAGTGCCCGCAGTGTTCCCGGCTTTAATTTATATGAAGCCATCCATGCTTGCAAGGAACACCTTTTAGGGTATGGGGGACATTTTGCTGCCGCAGGCATGACCCTTGAAACTGGAAAAGTAGAAGCCCTTAGGGATAAGTTTGAAGAAGTGGTTTCATCTACTATCACTCCTGAACTCCTGATACCGGAAATAGTTATCGATACTGAAGTAAGCTTTAAAGACCTAAACACAGCTTCTTATAGTATTCTCTGCCAGATGGAGCCCTTCGGACCCGATAACCTCAGACCTTTATTTATTGCCAGAAGGGTTACCGATACCGGCTATTCGAAAATCGTAAAGGAGCTTCACATCAAATTCTCACTCAAACAGGATAATATTAGTTATGGTGGCATCGGATTCAATATGTCCGACAAATTCCCCCTCCTCGAATCAAAGCAACCTCTCGATGTTGTTTTCACCCTTGATGAAAATGAATGGAACGGGAATAAGAGTTTGCAGTTGAAAGTGGTGGACATTAGAGTATCTGTCTAGACAAAATTGCTCTTTATACAGCAATTATGACCAAATTCACATTATCAATTTTTAAGTTGACATCTAATAGGAAATTCGCTTAAACATTTTGAGAATGAAATCTCTATTATTGGTTTTTTTACTCTTTATCACATCTTATTCTTCATTAAGCCAACCGCTAGATAAGATCTATTACTATTATGAAAACTATAAAATTGAAGTCCCCTGGCCCACAGAAGATAGACAAACTCATCCATTTATTGTTTGTGCTATACCGCAAAATGTAAGACTAACACATTTACTTACTGACAAAACCCATTACACAAGTAGGGAACATTCCATTTATTCTTCAAATAGGAATGTTGCACAAAGAATATTTGAGATTTCGGGTGACTCCAGCATGCTACAAGATATGCTACATACCAGATATAATTCTCCTTTATACACTTTTGATTCACTTGGCGTACCTGTTTTTATACAGGGTATTAATAGAAACAATGCCCAACAATACGAATACAAAATTTCACAAAACAACAAAGAAGTTATTCAGGACTGGAAAAGCCCAGATGAATTTATCAACAGTACATATATTACTGGCTTTGGAGACAGTGACTCAAATATGGCTTATGTGGGAGAAATTACAAGTGGCTGGGACACATACAAAACGATTGAAGTAAGAGAGAAAGCAAACAAAAGAATCTTTGCAAAACAAAGCATTTTCTGGCTCAATCATTCGCCTTCAATAGCCGCAACATTCAACAACAATCAATTAAATGATTTTTTTAAGGTTTTTAAATTAATGACCGCCGAAACACCTCAAATTATTGTGGAGTCACTAAATCTAGACTCACTTCTAAAAAAAGATTCGGTTTTTCAGCAGCCAGAGTACGGACTGATTTTTATGCTTGATAACATTTTCAAGAAGAATATAATTGAGTACCGAATTGAGTCTTACTCGACCTCATCAAAATGGGAAAAAAACAATTTTGATTATAATTTCATTTGGTTAAAAAATCTAACACCGGGAAAATACAAATTAGATGTAAGATACTCGACACAACGTCAAAATGTAACAAGTTATCGGTTTGAAATAATGCCAGCATGGTACCAAACTATTGCATTCAAAATATCAATTGCTATAATCTTGATAATCCTAGCTCTTATATCAGCTTATTTTTTTCGTCAAAAAGAACTAAAAAAGAAATTGCTTAGACAACTTGAATTAAAAGAAAAGAAAGAACTAGAATTACGTTCTATCCGTTCACAACTCAACCCTCACTTTGTTTTCAATGCACTTAATTCAATTCAAGGCCTTGTAAATGCCAATGAAAAAGAAAAAGCCAACCAATACCTATCCGACTTCTCAAATATGATGAGGGATACCTTGTCGGGCAATAGTAAAGACTATAGTCCGCTCGAAACAGAATTAGCGATACTGGATCGTTACCTGAAACTGGAACAATTGCGGTTTGGCTTTGCATATGAAATTAAAGTGGCAGATTCTATTAACGCAACATCAATAGAAATCCCTACCCTTCTGTTACAGCCTTTGGTTGAAAATGCCGTTAAGCATGGAGTAGCCCAAATGCTTAGTAAAGGGAAAATAGCTATTGCAATAAACATGTCCGAGAATGACTTAATTGTGGCCATACACGACAATGGACCAGGCTTTGCTAATTCTAAGGAACATCATGAAGGTTTTGGAATTAGACTTACTCACGAAAGAATTATTCTTTTAAATCAGATTAATAAAGACAATCCAATTTCAATCAGTTTTGAAAAAAAGAGCGATGGAATGGTTGTAAATTTAATATTCAAAGATATTTGTTGATATGCTGAGAACTGTAATCATAGACGACGAACCAAATAATATCACCAACCTTCGGGCCTTATTGGAGAAATACTGTCCTGAAGTTGAAATTACAGGTACTGCAGCAAATGCTGAAGAAGGGATTTCGTTGATCAAATCCACTTCCCCCGAACTAGTATTTCTGGATATTCAAATGCCAGGGAAAAGTGGATTCGACTTATTACAGTCATTACCAAAACCCGATTTCGAAATCATATTTGTAACAGCTTACGACAAATACGGTATCCAGGCGGTAAAATTTGCGGCGCTGGATTATTTACTCAAACCTGTCAATATTGAGGAATTAAAATCCGCAGTAAGCAAAGCCGTCCAGAAAAGTCTGCTCAAAAAGAAGAACCAGCAATTGGAAAACCTGGTTTCATTATTGGAACAAAGGCAAAACAAAGATGAACATCGACTTGCTCTTCCTACCGCAAAAGAAACAAGATTTGTAAAGACAGGTGATATTGTACGATGTGAGTCTTCAAATAACTACACCATCTTCTATTTCAAGGATGGCGAAAAACTGATAGTTTCAAAACCTATTTACGAATACGAAGAACTGCTGGAGCCTTATGGCTTTCAACGTTGTCACCAATCCCATTTAGTAAACAAACAATTCATCAAAAGCTGGATTAAAGAAGATGGCGGTTATCTGTTATTAGATAATGGCCACCAAATACCAGTGTCGCGCCAAAAGAAGGATCTTATAAAGGAATGGATGAAAACTATTGTCCGTTCCTGAAAAATAACCCACACTTAACCCGTTCATTTCCAAACCCAAAGCATTTCTCAAACAATAAGTTTCAAAAAAAATCGATTACTATTTATCGAATACTAAACTATTGGGTATTCCCTGAGTCTCATATAAACCTTAATCATTTATCATGAAAAAATTACACCTTTCCTCTTTTGCACTTGCCGGAATGCTGATGTTAACCATGCCGGTCTTAGCACAAGAAAACGACGCAGATTCAACAGGTCTTCCTGGCGATCATTTCAGTTTACAGGGAGCACTCGAGCTGTTCAAAAAAGCCAACTCAATTGAAGAGTTTGAAAAATTACTGAATACCGAATCAAATCATGTAAACAATCTGGATCTCGATGGCGACAATGAGATCGATTATATAAAAGTTATTGCCAAAAAAGATGAGGGTGCAAATGTATTCATCCTTCAAGTGGCCGTTTCTGAAAATGAAAATCAGGATATCGCTGTAATTGAGTTAGAGAAAACTGGTAGTGAATATGCAACAATCCAGATTGTTGGAGATGAAGAAATTTTTGGAGAAGAAACAATTGTTGAACCTGGCGATTCTGATTCAGAATCAAATAATGATGCAATAAACAACTCAGAAGTAAAAGGTCCAAATTCAAATTATGCTCTGGATATAGATGCAGGCGTAGTAGTGAATGTTTGGTTCTGGCCTTCCGTAAGATTTGTGTATGCCCCTGGCTATCGTATTTGGGTTTCACCATGGAGATATCATTATTACCCCGCCTGGTGGAGACCCTGGAGACCTTTAGGCTGGCATGTTTGGCATCCTTATCGCGGTTACTATCATCGCAACTATGTGGTAGTACATACCCACCGAATGGTTCATGCACACAAAATCTATACTCCCTACAGGGCTACTTCAGTAACCGTTCATACACGTCATGCTGTTGCAAGAAAAAATTATACTGTTACCCGTAGTCGAACAACTGTAACCGGACCAAGAGGCAATAGTGCAACAAAAACAACTACAACCGTTAGAGGCAGAAACGGACATGTTAAAGGATCTAAAACAACAGTGAAGAAAAGAAGAGGATAAGAGAATACAAGTAGGGGAGTTAGGTAGTTGTGAAGTTAGTAAGGAGAAAATACAGCATTTTAGTTTGTAAAAATATAACCGCAGCGACGCGGAGACGCAGGGCGGAATACCTCTGTGCCACCGGATCGCTGCGGTTAATGTGCAAATAAAAGATATTTTTCTTCTCTATACCCCGGGTTATCATCCGGGGTCATTATTATTCAACCCCTTCGGGGTTGGTTGAATCCCCAACAAAATCATACCCTCCTTCCATACTTCCCTACTACCTAACTCCCTTACTTGTATTATGTATTTTCTCCCCGGACTACCTCGCTCTACAACAATCAGGCTCTCACCTCGGACTCCCCCGACATCCGGACTTGTATTTCTTCCGGTCTTCCGGACTTTCGGTCTTTCCGACTATCAAGATCTCCCCATCAACTCCACACTCCTATTTATAAAACTAGTCAGCTCCGCTCCTTTCAATAATCCTTGGGATAGCAATGCCAGATCAGCCAGATTCCGAACAGATTTCTCCTTCACTTCTGTATTTCCTTCCTTCAACAATTGCTGATAGATGGGATGATTACCATTTACAGTAAGAGTTACTTCGTCAGGCATGTTTGCATAGAAACTTCCCATAGGACCACTCACTGCGGCCATATCTTTCATACGGCGCATAAATTCAGGGCGGGTAGCTACCACGGGTGGTGCTTCAGGACTTAATCCTTTTATTTCAACGCCCAGATGCAAATCGGATGCTTTTATATCGAACAATGTTTTCAACTGATCTTGTTCTTCTGTACTTAAAACTGAATCAAGATGCTCTTGTTTGTCGACCAGGTTATCTGCAATATCAGCATCTACCCGAACAAACTGAACATCGCTCCACTTGGGCTCCATCTGGTTAAGGAAAGCGGCATCCACTATAGTTTCCATCTTCACTATCACATATCCTTTAGCTTGTGCTGCTTTGATATATGCATCTTGCTGAACAGGATTGGTTGTGTAGATGATCACCAGTTTGCCATCCTTGTTTTTCTGCAAAGTTTCAGTAGCTAAACGATATTCTTCCAGCGTATAGAATTTCGCTGCAGGAGTTTCTTCAGTAGAGACAGTTGAAGGCACTTCTTCAAAAATGTGGAACTTATTTGCCTTGTCAAGGAACTTATCGTCTGTCATCATACCATACTTCACAAATAATCCCAGGCTATCCCATTTCTTTTCAAACTCAGGACGATCCTTACTGAATATCTCATCAAGCTTATCAGCTACTTTCTTGGTGATATGGTTGTTGATCTTCTTTACATTCGGATCTCCTTGCAGATAACTACGGCTAACATTCAAAGGAATATCAGGACTATCAATCACCCCTTGCAATAGCATGAGGAATTCAGGTACTATATCTTTTACTTCATCAGTTACAAAAACCTGATTGCAGTACAACTGAATCTTATCTTTCTGTATTTCGTAAGACTGTTTAATCTTGGGGAAATAAAGGATACCAGTTAGATTGAAAGGATAGTCAACATTCAAGTGAATCCAGAACAATGGAGGTTCATTATATGGATATAGCTCTTTATAGAAATTCTGATAGTCTTCAGTAGTTAACTCTGAAGGCTTCTTTGTCCATGCTGGTGTAGGGTTATTAATCTGTTTGTCTTCATACTTGATAGGTACAGGAAGAAAACGACAGAATTTATTCAGAATAGATTCAACACGAGTTGCGTCCAGGAATTCTGCACTCTCTTCGTTGATATGCAAAACGATTTCCGTACCTCTTGTTTCCTTGGTTGTTGGTTCCAGGCTATATTCAGGACTTCCGTCGCATTCCCAACGAACGGCTTCTGCGCCTTCCTTGTAGCTTTTGGTGAAAATCTCCACCCTGTCACTTACCATGAAAGCAGAATAGAATCCCAGACCAAATTTTCCGATAATGGCATTCTCGTTCTGTCCCTTGTATTTGTTTACGAATTCTTCAGCACCACTGAAAGCTACCTGGTTGATATACTTCTCCACTTCTTCACCGGTCATACCTAAACCATTATCTGCAATGGTGATTGTCTTATTAGGTATATCCAATTTAATTTCCACAGCCAGATCACCCAATTCTCCTTTGGCTTCTCCAATGGAAGAAAGTGTTTTCAGTTTTTGGGTAGCATCTACAGCATTACTGATCAACTCCCGCAAGAAAATCTCGTGGTCACTATACAGGAACTTCTTAATGATCGGGAAGATATTTTCTGTCTGAACCCGGATACTGCCTTTTTGCATGTTGTACTTTTTTTATCGGCTTAAAAATTTCAATTGAACTGCCGTTGCGGCGTTTTGTTTTGTTTGAAAACAGAAATGCCCGGCGGATGGCAAATGTCAAACAAAATGCCATGCTGAGCAAAACGGTAAAATTGGCAGAGGGGAGTCGGGAGTCAGGAGTCGGGAGTCAGGAGTTGGGAGTCAGGAGTTGGGAGTCAGTTACCTGTTTTCAATCAGTATCTACTTAAGTAGTCAATGAATGATTGTTAAAGCGAAACAAAACTGGCATTTGTTGAAATTAAAGACGGGTGGGTAGGTTATTAAAATCTATGTAATTAATAATCAATTGATTAAAGAACTGAATTAATTCTAAAAAATCTTCCGCTTCCCTTCTCGGTAAAGGGTAAAATGCCTTATCTTTGCCGCCCGATTTAAAACACCGTTGACTGGTGAAAACTGGTAGGGGTCTTTAGAAAGGGAAAGAAACAATTTTAAAACAATTAAACAGGGATCATGAACAATTACGAATTGATGGTGATTTTTACCCCTGTGCTCTCTGAAGATGACTTCAAAGCATCTCAGAAAAAATACACTGCCTTCATTAAAGAGAATGGCGGAAGTATTGTGCACGAGAATCCCTGGGGACTAAAATCACTGGCGTACCCTATAGCCAAGAAGACCACTGGTCTTTACTGGGTTATGGAATACAGTGCGCCATCCAGCCTCAATGAGCAACTGAAGATTCAGATGCTTCGTGACGAGAATATACTCCGTCACATGTTCACTGCACTCGATAAGTACGCCGTCGAGTACAATGCCAGAAAGAGAAGTGGTGTATCAGCAGGTAACTCTAAAACTGTGGAGGCTTAATCATGGCAAAGTCAAATGAAATTAAGTATCTGACCGCGATTAAAACCGAAACCAATCGTAAGAAGTATTGTCGCTTCAAGAAGATGGGAATCCGTTATATCGACTACAAGGATGCAGAGTTCCTGAAAAAATTCCTTAACGAACAAGGCAGGTTATTGCCGCGCCGTATCACTGGTAACTCTTTGAAGTTCCAGCGCAAGGTTGCGATAGCTGTAAAAAAAGCCCGTCAAATGGCTTTATTACCAACAATAACTGATCTATTAAAGTAAGGAGGACCACATCATGGAAGTTATTTTAATTAAAGACGTAGATAACCTGGGTGCCGCTAACGAAGTGGTAAAAGTTCGCAATGGTTATGCGCGTAACTTTCTTATTCCTCAGTTATTCGCTGTAGAAGCTAGTCCTTCTAACAGGAAACAACTCGATGAAAAAAGAAAGCAACTGAAGAAGAAAGAAGATCAAATGCTCGCAGCTATCAATGAAGTTATTGCTAAACTGAACGAAGGTGCCCTTAAACTGGGTGCAAAAACCGGAACCAGTGGCAAAATCTTCGGAGCTGTTACTTCTCTCCAAATCAGCCGCGCGATCCGTGAACAAAAAGGTTACGAGATCGACCGCCGCAAAATCACTATCACTGACGAAGTGAAAGAACTGGGTACGTACAAAGCCAATATTGACTTTGGTAACGGACACAGCACTGAAGTTGCTTTCGAAGTAGTAGCTGAATAAGCACATCGGTTATAAATTTTTAAAGCCATACGATTAGTCGTATGGCTTTTTTTATACCTTCCAGTAGAAATTAAACCATCATATGAATCGATTCCTCCTCTCAACACTAACTGGCTTTCTTTTTCTAGCTTTTAGCTGCAAATCCTCTACAAAAGAAGCAGAAGCAGCAGCTAACACAAAAGACACCATCCCCACCATTAAAAAAGCTGTGGCCTCATCAATGGCTGGGAATTTCAGCACACAAAGCGAATTACGCTTCGATAGCACCGCTATTAAAGACTTCCTGAAGAAATATCCCGACTTCAATAAATTCTCAAAAGACCTGAATAAATTCTATCAGTCCCGATCCTTTAGTTATGCATGGTATGATGGCAACGGATTGATTGAGCAAGCAGCCAGTTTATATAACAGGGTGGAACAATTACAGGAGGAAGGCATCTCCCGTCAATTGCCTTATTCAAAAATATTTGATGCATTGATGGATGATAATGATAGTTTATTACTGAGAGAACCTATGAATGCAGAAGCAGAACTGATGCTCACTTCACAATATTTCGCTTATGCCAATATTGCCTGGGAAGGAATCGACGAAAAAGAAACACAGAAATTAGACTGGTTCCTCCCGCGCAAAAAATTAAGTCTTCAGAACCTCATGGACTCATTGATTTCTGAGGAAGGAAAAACTATTCTGGAAAAAGAACCGGTTTACTATCAATATGCCTTACTGAGGGAATATCTTAAAAAATATAAGGCCCTGGAAAGAAATGGGGGCTACCCAAAAATAACTGCAGATAAAAAATCTTATAAGCTGGGTGATTCTTCAAATACTATTATGGCGATAAGGAAATCCTTATACCTGATGAATGATCTTATAACACCAGATACGCTTTCCAAAGTAATGGATGCAACATTAGAATCTGCTGTAAAGAAATTCCAATTAAGACATGGTTGGAAAGATGACGGCATCGTTGGTGCAGCCATGATTCGGGAAATGAATATCCCGGTTCATGATAGAATACGTCAGCTTTTAGTGAATATGGAACGCTGCCGTTGGGTACCAGTGGATTCAAAGAAGGATTATATAATGATTAATATACCCGCCTATAAATTGTATGTGGTGGAAAATGATTCTGTAGCCTGGAACATGAATGTAGTGGTAGGAAAAAGCATGCACAAGACGGCCATTTTCAATGGCGACCTGAAACATGTTGTTTTCAGTCCTTACTGGAATGTACCCCCAAGCATCCTTAAGAACGAAATCATTCCAGGAATAAAAAGAAATCCCAATTATCTGAAGAACCACAATATGGAATGGAATGGGAATGGGGTACGGCAGAAGCCGGGCAATAACAATTCACTTGGACAAGTAAAATTCCTTTTCCCAAATAGCTTTAATATCTATTTACACGATACTCCGGCAAAAAGTCTTTTTAGTGAAGATCAACGAGCCTTCAGTCATGGATGCATACGATTGAGTGAGCCTAAAAAATTAGCTACTTACTTATTAAGAAACGACAAGAACTGGAATGATGCTTCCATAACAGAAGCCATGAATTCAGGAAAAGAGAAATATGTAACTCTTGCGAAGACGGTGCCGGTATTCATTGCTTATTTAACTGCATGGGTGGATCGTGCGGGAGAACTCCAATTCAGAAATGATATTTATAATAGAGATAATCGATTGGCAGAAATGATTCTTACAAAAGAATAAACCCAAGTTTTAAATAGTGAGGTGATTAAAAGAATAAAAGGATGAAATGATTCATCCTTTTATTTTTTGATAGTACTCTTCTTCAAAATCTTTAAGGAAAATGAAATTTCTGATTGAATCAGATCAAAGCAAATAGAAGTGTATGCAATTAAACATGTTGATTTTTATCATATAACAGGTACTAAAAACCAATTTGAAACTTGCATATTTTGTGCATAAAAAGATGATATTTAGACTGTTCAGGGGACGGATTTCCGGTATAAAACAAGCTGAAAACAGGCCTGAAAAAAATATTTTTAGGGTCTTATCAAATTGAATATCATTGTTTTAAGTGCCCAAAGAGGGCTTCGTGTATTTTTTATTGTTTTGCCAAAAGATTTCCCCTATCTTCACAATTGATAATCTGTTAGTTCTGTTGTTCTGATGTTTTTTACCCTTATTTGGTTCCTCAGTTCATTGCAGCAACTATCGTCATTATCGGATTTTCAGAACACTAAAATTTTTTTTGACAATGAACATTTACGTAGGGAACCTCTCCTGGCAAATGACCGACGAGGACTTGAGAACCCTCTTCGAACAGTACGGCTCAGTAACTTCTGCCAAAATCGTTAAGGACAAAGTAAGCGGACGCAGCAAAGGCTTCGGTTTCGTGGAAATGCCTGAAGATACAGAAGCGCAGAATGCTTTGAGCAGCCTGTATGAAAGCGAAGTAATGGGTCGCAAGATCATCGTTAACGAAGCTCAACCAAAACCACAAGGTGGTGGCGGCGGTGGATTTAAGAAAAGAAGCTTCGGCGGCGGCGGCGGCAACGGTGGCGGCGGTGGTTATCGCAAAGGCGGTAGCGGCGGCGGCGGCGGTTATAACCGTGATCGTGGTGGCGACCGTGGTGGTTTTAACAGAGATTATTAATCATTACCTATAGCATCGAATTATTAAAATCCTTTCGCATCAGCGAAAGGATTTTTTTATTGAAGCCATTGAGCTTTTACTTCCTGCATCACTGGTTCTCTGCAAAATCATTTAATACTTATCTTGCCTGCAAATTAACTGGCTATGCCTTCAACCTTCTCTCCCATTATTGCAGGTACTATGAACTGGGGCCAATGGGGCAGCCGCTTCTCCACTCAGGAATATCTTACACAAATTGAACTTTGCTTAAACGAGAAGGTGAGCACTTTCGATCATGCTGATATTTACGGACATTATACTACCGAAGAAGAATTTGGAAAAGCGTTATCTCTGAAACCTTCACTTAGACAAAAAATTCAACTCATATCTAAGTGTGGAATAAGGATGGTAACCCCGAACAGGCCATCGCATCTGATTAAATCTTACGATACTTCCAAACAGCATATTATCAGTTCAGCAGAACGTTCGCTTACAAATTTGCATACAGATCATATAGACTTACTTCTGATTCATCGTCCTGATCCATTAATGCACCCAGATGAAATTGCCGAAGCCTTCATGCAACTAAAGGAACAGGGAAAAGTGCTGGATTTCGGTGTTTCCAATTTCACCGTGTCCCAAACAGCCATGATGGCAAGTCGCTACCCAATTAGCGTAAACCAATTAGAAGTTTCCATCTTACACCTGTTCCCATTTCTTGATGGAATATTGGATCAGTGTATAGAAAAGAAGATAACACCAATGGCATGGAGTCCTCTGGGAGGAGGTAAACTTTTCAATAACCCGGAAGATGAAAGAAAAAAAAGGATCTTAGCTGCAGCTCAAATATTAGCTGAAAAATATAATGCGAGTCCCGACCAGCTGTTGCTGAGTTGGTTACTCCACCACCCTTCAGGTATTCTGCCTGTAATGGGTACAACAAAAATCGAACGGATTAAAGCGGCAGTGGCTGCCTTATCAATAAAAATTACAAGAGAAGAATGGTTTATGCTATGGCGAGCATCTACCGGTCATGAAGTTGCCTGAAATAAAATATATATGTTATGACAAGATTAGTAGCCTTTGCTTTATCGATGGTCTTTTTAATATCATGCAGTACTACAAATGAAACAGCTGACATTGTTTACTACAATGCAAAAATATGGACAGGTGATAGTTCAGCACCCTGGGCATCTGCTGTTGCAATTAAAGGGAATACCATTTTATATTCTGGAAACAATTATTCTTCCTATAAAGGAGAAAAGACAACTATGGTAGATCTGGAAGGAAAATTATTGGTTCCTGGTTTTATGGATAATCATACTCATTTTTTAAGTGGAGGTTATAATCTTGCGAGTGTAGACTTACGTAAAGCTCATTCCAAACAAGAATTCATAAGCATATTAAAAGAGTATTGTGAAAAATACCCGGATGACCGTTGGATATTAGGGGGCGACTGGGATCATGAAGCCTGGGGTGGTGAACTTCCGGAAAAAGAATGGATTGATTCTATTACAGGAATTCACCCGGTACTCCTTAGCAGATACGATGGCCATATGGCATTGGCAAATACTAAAGCTTTATCTTATGCCAATATAAACAAAAACAGCAAAGTACCAGCAGGTGGTGAAATCCTCAAAAACACGTCTGGAGATATTACAGGTGTTTTTAAAGATGAAGCCATGAATCTCATTTTCAGTGTTATTCCAACACCTTCAGAAAAAGAATTAGAAGAGAGCCTGGACAGGGCACAAAAATATGCATTCAGCAATGGCGTAACGCAAGTTCACGATATGGGTAGTTATGGTGGATGGTTTGATTTGGATGTCTATAGAAAAGCCTATAAAGCCCAGCAATTACAGCTTCGCATCTATTCTTTCGTTGCATTAAGTACCTGGCAGCAACTGGATTCTTTTTGCCGTGTTAATGGAAAAGGGGATGACCAATTACGCTGGGGTGGATTAAAAGGATTTGTTGATGGTTCTCTAGGCTCTACCACAGCATGGTTCTATGACCCTTATTTGGATGAACCATTGAAAAGAGGATTCAACATTACCGATACAGCCCTGTTGAAGAAATGGGTGATTGGTGCAGATAAAGCCGGCCTGCAAGTTGCTGTACACGCTATTGGTGACAAGGCAAATGATTTTATTCTTGATGTTTATAAATCTGCTGTCAGTGAAAATGGTCAGCGCGACAGGCGTTTCCGAATTGAACATGCACAGCATTTGAGCGAAGCTGCCATTAGCCGCTTTGGAGTTGAGAATATAATCCCTTCTATGCAGCCTTATCATGCCATTGACGATGGAAAATGGGCCTATAAAAGATTGGATTCAGCCCGATTAAAAAGAACTTATCCTTTCAAGTCTTTACTACAGTCAAACGCTAAATTAAGTTTCGGTTCTGACTGGACGGTAGCTCCATTGACACCCCTTGAAGGAATATATGCTGCTGTAACAAGACAAACATTAGATGGAAAGAATCCCGGGGGCTGGTTTCCTGAGCAGAAGATTTCAGTTGAAGAAGCTTTGCGTTGTTACACCATCGCCAATGCTTACTCAGGATTCGAAGAAAAGAAACTAGGCAAGATCAAAAAAGATTATCTGGCCGATTTTGTGATACTATCAGATAATATTTTTGAAATTGCTCCAGAATCTATCAGGAACACTAAAGTGCTTCAAACCATAATCAATGGTAAAGAAGTATTCAATAGTTCAAAAAAACAGGATTAATAACAGAACAGAAAATGAGATGGGAGAATTGCTACCTCAATCTCTTTTGCTGTAAGGTATTCTCCATCCAAATGAGCATGAAAAAACTGAGGGCTCTTGATTTGCATAGATGAGGTTGAAAAATAATCTATGCATGACAGGTCACTATGCTTTCCTTTTTCTATAATTGGAAGATAACGCAAACGTCTTACAATGGATAACGGACTTACAACATTGGCCTGAAAAAGCCCGTCATT
>JBGAQE010000253.1:0-5448 GCA_044220885.1 Chitinophagaceae bacterium
ACTTCAACTTAGCATGAAACCATAAACTGTACTAAGCTCCCCAATTCCGGACCATTCTAAATTAGAGTTTTTGGTTTTTAGTAATTCTAGGGAAACGGATTAATAAATTCGACTGGCGGTATATTTCCAAGTGATTCATGGGGTCGTTGATAGTTGTAGTCCTGTTGCCATTCTTCTGCCATCTGACGTACTTCGTTCAAGCTGTAAAACAAGTAAGCATCTAATAATTCTTTCCGTAAAGAGCCGTTATTCCGTTCCACATAACCATTCTGCATAGGTTTTCCTGGTTGGATAAACTGTAAATGGATTCCTTTTGCTTCGCACCATAGCTGTAATCTGTCACTGATAAATTCTGGGCCGTTATCTACGCGTATTGATAGTGGTTTCCCTTTGTATTCCAAAAGCCGTTCCAGTACCCTTATGACCCTTAATGCTGGTAAGGACGTGTCTACTTCTATTGCCAGTGATTCCCGGTTATAATCATCGATGATATTCAACAGGCGGAACCTTTTGCCATCTACCAGGCTGTCGCACATAAAGTCCATACTCCAGTTTGGTTGGATGCCTGAGGCATAAAGAGTGGTTGCTTGATTCGCTGGGGGATCCTGCGCTTCACTTTCCTTCTCACATTGAGTCTCATCAACGTATAGACGCGGTAAAGACGTTTGTGATTACAAGAAGCTCCTTGTCGCCGCAGCCGGTAATAACACTTCCAAAAGCCAATGGTAGGATGCTTCTCCACCAGTTGCTCCAGCGCTTCAATCAAAGAGCTGTCATCCCTTTTCCGTTTACGGTAACAGGCTACTGATCGGGGTAACGATACAATGCTGCAGGCCTTCCGTACACTCAGTTGTTTCTCCTCCACCAGTACCTTTACCGCTTCCCGTTTGTCGGAAGGCCGCCGAACTTTTTTTCGATGACATACTTGATAGCATCGTTCTCCAGGGTGAGGTTGGCTACAATTCGCCTGACGGCTGTTCTCATCTTCGAGCTCCTTCATCCTTTTCAATTCATTCACTGCCATACCACCATACTTAGCCTTCCAATTGTAGAATGTAGGTTCACTGATACCATGCTCGCGGCAAATGTCCCTTATCGATTTACCCTGTTCCTGCTTGTTAAGAATGGAGACGATCTGCGTCTCCGTGAATCGTGTCTTTTTCATAATTGACCATTTAAGTTAGAAAATAATCTCTAATTTCAAATGGCCAACTTTTGGGGGAGCTTACAGCATGTATTGACAGCACCATTAATTGAATCAGACATCTTTACCTAACAGCTGGTAGCGGTATCGCCCGAAGGATATTGCTGGTTTCTGATTTTCAATAGCAAATGCCTACCTCCATTACGTTCTATAATTTCCACAACCAAATGCTTAGCATCAGGTATAGTAAACTTATCTAAAGCCACTACTATAGTAGAAGAAGTAAACGCTTCTACTTTTTTAGTATTACCTGCTATATATAATGGCTTCAGTTCATTTTCCTGTAACGCCGTTTTACGACTCTTTTTATTATCCCGGATATAAAATCGCATTAGGTCAATATCATAATCAATGGGAGAGTCATTTTCAATCCTCAACTGATAATAAATTACTGGCTCCCGAATGTAAATACCACTCACCTTGCCTGTCATATCCCATTTCCTTTTTATAGGTGCCCCTTTTAATACCGCTGGATTGTCCAAAACCCCTATCGCATAATCAGCAATTCCCTGATCGCCCTTGTTTTTAATTTCATATACCCACTGACATGGATTCTCCTGGTACCTAACAAGAAAACTATATAAACAACCATCCGCTGTTATAACGCTTAAATTGGTTTCTGGAAAACCAGGCCGGGTGGCTTTTACAAGCAGTACTGTTTCCGCTTCCTTGATCTGTTGCACGATCATATCCCTGATACCTCTATCAATATGTCGTATGGCCCCCGGTAAAACAATACTGGTTGTTTTACCTGTTGAAATTTCAATTATTTGCTCTTGGCCAAAAGCCGATACCACTTCGAGCAATAATGCTACCCACATCATTATTTTTTTCATGCTTGCTTTTTAATTTTAATAAACCTAATTAGCGACTTTCTTTAATTGTTCTCTACCTCCCTCAAAACAATAGTATATCCTGCCTTCACAAGCACTTTCACCTGCCGGACTTTCTTGGTTAGTAAAGATTTTGCGGTTTGAAGGCCGGTTGCAATTGCCTGCCCCTTTAATGGTTGGATCAACCATGTTCAGTTCCATCCCTTGCACTCCTTGCTCAGAAGATTGCCGTATCGATTCTCACCCAAACTATTGGGCATTTAAGCCTTCTAGCCCATCCAAGTCATATACCTGAAGCTTTACTGGTAGTAATAGACTGACTTAGAATAGTACGAATACTTACTTTAGCCGGTCACTTCCCAGACTGACTACCCCATAAATAAATTGATCCTTGGGAATCAAATGACCACCGATAGCAACTGGCTGCAGCAACCGCATCTTTACCACTGCATCCTGGCTGTAATAATTGTGTACCATGAACCACCGCCCGAATAGTATTCCTTTCCAGTTCTATAATGAAGTAGTCTCATCATCAGAATGTAACCAGTGATTGGGGCTGTTTTACTACCTGTATCTAGTAAACTAACATTCCAGTCAGATGGAATAGTGGAAACCAATAACTTTTTTTCAGCTACTTTCGGCTTCACAGCTTGCAACTTTCCCTTGACCCGCTCTGGATGCTGTATATCCAAAATCTTATCCAGCATGCCTTCCAGTTCTTCATTTCAGGATCATCACCTTTTTTTTCACTCATCAGCGTCATCATCTTTTCCAACCGGTCTACTTCACTGGAAAATTGCCTTCGCTGTCATCGCCGTGGGCAGGCTTCTTTCTAGTATCTATTTGCCCATCTCCTTCTGTAGCAGCGCTATTAATTTCTTTTTGTAAAGCGGCAATCTTTTGTTCCAATTGGTTCTCAACCGGAAGATTGTTATTGTTTTTATTGAAAGGGGAACTATTCAGTTCACCCAGTTGCTTTCCACTTTTATTTTCAAGTGCCTTGTAAACCCGGAAGACGATTATCTTTCGTCTTCTGACTCACGTATCCCTTGGTATAATATGGATCCGCTTGCATGTATTCAGCGAGTTTTGCAGAATCCCTGGCCGCTTTATCGTAGAAACTCAATTTATCCAGGTTATTTTCTTCTTTTGCGGTTGCTTCTGGCAGTAGTCAGTTCATACCTTCCTTCTATGCTGGCAAATTATCCCCTGACTTACCCTGGCCACCCCCTAAAGCAAAAAAGCAAGTGTAATAAAGGGTAACACCAGTAAAGGCAATACCATCATCATCTTTTTGCGTAAATACGTAGGCGTATACCCGTGCTCTTTCATTGTCACCTCCTTGTTTTTGTGATAAATAAATTTTTTTTCCAGCATGCCAACACTATCCATCATACCCGGTCTGGCTCTTATAAACTATCATATAATCTTTACCAGCAGGTACTCCTTTTGCAGGCTATCCATATTTTTTTAAACCCTGTAATTGCTGGAATTCATCAACGCTTACAATCGGTTCCATTTCATATGGAACGGACTCATATTCGCTTCTAGGAATAGGAATTCGGAGTGGTGTAATCTTTTGCAAACCAACATTGTCATTTTTCCAGAATAGTCTCCACAATAACATAGAGACTACATCCACATCCTAAAAAACAAAATACAATAAGTCCTATCCGTGAAACGACTGGGTACCAACACCTCGAATTTTTGATTGAGATAGCCCGTTCCTCTTTTTTGCCATCGCAATAATTTGTTCGCAATACTTGTTGCCACTATATCCATCCTATCCGTCTTATCTGTCTTATCCGTCTTTTCATCGGTTCTGAATTATCATCCATCCTTATTTTCTAATGTTCTCCATCTGCTCAATCAAAAATCCATGAGGATTATTCTCCGAACGGGAAACCGCCTGCAAGTAGGCCTTCCGGTAACAAGGCTTCTTGTCACCACACTCGTAGGTCGTGTACAATCAATTGCCTCGCCTTGCAAGAGAAATAAAGGGTTATTAATATCAAGTTGAACACTGGTCAACTTTAAAGGCCATTGATATTCCGGAAATAATATTGAAATAATAACCATTACCCTCAGGTTATCATACACCTGTTTACAGAGCCGTCTGTTGGGGCCAAAGCCCTTGAAATATTTTTCGGGATGACTTTCATCCGGGTCCAGGGTAAAGAACAATGGTGAAAGGTTTTTATATGGTCTGCTGCTTCTATTGAACATTCATCCGAAGCAAAAGTTTCCATAATCTTTCCATTAAAAGCACAAATACTTTTATTAGATTCATGAAGGCTGTAACTTTTTACAACCCTGTAAAAAGGATACCACCGTACAGCCAACAATAAAAAACAAACTGAATAACCGTATATGCCTGAAAGCGGAATCAATATTTTTCATCTGTTGAAACATCACTACCTCAGCTTTTTCATTTTCACTTTAGTAACCAACTCCAATACACTCTACGTTTCATATGTAATAATCTGCTGTTTTCCCCGAAATCCGATCCTTTAAATGACCTCCTGATTCACTTCCACTACTACCCCCACTGCCACCAAAATAACCTTCCTGGATCAAACGAAGACATGTTGTTGACATCCTATTATATCCATCACCCACCGTATCCTTTGCCATCGAACCACCACCCGATACCACCGACCGGCTGGAACTACTCATGACCATCGTCACTTTCATAGCAAGGCATTGCTACTTCACCTGCATGAACAACATAATTGGCCACAATTAGAACTGTGTGAAATAGCCAATGATACCGATGATCATGAATATCAAATACGCTGTATCGCTGGTACTGAAAAAGGTATCCCCCCCTGCCGCTATCTGGCTCAAATCTTCCTTTAACATATTCTCCTGGATCTTTCCAATAATGGCCCCAAAAATATTAGCCACCGGCAACCATAAGAAAATATTAATGTAGCGGGCTATCCATACCGTTAGTGTATGTTGGAATCCATCAAAGACAGCGATACCAAAAACAAGTGGTCCCAATATCGCCAGTACAATCATATAAAATGTACGGATGGTATTAATGCAGAGAGCCGCTGCTTCAAAAAGCACTTTCAATATCTCACTCATCCACTGCTTGATCGAATTGCGGAAATTATAATTAAACCGGGCGAAAGCAAACTGGATATCATTTCCGATACTCTGCACAAACCCTTCTTCCTCTTCCCCGTAATTGTATTTATACCATTTATCCCTGTCGCCAAGCCCGGTGCCCCCAACATACATCTGCCAATAAGCCGTTTTCTTTATCGCTTCTTCCTTCATCTTGAGAAGTTGTATCACTGCCTTTTCCGAATCCGCTACCATCGCCTTTGTCCCCGTTACTGTGGGACTCATAACGCCATTAATAAGCGCAATCACAGAAGGGAAAATCAGGATAGCAAAGCC
>JBGAQE010000046.1:0-29309 GCA_044220885.1 Chitinophagaceae bacterium
CGACGAATACAAATACATTGCTAAGAGGGCAAAAGAGAAAAAGGAGAATATATTCTCTGCGTCTCCGCGTCTCCTATGTTTGTATTCTAACCACTAAGGCACAAATAGCACGAAGGAACACAAAGAGAGCCTGTATTTGTTAGATCAAAATTTGTTACTTACAGTAAGGAATCCCTTCGTGTAACTTCGTGCTCTTTGTGCCTTAGTGGTTCAAGATCAAGAAAGAATTGTACTCAAAAAACTGCGTCTCCGCGTCTCTGCGGTAAAAAACAACTTCAAGTCGCTGACTCAAAACTTACAACCTATAACTTAATACTTATTACTTACTACTAGAATCTCGGACAAGGAATCCCTTTATAACCCTGGGGTCGCTTAATATATATCAGCGAAATTTCAATACCACCACGGCTTTGTGAAGCTGTTTTAAGACTGGAAATATTTATATCATATGATGCGCCAAGGCGGAAGCCATTGAATTCAAGTCCTAAATAAGGAATAACGGCATCATTTACATTATTGAATCTTGTCCAGAGACCTGCATAGAAATTAGAAGGATTGTCTGGTTCATCATTTAATGCGAAGCCAAGAGCACCTCCAACAACAATATTATTAGCTCTTGCCTGGTTGCTATATAAAGAACTCAGATAGATTGTTCTTGTAGCATCACCTAAGGGAATGGCTCCACCAGCATGAAGGGTATACCTGGTATTCAATGTGTAAAACACATCTCCGGTAAACGATTCCCTTGGTTTATTTAAATGATAGGCAGAAGCTCCAAAATAGAAGTTATTATAGCCATCGGTAGAGCCGTTATATAATAAACCTGCGCTAACATCGAGATAGTCAAGATTCAATAATTGGTTATTGATCGGCTCACTGCTGGGAATGCTCCAACCGCCTAACTGGTCCAACTCATCTTCAAAATTCAATTTTGTGCCATCTAGTCGTTTGGTATTGTAGGTAGCCTGGAAACCAACACCTACCTGATGAAGACCATCCTCATCTAACCCCTTATGATAGGCGGTAGTTATTGAAAGAAGATTTGTAGAAAGGATGCCATTTGCTGTCTTATCTGTCATTGCCATTATACCAACACCCCAGGTATCCAATTCAGACAATTTACCCCTTAAAATGGGGAAGTCTAATGACACTGAGGAAGTGATAAAAGCTTTACTTATTGCCGGCCACTGGTCCCGGTAATTTCCTGCAATCCTGTAATCCCCATTAAACTTACCGGTCAGCGCTGGGTTGAGGGTAAGGGGTGATACAAAAAACTGGGAAAAATTAGGATCCTGAGCATTAGCCTTGATAAGTGATAAGCACAGTAATAATGTTAATAATTTACGCATCCACTTTAGTTGGCTATATATAGGACAAGCAAAATACAAAAAATGCTGAATTACACTAGATAAATATTAAGCCTGTCCGTAAACTACGGTTAAATTGGGGGGTAGGTTTCTACATCTGGGTTTTTGTTCCATAGGCCAGATCGCCAGCATCACCCAAACCAGGTACTATATAGCCTTTGGCGGTGAGTTCTTCATCAATCGCGCCACACCATATAATAGCCTGAGGCTCTTCTCTTTGTACAAAATCAATGCCCTCTGTGCATGCTATTGCAACAACAACATGTATTTCTGAAGGATTCCCTTCTTCACGAAGATATTTGATGGTTTTTACAAGAGAGGAGCCGGTTGCCAGCATTGGATCTGATACGATAATGATTCTTTTTTCAAGGTCCGGACAAGACACATATTCAAGACTGATCTCAAAGCTTCCGTCCCTGTTATGTTTCCTGTAGGCCGAAATAAAGGCATTATCTGCTTTGTCAAAATAATTCAAAAGTCCATTATGGAGAGGTAGTCCGGCCCTTAAAATGGTCGCCAGTACTGGTTGTTCTGCCAAAACGGTGGTTTTTGAAATACCCAACGGAGTTTGTACATCCTGCTGCACAAAACGTAACCGCTTGCTGATCTCTAAAGCTGCTACTTCACCAATTCTTTCCAGATTACGCCTGAATCGCATCCGGTCGCCCTGGATATTTACATCCCTCATTTCTGCTATCCAGTCGTTCAGTAAGGAATATTGCTCACTCAGATTGATTACCATAAGTACAGTTTTGGAGTTTGAAAAGCAAACAGGAACTTTGAAAAGCAAATCTATAATCAGAAATCTGTAATCAAAAATCTAAATCGGATGGTTTACCGGGCCTTGGGCATCATGAGTGGCAGTTCTTTAGACGGGCTGGATCTGGCTTTTGTTGAGTTTCATGAATCGGCAGGAAAATGGGATTTTGCCCTGAAAGCCAGCAGTTGTATTCAGTTTCCTACTGAATGGAAGGAGAGGCTTGCCTCAGCGCCAACACTTTCGGCATTCGAATACCAATTACTACATACAGCATTTGGACATTTTATTGGTGAGAAGGTGAACCAATTTGTAATAGAAAACAATCTTGAATTTCAGGTTCAGCTCATTTCTTCCCATGGACATACCTGCTTTCATTTCCCAGCTCAAAAAATGACTGCACAGATAGGAGATGGGGCTGCTATTGCCGCTATCACGGGTATCAATACGGTTACCGATCTGCGATCATTGGATATTGCTTTAGGTGGTCAGGGAGCTCTATTGTTCCAGTGGGAGAAAAATTGCTTTGGCCCGGCACCGATCTCTTTTTGAATATTGGGGGTATCGCCAACCTTTCAGTAAATACAGCTGATGGATATCTGGCATTCGATGTATGTCCAGCTAACAGGGTATTGAACATGCTCGCCGCTGAAAACGGATACAAGTACGATGCCGGTGGTGAAATGGCCGCCGTGGGAGCGATAGACGAATCCGTTTTGACAACACTAAACGCCCTTGATTATTACCTTCAGCCATATCCGAAATCATTAGCTAACGAATTCGGAACAGAAACCGTATTTCCGATTGTAAAAACCACCAGCACCAACTACGATGCATTACGGACGTATTCAGAACATATTGCTCTCCAGATAAAAACCGCCTTACAAGCTGTTGCTCAAAATACAGGTCAATCATTATCTGGCAAATCTTTACTTATTACCGGCGGAGGAGCTCACAATACTTTTCTGATAAGCCGAATACAAGAACTCACAGCAGAACTTGGCATTTCAATAGTTTTACCCGACGCCAATACTATCGACTTCAAGGAAGCAATAGTAATGGGGCTTCTTGGTGTTCTTCGCTGGCGCGAAGAAAATACCGTGCTGGCTTCTGTTACCGGGGCGAGGAGGAGTAGTATTGGTGGGGCGGTTTGGATGGGGCAGGAAGCGTGAGCAATTTGAAAATTTGAGAATTTGAAAATTTGAAAATGTGGTGCCAACAAAAATTATTTATCTATGATTTTGATGAAGTCAATGAATGAAAGTGAAGTCTGTAATAAGATTTTCAAATTTTCAAATTCCCAAATTTTCAAATTACTGATTTGCTTTCTCTCCCTAAGCCTCACCTCTTCCGCGCAATCTCCCGAACTAAAATGGATCGAAGACCATCTCATTCCCCTTAAATATGTTACTGCAGAAAATGGGTTTGATGATATGCGGGCACTTGATACCAAAATTGGTGACGCACGAATAGTGGCGATGGGTGAATGCACCCATGGCAGTTCTGAGATATTCAGTATGAAACACCGCATGCTGGAATATCTGGTGAAAGAAAAGGGCTTTACTGTTTTTTCTATAGAAGCCAATATGCCAGAAGCTTATGAACTTAATAAATACATCCTGAAAGGAGAAGGTGATGTAAAGACATTGATGGCTGGTATGTATTTCTGGACATGGAATACAGAAGAGGTGAAGACAATGATAGAGTGGATGAAGAAATATAATGATACCGCTGCTAACAAGATTCAGTTCACAGGTTTTGACGCACAGGAATGCCGATTTTCCATTCGGTATATCAGGAATTTTTTGATTGAAAACATACCATCCTTAAAACCAGTTATTGATGACTATGATAGCTGCTATAGACAACATAGAAGTATTGAGGACATGAAGAAAAAGAAGTACAATCAATTGAAAAATGATGCCAGAATAATATTGGATTCATTGCAGCACCTAAAGAATTCCGGTTCTTCAAAAGTTGATGCCTGTGTTTTACAGAATGCTACTCTTTTGTTACAGTTTCCTGAATGTATGAAAGGACAAGAGTACAGAGATCGGATAATGGCAGAAAATGCAAAATGGATAATGGGTCAAAATCCCGGAGCCAGAATGATGATATGGGCGCATAATGAACATGTAAGAACGGAAACCAATAAATTCAAGGTTGTCAGAATGGGCAAATACCTCAGGGAATGGTACGGTTCAAAATTGGTCAGTATAGCTTTTGCTTCTGAAGAAGGAACTTACACAGCAGTGAGAACATCAAAAGATACATCCCGTGGACTTCGTTCCAACAACCAGCTGATTCCTTCACCTGAAAACAGTTGTGAATCATTATTCAGAAAAACTCGTTTTGATAATTTCATTCTCGATCTTCGCGATGCAAAACCAGATGATATCGCAACAAAATGGATATTCAATACTACACTAATTAGGCATTTAGGTGCCATCGCCGTAGATAAATTTCAGTTCATCGATATCCAACCCATAAAGGATTATGATATGATGATTTTCTTAAGGAAGACGAGGGCTTCGGGGTGTTTTTGGGCGGAGAAGTAATTTGAAAATTTGGGAATTTGAAAATTTGAAAATATGGAAATGAAACAGTCGTTTAAGGTATAAATAAATTTTAATTGTATTTGGCTGTTCAATTATCACATTTTCAAATCTTCAAATCTTCAAATTTGTATTCTCGCTGTTTCATTTCCATAATATTTTCAAATTTTCAAATTCCCAAATTTTCAAATTACTCCTTCGGCACCGGCGGCTTTCCCTCCGGCAACATCGCCTTCCACACCTCATTCCCTTTTCTTTGTTCAAACTCCTTTCTTATTTCCTGACGTAATTTTTCATTTTCAAATAAGTCAACCATTGTAGTGCTGAGGCTTTTTGCGGCGAAGAGCATTCCTTTATGGCCGATGCTCATGCCTCCGCAGGCAACAACAACCCAGGAATGCCAGGGAGATTTGTAGGGGGCCGTTACAGCATTCAATGTTATTTCGGGCACAATGAAACTAACATCACCAACATCTGTTGAACCACCATCTGGGTCGGGTCTGGTTACTTCCAAAGGTTTTATGCTTCCATCAATGCCATAGGATTCACCTCCATAAGCTTTCATTATGGTATCTGCAAAAGCAAGTTCTTCTTTGGTGTAAGTGATAGGACCCACCAATTCCATATTGGCATGAAGGGTTTTGGCACCGGTTTCATTTACCAGTAATTCATACAATCCATTATTGAGATGCATATCAACATCAACACCAGCCATCATAGCTGCTCCTTTCGCAATCTGTTTCATTCTTTCTTCTACTACCGAAACACCACTGCGTTTTGAGTCACGGATCCAAATCCAAACACTTGCTTTGTCAGGAATTACATTGGGAATATTTCCACCGTCCTTATAAACATAATGGATACGAACACTAGGTTTTATATGTTCCCTCAAAAAATTCATGCCGATATTGAAAAGTTCAGCAGCATCAAGAGCGCTTTTGCCATTCCATGGATCTGCAGCCGCATGCGCACTCTTTCCTTTAAAAGAAACAGTATAGTCTACAACAGCCTGAGAGCTTTGCATGTTTGCAAGATTCTCATACGCTGGGTGCCAATCGAGACATATATCCAAATCGTTGAACACCCCTGCTCGTGCCATATATACTTTACCACCGAGATCCTCTTCCGCCGGCGTTCCATAAAAACGTATGGTACCTTTTAATTTACCAGCGGCAATCAACTCTTTTATGGCAACTGCAGCGCCAAGACTTGCAGCGCCAAACATATTATGGCCGCAACCGTGACCGGCGGCTCCCGCATTCAGCGCGTCTTTTGAAGTTTGAGCTTTCTGTGATAATCCGGGTAATGCATCAAATTCACCGAGGATGCCTATGATTGGTTTACCAGAACCATATTCTGCAATAAAAGCAGTGGGTATTTCAGCCACATTTCGCTGAACCCTGAAGCCCTGTTGTTCGGCATAGTCGGAAAGAACTTTTGCAGATTTATGCTCTTTCATGGCTATTTCTGCAAAACTCCAGACCTGGTCACTAAGGGTCACAAGCTCTTTTTCATGGGTTTGTATGGAGCTTAGAACAGCTTGTTTGTTAGGTGCTATCACCGGTTTCTTTTGGGCCGTTAGTCCCAGATAACCAGTTAGTAAAAGCAATAGCAGGGTTCCTTTTCTCATATTCAGTTAGTTTGTTTGAAAGTAAGCAATTGATAGAAATGAAAGAAAAAATATTGGCAATTGACTGACGAAAATCAGCCTTTCAGGAACAGGGACTCATTGTATTGGATAGGGGTAAAAGGGTAACTTCCTCTGCATAATTTCAATTAGGATGGCGCATCATGGGGATTTGAACTTTCCTTTTTTCAACAAAGGGGATGGTAACAATAGTTATCCCCCTGAATATGAATTATGGGAAAAGGAATCCTTCCGGAAACTTCAAAAAGAGTTCACTTCTCAATTCGAAACGGTATTCCCCGATAAGTTGGCACCAAAGACAGTGGTGATCATTCCAAGCCTGAGCCTCGATCAGGAGATATTAAGTAAGATAGATGGGATAGTTCATTATGAAGAAAGGATGCTCTGTTTGCTGTTGCTGCTGCGTATGCCGCGAACAAATCTTATTTATATCACCAGTACTACAATGGATCCGGTGATCATCGATTATTATCTTCATTTACTTCCTGGAGTTTCGAATTATCATGCAAGGCAACGGTTGACATTGCTTAGTTGCTATGATATTTCACCACGCCCTTTAACCGAAAAGATTCTTGAACGCCCCCGGTTGATGAAGCGCATTCTGGATTCCATTCCTCCAGACCATGCGGCTCATATCACTTGTTTCAATGTAACTCCACTCGAGCGTACGCTTTCCGTGCAATTACAATTACCGGTTTATGGTTGCGACCCCGACTTGTATGAACTCGGGAATAAAAGTAACGGTCGCATATTGTTCAGGGAATGCGGCTTGAATGTGCCGAATGGTTTTGAAAACTGTCGTGATGAAAGCGATATCGTAAAAGGCTTGTACGAATTGAAGAAGATGGAGCCTTCTTTACTGCGGGCTGTTGTAAAACTAAATGAAGGATTTTCAGGTGAAGGGAATGCTGTGTTTTCTTATGGCGACAAGAATCCTGAAGACATTTCAGAGACCTGGATCAGGGAACAATTACCTCATAATTTAATTACTGTAGCCAAAGAATTGATGTACGAAGAGTATATGGAGAACATTGAAAAAATGGGAGGGGTGGTTGAATCCTTTTTAATGGGGAAGGAAAAACGTTCTCCTTCAGTTCAGTGCAGAATAAACCCCTTGGGTGAGTGTGATGTACTTTCTACCCATGATCAGGTACTGGGAGGAAATTTTGGACAGATTTTCACTGGAGCTTATTTCCCGGCTTCTCCAGAGTATGCAGTAGTTACCAGTGAAGCCGCCTTAAGGGTTTCGAAAGCACTGCAACAACGTGGAGTTATTGGTCGATTAGGTATCGATTTCTTATCCGTAAAAGAAAATGATAACTGGGAGCATTATGCATTGGAGATAAATCTTAGGAAAGGAGGTACAACACATCCTTATCTGATGCTGCAGTTTTTAACCGATGGACATTATGATGCGGCTTCGGGAAACTATTACACGGCTAACAACCAAACCCGCTATTACTATGCTACAGATAATCTCAAAAACAAGCGTTATATAGGACTCACCTCACACGATCTTGTAGATATAGCTATCAATTACGACCTGATGTATGATGGGGCCAAACAACAAGGTGTGATGTTTCATCTCATAGGAGCGTTAAGCCAATATGGGAAATTGGGATTGGTATGCATTGGAGATTCTCCGCAACAAGCAGAATTATATTATCAACGAACTGTTGAAGTTTTGGATAAAGAAGGTCGAAACTGATTATCAGATTCCTAATACTTCTTTCAGTTTTGCATATCCTGTCCGGCTTACAGGTACCTGGGCACCTGATTTCAACTGGGCAATATGATTATCCTTTTCATATGGATCAATTCTGGTGATCTGCTGTATGTTCACAATGAAAGAGCGATGTGATCGAACAAACAGGTTTTTGTCGAGTGTCGATTCAAAATGACTCATCGTCTTATTCTTTAGGAAAGCCCCTTCTTTTGTGATGATCTTTACATAATCATCAGATGCTTCAAGATAGTAGATGTCTTCAACAGGAATGATCTTTATCTTACTACCTGTTTTCACTACAACCCTCTGTTGTTGGGTGGGAGCTTGCGACATAGTATTTAACAGGGCTTCCGTTGCCCCTTTTGAATTTTGCTGGCTTTGCTTTTCCTGCCATTTTGAAACTGCCTTATCAAATCTTTCCTGGCTGAATGGTTTCAGCAAGTAATCTATTGCATGGCTTTCAAAAGCTTTGATGGCATATTCATCGAAAGCAGTTGTAAAAATAACAGCTGGTGGTTGGTCGAGCAGTTCAAGCATTTCAAACCCATTGATCTTTGGCATCTGGATATCAAGGAATATCAGATCGGGTTGCAATTGCTGAATTGCCTTCATTCCTTCAAAACCATCCTGGCATTCCTGTAATAAAGTGATATCTGGATGCTTGGAAATATATTCTTTCACAATCATTCTCGCTAATGGTTCGTCGTCAATGATCAGGACCTTTGTCATGCCTGTGGTATTTTTATTATGGTAGTGAATATATTATTGTTGACAGCCGTTTCCAAAAGACCGTTACGACCGTATAGCAAATATAAACGACGTTGCACAGAACTTAATCCAAATCTGGTACCAGTTCCGGGTCGGGAAGTTTCCGGGTCAAAAGGATTCTGCACTTTTATTATAAGGAGATTGTTTTCAACGGTAGCAATTATTGAAATGGTAATAGCCTCAGTGGTATCATAAAGCCCGAACTTGATCGCATTTTCCACTACAGGTTGCAATAATAATGCGGGTAGCTGAAGGTTTGTAGTTTCGGGTCCTGATACAATTTCAGTTGTAAGTCGGTGACCGAACCTGACTTTCTCTATTTCAAGATACAAGTGTAAATACTTCAATTCTTCTTCCCAACTTATTTGTTGCTGATCATCTTTTCGTAAAGTACCTCTGAGGAAATCAGAAAGCTGCTGAATCATTTTACGTGCCTGCTGTGGCTGACTTCCTGCTAATGCACTTATTGAGTTAAGGCTATTAAAAAGGAAGTGTGGTTGTAATTGTTGTCGCAAATTGAAAAGTTCTGCATCACGGGCTAACTTTTCTGCATCCCTTTTTCTCTGCTCATTCTCTTTATATTCTTCCTGGGTATACCATACAGTGCTGAAAAGGGCTACGCAGCCCGTGATCAGTAAAGCCATAGCGAACCGTATCGACATAGAGTGAATAAGGAACTTTATATATTCATCGTTATCATTTAGTATGGCAGCCAATCCATAACGCACGATGCCTGTAAATAAAAGACTGAATGCTGCAATGAGAACAAGTAAATACAGAAATGTGCCTTTCTTAGGGTTGTAGAATCTAAAGATGTTTATCAATAAAAGACTCCCGAGAATTAGCAACCCGTTTGTAAACAGGGTATCGATGATGGCTATTTGACCACTCAGTTGATAGTCTACATACAATAACTTGAAGTATAATGTAGCCCATCCCCACCATATGGTAGAGAAAATGATTATGTTCTTAGCTGATTTTAGTGGAGTCGACGACACGTAGTTATATTATAAAAGCTGTAGTAGTTGGTGAGTTGTTTTCTGGCAGATATGGGCCGCCTTTTTGTGAACGATATCGATATAATGATCCGGATGGTCATCGTCCCTGATCATTGAATATAGTTCTGCTCCATCTATAAGTTCAGATAGACGATACAATTCAGCTACATTAATAAAAGTCCATCTTACTGTTTGCTGATGAGTATTTTCAAAACAGGTTTCCTCCTCTTTTCCAACTGTCTGTGCTTTGAGGAAAGCTGCATCTTCATTGATGGCAGAAATAAGTCGCAATTGTTCATCAAATTGCCCGGAAGAAGCATTCTCCCTGCTTTCTATCTGGTAAACGATTTTTGCAAGATACCAATTCATGGATGTCAGTTTAATGGTTAACGGTAGCGGACTTTTAGTAGCTTTTTATTTCAATGCCGCCGAATAGAACAAATCCTTTTATGATGAGCACTTTTTGAGGTTGACTTATTGTAATACCCATTTGAGGTCTTTTATCTTCTATGCCTCCGAATACAGCAACAGCTTCATTATGTATTACCCAGTCGGCAGGCACAATCAACTTAGCACCTCCAAACACCTGCACAGATTCAATGATTACCTGTGGTTGGGTTAATCCGGCTTGCATAAGGTTTACTTCGGCCCCACCGAATACACTCACAATTTCACCGCCTCTGAAATTTTTGGAATAGATATATTTTTTCACTGCTCCGAATACTGCTACAACATCCAGAATTTCATCTCCTGCATAAGTTGACCCTGGTTGCGGTGGGGGAGTAGTACCTCCATCTAATGGGTTAAAGGGCGGGACGATAAAACTATCAGTTACAGGTGGTGTAACATTTAACGGAGGTGGTTCGGGGATGAAATTTTTTTTTCTGGGTTTGAATATAAGGTAAGCGCCAAGAGCAATAAGAGCCACTGGCCAGAATAAACGGCCAAGCGAGAATTCAATACCAAAATATTCATCAAAGAGGAAATAACCACCAATCATGATCATGATAATCCATCCGGCGCCTCTGAATTCATTTTTGATACCAAAGAAAACACCAAGGGCTATAAGGAACATTTGCCAGGTGAATATCCAGTCTAATTCCGGGACGAAAGTATTAAGAAGTGCTGCTACACCTATCAATAATATGAAGATACCGGTAGAAGATCTGCCACCACTCTTTTCATGCTTTTCCATCCTTCTCTGCCAGCGTTCCTGAAATCGGGATTCGTTCATGTCTGTAAATTTTACCAAATCTACATACACACAATGCTTTCAACAACAGCTAAAAGGCTGTATCAGGAGTATTGCCGGTAAAAACGGGGAAAAAGGCGGTGAAACCGATCAGTTGCGTTGATGCGTGAGCCTGCTGCGGATCCTGCTGAGTGTTTCGAGGGTCATTCCCAAATAGGATGCTATGTATTTAAGAGGAATCCTGTTAAGCAATTGACTCTTGGTATTGATGAATCGATGGTACTTGGATGTGGCTTCCGTAAGGCGGCAGATATAAGCCCTTTCTTCTGCATCCTGATAATACTTTTCAAGGATGATGCGAACAATAGTATTCACTTCAGGATGATTCGTGTACAAATACTGCATATCATCACGATGGATGGCAACAAGTATACAGTCTTCCAATGCTTCGATATTCTCAATGCTTGGAATCTGCTGGTAATAGCTTGAAATAGAAGTCACCAATTCGTTTTCTGCAGTAATCCAGGTAGTGATATCTTTCACCCCCTGTTTTACGAAACCTCTTAAAACACCTTTATTTACAAAGTACAAATGTTCGCAATGTTCACCACTTGACACTAATAGTGAACCTTTACTTATTTGCAGTAACTGAATTTTTGATTTTGCATACGCAATGGCTTCCACACTAACGGGGTAGATAGCTGAAAGTACATTGAACAATGAAGAGCCTGCGTCAGATTGTTGTTGTGCTGAAAGAGAGTGTGTCATATTTCCTCGATGAATGAACCTGCTACTAAGTGTGATTTCACAAATATAACATTTCAGCAATCAATTCGAGTAGCTGTTGAGCAATTTGAAACTATCTCCATCAAAAAGTCCTTTATCACTTAGCTTCAAATGAGGAATCACTAATAGTGCCATAAAAGAAAGAGTCATGAAAGGTGCATTTAAAGTAGCACCAAAAGATTTTGCCATTGCATCAATGGCTGTATAAGAAACGGCTACTTCATATCCATCTTCCGCACTCATTAATCCTGCCACAGGTAATGCAAGCACCATTTCTGTATTTTCATTGGCGCAGCTGACCCCTCCTCGGTTTGCAATTACAAGATTGATTGCTTTCGTAATGCATTCATCATTAACGCCTACCGCAACAATATTGTGACTGTCATGTGCAACAGAGGAGGCTATCGCCCCTTGCTTCAATCCGAAATTTTTAATGAAACCCACTGCAACAGGGGCATCAAAATATCTGTTCACTACTGTAATCTTCAAAATATCGTTTTCTAAATCAACTACGGGTATACCATTAGGCGAATATTTTGATGCCTTCAGTTTGTTTGTTATCAGTTGTCCATCCAATGCCTCTATAACAGGCATGGGTGTACTAATATTGATTTCGGACAATAAATTTCTAAAATCATCCGGCGACTTCAGTTTGCAGTCGAATTTATTGATCGGAGTTACCGGTACACCGCTTATTAATGAATGTCCTGCTTCTGCAACTTTCTTTCCGTCAATATAGGTTGTCAATACTTTGAAATGCACCAGGTCTTGTAAAACGATGAAATCGGCTGGATCTCCAACTCGCAATAAGCCAACATCCAATTTGTAATGTAAAACCGGATTGACGCAAGCTGCCTTCAAAATGTTGTAGATGTTGATGGCTTTTGCAACCGCTCTTTCGCATAGCTGGTTTATATGTCCCGCAACAAGACTGTCAGGATGTTTATCATCGCTGCAGAACATTATATGATCGGGATATTCATGTAACAGGTCTATAAGGGCATCAAAATTTCGGGCAGCACTTCCTTCCCTGATAAGCACTTTCATGCCTCTTTGTAATTTATCGAGTCCTTCTTCATACGTGAAACATTCATGATCGGTGCTGATGCCGGCATCAATATATTGTTGGGCCTGTTCTCCCCTCAAACCGGGGGCATGTCCATCCACCGGTTTCCCCAGGGCATGGGCGGCAGCTATTTTTTGCATTACGCCTGGGTCTTTGAAGAGTACTCCCGGAAAATTCATCATTTCGCTCAGGTATTTTATTTCATCTCTGGCGAGGAGTTCAGAAACGGCTGTTGGGTCAAGTTCGGCCCCTGCCGTTTCAAAAATGGTAGCCGGAACACAACTGGGGGCTCCGAAATTGAATTTAAAGGGTACTTTTTTGCCATTATCTATCATAAATTCAACGCCTTCCACTCCGCAAACATTGGCAATTTCGTGGGGGTCGCTGATGGTAGCCACAGTTCCATGAACTACTGCCAAACGGGCAAATTCTGAAGGCACAAGCATAGAACTCTCTATATGAACATGGGAATCCACGAATCCGGGAACCAGGAAAGGTAATTGGGGATTTACACCAGCGGTGCCGGGAAGGGGGGAAAGACTAATTATCTTGCCATTAACAATTTCGAGGGTTGCTGGGTAAACCTTTTGGTTAAAAATATCGACTACATTTCCAGTAATATTCAGACTGTTCATACGACTTATCAGTATTATTTTTCACTAAAAGAGAAAATTACCGGTAAAAGTAAGGAAGGGATTGATTCGCCTCCCTAAATTTGGGTACAATTTAAAGGTATAGTTCAAAAGGAATTTTCCATATAAACTGGCATTCCTTCAAAACAGAAAATATGAAAAGAATACTTCTTTCTCTTTTGGCAATTTTGGCCCTTGGTCAAATGCAGGCTCAAACAGCTGATGATGTAATTGGTAAATATGTTCAGGCTATTGGTGGACTCGACAAATTGAAAACAGTCAATTCTCTTTATATGGAGGGTGTTTCTGTTTCTCCCAATGGTCAGGAGATTACTACTAAAACCATAAAAGTGCAGGGAAAGCTTTTCCGTCAGGAAATAGATTTCGGAATGGGTTCCTTTACAATGATCCTGACAGATAAAGAGGGATGGTTCTCAAATCCAAGAAATGGTGGTGCTTTTGAAGCTATGCCTGCAGAAATGCAAAGCGCCCAACAGCAGGAATTGGATGTCCTTTTCCCATTGGTTGATTATGCTGCAAAAGGGCATAAAGCGGAACTTATAGGTCTTGAAACAATTGAGAAAGTTGAATGTTATAATATCAAACTGACCCTGAAAAACGGAAAGGTTTTTAATTATTATATAGATAGCAAGAACTGGTATGTGGTAAGGGTTTCAACTAAAGGAGCTGGAGGTGGAATGTTTGGTGGTGGTGGCGGTGGCCGTCAGGGCGGCGGTGGCGGCGCGCCTGCTGAAGTAGAAATGAAAACCGATTATTCAGATTATAAAGCTACAGCAGAAGGCATCCTGTTTCCAATGACTATTACCCGTGCGGGTATGGGAGGAAGAAACATGAGTACCAATGTTGAAAAACTGGAACTTAATAAACCAGTGGATGCTAAAATGTATAAAGCAGAATAAATTCGTCTCATCAACCTTAAATATAAAAAAATGAAGAATCTTAGTGTTGCATTATTCACGCTCCTTTCCCTGACTTCCATTTCTGTAAAAGCTCAAACTGCCGATGAAGTTATCGATAAGCATATCGAAGCAATGGGTGGAAAAGATAAGCTGGCAACTTTAAAAAGTGTAAGGATGGAAACCAACCTGAGCGTTCAGGGTATGGATATTCCGGTTATTATTACACGTGTACATAATGTAGGCCAGCGTGTAGATATTTCTGCCATGGGAATGGATGGTTATATCATCAATACAACTACAAACGGATGGTCTTATATGCCATTCATGGGCCAGTCTGCTGCTGAAGCAATGCCTGAAGATCAAGTGAAGGAATCAATTGACGGTCTTGATATCCAGGGTTCATTACTAAACTATAAAGACAAAGGGCATACAGTAACTCTTGTTGGAAAAGAAGATGTTGACGGAACTGAATGTTTCAAACTGAAATTGGTTACTAAAGCCGGTAAAGAGCGCACTTACTTTGTAGATCCAAAGAATTACTATATTCTTCGTGCTATTTCCAAAGCAACTGTAAACGGCCAGGAAATGGAAGTTACCCAAAACTTTGGCGATTATAAGAAGACTGAAGACGGATATGTTTTCGCTAATACAATTGGTGGTGCTTTCGGTCAGGGCGATATGACTGTTACAAAAATCGAAGTGAATAAAACTATCGACGAAAAAGTATTCAAGCCAGCTAATTAATTGGATATGATTTTCTTTAAAACCCGGTATTCACTGAATCCGGGTTTTATTTTTACTATTAACCAACCTTATTTCAAGAGTTATGAGAAATTTCCTTTCTACCTCACTTTTGGTGGTTCTTGCAAGCTCTTCCTATTCGCAAACAACCATCAATTCTTCCACCTTTGGTATGATGGAAGCCCGTCAATTAGGACCAGGAACAATGAGTGGCCGGATTTCTGCCATTGATGGTGTTAATACAGACGGCAAAACAATTTATATAGGAACAGCAGGTGGTGGTATTTGGAAAACCACTAACGGTGGTGCTTCCTTCAAACCTGTTTTTGATAAATATTGCCAGTCAATCGGAGCATTGGCTATAGACCAGAAATCGCCCAAAACAATCTATGCAGGAACGGGGGAAAGCAATATGCGTAATTCCGTTTCCATAGGTAATGGCCTGTACAAGACTACTGATGGTGGCGATAACTGGGTGAAGCTTGGTCTCGACAGCACCGAACATATTTCCCGTATCGCTATTGACCCGGTTAATTCAAATACTATTTATGTTGCTGCACCCGGTCCTTTGTGGAGCGACAGCAAGCACAGAGGTTTATATAAATCGCTGGATGGTGGAAAAACATGGGAGAAGATATTATACATAAGCGATAAGGCAGGATGTGCTGAAGTGGTGATTGATCCTCAGAATCCGGAAGTCGTTTATGCTTCTACGTGGGAGTTTCGACGCCTTCCTTATCTTTTCAATTCAGGAGGTAGCGGAAGCGGTATGTATAAAAGTACGGATGGTGGTAAAACCTGGAAGGAACTTACAAACGGATTGCCGGCTAAGCCATTTGGCCGTATAGCATTTGCTATAGCTCCAAGCGCACCGAATAATATTGTGGCAATTGTTGAATCGGCAGAAACAGGTCTTTATATTTCCTCTGATGGTGGTGACAGCTGGAAGAAGCAGAGTGCTGTTACGAATGTAGTAGCACGTCCTTTTTATTTTAGCACCCTGATGATTGATCCGAAAGATCCTAAAAGAGTCTATCGCCCTGCATATACTTTCTCCTTTTCGGTCGATGGTGGATATTCTTTTTCAGATGCCACAGATGAAGGCGGTTGGCTGCATAGTGATATGCATGCCTTATGGATAAACCCTATCAATACAAATCAACTTTATCTCGGAACAGATGGTGGCGTTTATATAAGTCTCGACAGAGGTGGTACCTGGATATTTCTTCAGAATCTACCTGTTGGACAGTTTTATCATGTAGCAGTTGATAACAAAGTTCCTTATAATATTATGGGAGGTTTGCAGGATAATGGAAGCTGGATTGCACCATCTGCTGCTCCTGGGGGAGTTGGTAATGCCAATTGGATGGCATTGAATGGTGGTGATGGATTCTGGGTGCAACCAGATCCTACTGATCCGGATATTGTATATGCTGAATCGCAAGGAGGAAATGTAAACCGGATCAACGTGAAGTCGGCAAAAGCCATTGCCATAAAACCACAGCAAGTGGCGGGCGATGAGAAACTTCGCTGGAATTGGAATACACCAATCGTATTTGGGGCAGCAGGAAAGAATAACCTTTATATGGGTGCCCAGTATTTATATAAGACAACCGATCAAGGTAGAAACTGGACCAAAATATCTCCAGATCTTACTACGAACGATAAGAAAAAGCAACAACAGGAAAACAGCGGAGGCTTAAGTGCAGATAATACATCGGCAGAAAACCATTGTACCATCTTCACTATTGCAGAATCACCTCTGGATGAAAACCAGATTTGGGTGGGTACAGATGATGGAAACCTTCAGTACACTACAGATGGTGGAAAGAACTGGACAAATGTTGCCAGGAATTATCCCGCTTGTGGTATACCTGCTCAAACCTGGGTTAGTAGTATAGAGCCTTCCCGTTTCGATAAGAATACTGTTTATGTTTCTTTTGAAAATCACATGTACGGCGATCATAAAACATATGTTGCACGCTCATCTGATTTGGGTAAAACATGGACACTTTTCACCAGCAATGAGTTTACTGGATTTGCCCATAAGGTAAAAGAAGACCTAGTAAATAAGAACCTTTTGTTCATCGGTACAGAAATGGGCTTATTCGCCTCTGTTGATGGAGGTGCCAATTGGTTCCGTATGAAGAATAAGATTCCAGACTATACGCTTGTTCGTGATATCCAGATACAGCCGCGCACCAATGATCTTTTATTAGCAACACATGGAAGGGGTATCATTGTAGTGGATGATATATCACCTATGCGTAGACTAAGTATGGATGTGGCATCGAAAGATGTGCATCTTTTCAGTAACGACCCAGTTAAATTAACAATGGGAGATTTTGGTGGTGGTGGTTTCCCGGCAACCAATGGATGGGTTTCCGGAAATCCGGTACCTATTCCTCCAATACAATATTACCTTAAGGACAGGGTGAGTACAGGAAAGATTGTTGTAGAAGTGTATGATAAAGATGGAAAGCTGGTACAGTCCATCCCGGGTTCAAACCGTAAGGGTATCAATAAAGTGTATTGGAACCTGCGTTCAAAGCCACCAAAAACGGCTAGTGGAGGAACAAAAGTAGATATTGGTGGATTTATAGCTCCAATGGTAATGCCTGGTGATTATACAGTAAAACTAAAAGTAGGCGATAAGGAATATACATCTCCTATCACTCTTTTGCATAATGATGCCAATAAGGATTTCTCAATGGCCGATAGGGAGCTGCAGTATAAGACTGGTATGAATATTTATAATCTCCATGAATCTTTAGCTAAGACAGTTGAAGATATAAGTAGTCGCCAGAAAATGCTGAAAGAGAATATTGCAAAGGTGAAAAGTGCAAAAGTGAAAAAGCTTTTAGAGGAATATAATACGCAATTGGAAACTTTAAGGGCTGAGTGTTTGGCAACAAAACAGAAATCACTTTTTGCAGACGAAGAGCGCCTTCGTGAGCGCATCAGTGAAGTGTATGCATCAGTATGTATGCAGGAAGCAGCTCCCTCTAACCTTCAATTACAAAGGGTTGGCTTATTAACAACAGAAGTAAGTAATGCAGAACAGACAAATGCAAACCTCACTACTAAGTATTACAAGAAAGTGAAAGAGGCCCTTATAAAAGAAGGCTTGTTGAAAGAAGAGAAGCCGGAGTTGGGGAATCAGAAGGGGAAGTGATGCGAGATGCTAAATGCTGGATGCTATTTTGCCTAAAGCTTAAGGCCTAGAGCCTAAAGCTTAATTTAGTCACTAAACAGAGTTTTGAGCTTCGTATGTTATTTCATACGAAGCTCTTTTTTTGTATTGTTGAAAGAACAAGTCTTAGGCCCTAGGCAAAAAAGGCAAAAAAGCATCCAGCATTTAGCCTCTCGCCTCCAGCTTTTTCCGTACTTTTCCTATTCAAACTAACACTAACATGAGAAACTTGCTTTTCACCGGCTTGCTTGTCGGTTTCGCATTTGTAGCGGAGGCTCAAAAGAAGAATACTGTTACCCCTCCTCCGCCGCCACCCAATGCTGATGCAGCATTATTTTCAAAAGTCAATTACCGTTTGGTAGGTCCTTGGAGAGGAGGACGTAGTGGAGCCGCTACTGGTAGTTATAAGAATAAGAACACTTTTTACTTTGGTGCCACTGGTGGTGGTGTTTGGAAAACTACTGATGGTGGTAGCAACTGGAAAAATATCTCAGATAAATTTTTTGGAAGCACTATCGGTGCTGTAGCTGTAGCTCCTTCCGACGAAAATATTTTATATGTTGGAGAAGGAGAGAATACCATGAGAGGTAATGTTAGTGAAGGATTAGGTGGTATGTGGAGAAGTGATGATGGTGGACGTACCTGGCGTAATCTTGGATTAAAAGACGCAAGACATATCATCCGTATTGTTGTTCATCCCCGCGATCCAAACACTGTTTGGTTAGCTGTAATGGGACATCTCTTTGGACCTAACGAAGAAAGAGGTGTTTATAAAACTACAGATGGAGGTAAAACATGGAAGCGTACTCTTTTTGTAAATAATCAAACCGGTGCTTCTGACTTGGTAATGGAAGCTGGTAATCCTTCAGTTCTTTATGCAGGCACCTGGCGACTGATCCGCACTCCTTATAGTCTGGAGAGTGGTGGTGAAGGAAGCGGGCTATGGAAAAGTGTGGATGGAGGTGAAACATGGACCAGTCTGGCAACAAAGAAAGGATTGCCCAAAGGCACATGGGGAATAGTAGGAGTAGCTGTTGCTCCTTCTAATTCAGATAAACTATATGCCTTGGTTGAAAATAGTGCAGGCGGGTTATTCACCAGTAATGATGGTGGAGAATCCTGGTCGCTCACCAGCAGTGATAATAATATCAGGCAACGTGCCTGGTACTACTCTAAGGTTTTTGTGGACCCTAAGAACGAGAATACAGTTTATTGTCCGAATGTAAACTTTATGGTAAGTCGTGATGGTGGTAAGAACTTCACATCACTTCGTACACCGCATGGTGACCATCACGATCTCTGGATAGATCCTGAAGATCCAAAGAGAATGGTGGTAGCAGATGATGGTGGTGCGCAGGTAAGTTTTGATGCCGGACAAAACTGGAGTTCATACGATAATCAGCCAACATCACAGATTTACAGGGTGTCGACCGATAATTCATTTCCATATAGGATATTAGGCGCTCAGCAGGATAATTCAACTATTAGAATTAAGCATCGCACTTATGGTTCAGCTATCACAGCAGATGATTGGGATGTAACAGCAGGAAGTGAAAGTGGCTATGTAGTGGCAGACCCTTCAAATCCTGATATAGTGTATGGCGGTAACTATGGTGGTTATCTTTCAAGACTTGATCATAAGACTGGTGAGAACAGAGCTATTTCAGTATGGCCAGATAATCCGATGGGAGCCGGTGCTGATGTTCAGAAATATCGTTTCCAATGGAATTTCCCCATCTTCTTTTCACCACATAATCCAAAACGATTGTATACTGCTGGAAACGCATTATTCGTAACTGAAAATGAAGGAGCCAGCTGGGAACAGATTTCTCCAGACTTAACTACAAATGATAAGGCTAAGCAGGTTTCAAGTGGTGGTCCCATTACAAAAGATAATACATCGGTTGAGTACTATTGCACCATATTCACAGCAACAGAAAGCTGGGTAGAAAAGGACCTTTTATGGGCAGGAAGTGACGATGGTGTTTTATCAGTTAGTAAGGATGCAGGAAAGAGTTGGGAGAATGTAACTCCAAAAGATTGTCCGAAATGGATGATGTGGAATTGTATTGATGTAGATCCTTTCAAGAAGGGTGCTGCTTATGTGGTGGGTACAAGATATAAGAGCGATGATTTTGCCCCATATATCTATAAGACGGAAGATTATGGTAAAACATGGAAGCTGATTACAAACGGTATAGATAAGCTACATTTTACACGTACAATGCGTGCCGATAGAAAGCGTGCCGGTTTGTTATACGCTGGTACCGAATATGGAATGTATATCAGTTATGATGATGGAGCCAATTGGAGGAAATTCCAATTGAATCTCCCTATAGTTCCGATTACAGACCTTACAATAAAAGATAATGACCTGATTGTTGCTACACAAGGAAGGGCCTTCTGGATAATTGATGATCTTACTATTGTACAACAGTATGATCCATCACTTACCAATAAGAACCTGCATGTGTTCCCTGTTAAACCAACATGGCGTATTCCTGGTCCTGATGAAAGGTTCGCGGCTTTCCAGCGTACTCCTGTTAATGCTGGTGCGAATCCAACTTCAGGAGTGGTTATCAACTATTATCTGAAAGAACTGACCGATTCAACAAAAGCATCCATTGTTATAATGGATAAGAATAAGAAAGTGATTAAGACGTTCGCAACAGAAGGAAAGGAGAATAAGTTTGATATTGTAAAAGGGATGAACCAGTTCTCATGGAACCTTCAATATCCCGGAGCTGAAACCGTAGATGGTATGATACTTTGGAATGGAACTCCGGGTGGATTGATAGCCGCTCCTGGTGACTATTTCTATAAAGTAAAAGTTGGGGTTGATTCTGCAGAAGGCAGTTTCCAGGTAAAAGCAGATCCAAACTATAAATGTTCACAGGAAGATTATACGGCTCAGTTTGAATTCCTGCAAACTGCTATGGGTAAATTTAATGAAGTGCAGAAAGGGATCAAAAATATCCGCTCTCTTCGCAATCAGATAAATGATTTCATTGGTAAACAGGGTAAGGATTGTCCGAAGGAAGTAAAAGAAATGGGAGAATCCATCAATAAACAACTGACCTCTATTGAGGAGACTTTGTATCAAACAAAATCGAAGAGCGGTCAGGATGTATTGAATTTCCCTATCCGGTTGAATGATAAGTTGAGCGGCGTATATGATGCAGCCAACAGTGGTAATATGGCACCGAGCAAACAAGTGAAAGAAGTATATGCTACACTCGCTTCCCAATGTGATGAGCAACTCGCTAAGCTGAAGAAAATAGTTGATGAAGATGTTGTGAAGTTTAATCAGTTGATTCGTGATAAAGCGTTGCCAGTGATTGGGGTGAAGTGAGGCTGGATGCTTGATGCTGGATGCTTGATGCTTGATGCTTTTTGCCTAAGGCTTAAGGCCTAAAGCTTAGGGCTTAAATTAGTCACTAAACAATTGTTCTGAGCTCCGTATGATGATTCATACGGAGCTTTTTTATTTTGCTTAATGCAAATACAGAATACAATTTACCGCAGAGGAGCCCCCTCCCAACCTCCCCCGGTGGGGGAGGAGAAAGGCTACAGCGTGATATATTGTAACATGCTTTTATGATGAAATAATATACCAGCAACCTACATTCGAAATTTACGAATAAAGAAATTTGCAATTAATCACGCTCTTACCCTCCTCCTCCCCCACCGGGGGAGGTCGGGAGGGGGCTCCTCTGCGGTAAACTGTATTCTGAAATTCGAAGCCTGAATTCAGTGCTGTATACAAAACCAGCCTTAGGCTTTAAGCCTTAAGCCCTAGGCTTATAATAGGACAAAAACATGACCAAGCAAGTACTTTTACGGTCTCGAAAACCCCGAATTGGCACTGTTTTTAATACTTATTAGGTGTCAGGAAAGTCCAATTCAGAATCCAAAATCCAGTGCTATGAAAAGTACCGTAACAGGAAATTTCGTCATCAATCTGATGCTGATCTTATTTTTCTTCTGGTTGTTTTTTTTCTTGTCTTCTTGTAAAAAATCGGCGGATGTAGCTGTTGACCCACCGGTAATTCCCGGTTCTTGTTCTGCTACAAAAGCAGCTGTTGAAGCCATTACATTATTCCCTTCCAACAATGCATGGAATCAGGATATATCCGCTCTGGCAATTGATCCTCTGAATACAAATATCATTGCTCAATTTTCAAGTACAGGTGTACATCCCGATTTTGGCAGTGGCCTTTGGGATGGGGCGCCAATCGGGATTCCCTATGTAGCCGTTTGTGGTAATCAGCCAAAAGTTGCAGTTACCTATCGGGCTAATGGATATGATGGTAATTATGGAGATGAAAGCGATACTGGTCCCTTTCCCATTCCATTGAATGCTCCTGTTGAAGGAAATGGTAATGGAGATTCGCATGTAATTGCAGTAGATATCGAGAATAAGAAACTATATGAATTGTATAATGCCAGCGTGAATGCGGGTAAATGGGAGGCTTCTTCCGGAGCGGTATTTGATCTGTCGTCGAATGCTACCAGAACACCAGGCTTTACATCTGCCGATGCAGCTGGGTTGCCGATATTCACTGGATTAGTACGTTATGAAGAAGTGGCTAAAGGGGTTATTGATCATGCTATCCGCTTTACCCTTTCAAAAAGTCTTGTTCAACCTGCTTATATAGCTCCGGCATTACATAAAGTAAATGGCACCGGCGGTGTAAATGGTTTGCCATTTGGTGCGAGGCTTAGATTAAAGAAAAGCTTTGATATTTCAACCTATCCGGCTTCGGTTCAGGTTATATTGACCGCCATGAAGAAATATGGTATCATTCTCGCAGATATTGGCTCCAATCTTTATATCACGGGCGCGCCGGATGAAAGATGGAATAATGATGAACTTCGCTTACTGGGTAACGTTAAAGGCTCCGATTTTGAAGTGATTAAATTCAATAAATAAAAAAACGGGACCGATTTTCATCTGCGTCCCGTTTCGGATTTTCAGTAAGTACCGTTATTGCTTTGGAGCTAATTTTCTCACAGAAGTTGTACCACCACCATTCAATGTAAGGTCAAGTGGTTTGTTTGTTTTCATGCTCCACGTGTGAAGTCTGGAACATCCACTGAGCGATTTATTATTAACAGATAAGTTACTTAACGGAATAATTGAACCCAGGAAGTGGCATCATATACGTCCTGATCCAAAGGCAGACCATTACGAAGACAATCAATCAATCTCCAGTCCATGATGAAATCCATTCCACCATGTCCACCCACTTCCTTAGCTATTTCTCCGATATGCGTTACAATTGCTGGTGAATATTTAGCATAGAGGGCTTTCAGTTCTTCTGCTTTTACCTCCTGATGTCCGAAGGCTATACGTTCAGGGCCAGGCCATTTTTGAGCCATAGCTTTTGTACCACTAAGTTGATGTATTCTTGAGTAAGGCCTTGGAGTGATACGTCATGCTGAATGAGGATTGATTTACCTTTGTTGTGCGTATTAAGGTGTTGTTATTGCTTCCACGGAATTTCTGCCTTTGAATTCGTTGAAGAAGGCATCTTTGCAGCCATTTCTTCAGCAATATTCCTAAAGTAAAAATCATTCGTACTCATGGATACCAGATGGTCCATTTTATCGCCACGATTGATATTCATACACTGAGCAATTGGACCAAGGCCATGTGTAGGGTAGAGGCATCCATTCCTTTTCATATTTTCACGTAAGCGCCACATATTGGTATAGGCTTTCTTGTTGAAAAGGTAATCGCGGCTAAGGTCGTGCAGATAAGCACCTTCGCCATGAACCAGTTCTCCAAACAGGCCATTACGTACCATGTTCAAAGTGAGCAGTTCGAAGAAATGTAACAACAGTTTTCAAGCATCATACAATTGTGGGTAGCTTCAGATGTTTCCACTAATTGCCAGGCTTCTTCTATATAGTAAGTGCTGAATTTGTCTCTGTTGCTACGTGTTTGCTATTTTTCATAGAATAAATGGCAATAGGAGCGTGCAATTCCCATGGCGTTGGGGCATAAACTAAATCTACATCCTTGCTTTCGCAGAGCGCTTTCCAGCCATTGGCGCCACTATATCTCTTAGCCTTGGGACGATCCATTTTAGCCAGTGTTTTCTGGGCTGCAGCAACCCTGTCGGGTAACTCATCACAAAGGGCGGTAATCTCAACTCCATCAATATAACTGAGCCTTCTTCCACGGCACCGGAACCTCTCATTCCCAATCCAATAACACCTATACGTACTACATTTAATTTGGGAGCTGCATAGCCACACATATTGAATCGTTGTTGTTCCTTCTCGTAAGATGCAGATAGGCTCTTGTCTGCCTCATCTTTTGTAACATTGGCAAGGGCATCGATACCGGTTAATAATGTGCCTGCTCCAACTGTTACGTTGCGAAGAAATTTGCGGCGGTTAGAATTCATATCCGTTGTTTTTAGGTGTTTTGCAATTTCATGAAATTAGGTTGAATTCTTCAAACGTAATTTAAAATTGAACAATCGTTTGCAAGAAAAATGAAGAATATTCGAATCTCTTTATCTTGTGTGCCAACTTATGGCATCCTTAAAACCTGGGCAGGAAGTTACAGAACCCAAAATTCAACTTTCTTCATCGCTGTTTTGGAAAACGGCCATTTACCCTCCTTTGATATTGGTTCCGGTAATCAATCGGCTACAAAAACAGCTCTTATTCCTGGCTGTTCATTATGGACTGGATCTGAGTCGTGAGTATAACAATCCTGGCTGATTTTGGCTGTGATGAAAGATTTTTATGAAATGGACCTTATTCTGCTCAAATTCGATTCAATTCAGATGCTTTTTTCGATGCTATTCTATTGGTTCATGTCATAGAACATCTTTATAATGGAGATGCTTTTAGCGGGATTATTACCCAAACTAAAAACTGGCGGATTTTTTTATGTGGAATATCCCGGTAAGGAGCACCCGACTGCCCTCAATGAAAGGTACGCTGAATTATTATGACGACAGTACCCAGTAAGGATATATTCTGGTAAAGGAATTGACTGGTTTATTTGAAAGTAAGAATTGCCGTGTTGTTAGAAGTGGCCTTCGTAGAAGCTGGTTCTATGTATTTATGACTCCTGTGAGAATTCCATTCAGATGGATTAGAGGTAAGTCCGTTACGGGCAATATTTTTGGGATTTAAGGCTTTGCTGAATTCCTTTGGGTTGAAAAGAAGGGTTGATTATAAGTTAAGCCAGTAATTAAGTTTCAAACAAGGGCCCTGCTTTTATTCTTCAATAAAGGATCGGTAAAATAGTTGTCGGTATACACCAGAAACAAATCACCCATCAGCTTATATCGCCACTGGAATCGGCTATTGATATTGAAATTGTTATTCTGTGTATTGTATTGAAGGAATGTTGTCCAGAAAAGATTTGTAGTGAAACTGATTTCGATTTTCGGTGCAATAAGAAACAATTCCGTTTTTCCATAGGTAAGTGGGAACCCCAATTGGTTATATTCAAAGGCAAGAGTGAAAGCTTAAAGATGGTTGTTTTCTGAAGGTGAATCCGGTTTGTACTTGTTTAATGGTCCATGAAAGGCTCCTCCCCTGCTTTAATAAAATAATTGAAAGGCTTTCTTATATCAGAATTGAATTTGATGGATCCATTTGAATACTGATACCTGGCAACAGGAATGGGGCGTCGGTATCAGAAATGGGAAAAAGTAATTGAACAGTGTTGTTGTTCACATCTGCAGATAAAGTAGAAGTATTACTTAGCTCCAATTGATATTTCAGTGTGAAATTGTTTTCATTACTGAAGTCGGGATTAACAACATGATAATTGTTTAATGAAAATGTGTGACGGTTTATTTTTCCTGACGAGGGGGATATTCGATATATTGCTTCCGTAAAGAGGTGTTTGAAAAACCTACCTGTACCTATCGTATCTCTGCGTCATAGTTTTCTATCCTTTCCACATAACCCATATCTGTATAGTAATTTGTTCCTCAGTTGCGGGCATCTACCGTAAAACTGAATCTTTTATCTGAATAAGCGATACCAGTACTGCCATATTCATTATCTGAATGTATACCGGTTTGAATGATAAGTTGAAATTGGCCCAGGCATTCCAGGTGCCTTTCAGGTTGAATATGAATTCTCCACCTGCATTTCTTCCAAAGGCTTTTAGTGGATCATTTTGTTTTCTCGGCTTCAGTCATGAACCTTTGCCTGTTGAGGAAATACTCCCTTATCAAAGAGCGTTTGAAAAGCCCCTGATTAACAGAGATGGCTGAATAGTTTTGTCCGGCATATCCATTCTTTCCTCCTGGTTTCCATATTCATTATTCCTATTCTTGTTCGGCTGCCCAAATTCCCACTTAAACGTGCGCCTCCGTAAATGGGAATTGCATTGCCTTCGTCATCCAGTCCTATTCTTCTCGAATAAAAGGGCCTTATTGAGGAATACCATATCCTGGAAAAGATATCTTGAGTTTTCTAAAAAGAAAGTTCTTTTTCTGGTAAGAAGATATTGAACCTTGTCAGGTTGGTTACCTGTTGGTCCACTTCAATTTGAGAAAAATCCGGATTCACCGTAAGGTCAAGATTCATGGAAGATGATAAAGCCACTTTCGCATCAAATCCAGCATTACCAGCCGCTTTCATAGGTTGATTTTCTTCTTTTTTATTGAATTTAGATTTCCGGTAACATAAGGAATAAATGCCATGTTTGTTCCTGCTGGGGGCGGAGGCGAATCCCAAAGCAATGATCCTGTATATCCCAGATCATATGATTTGAAGTTGATTGGAATACGGGTCCAGCACGAATACTCATTTGTTTTCAGGTCACTTCTCAGGAAATTGATGCCCCATAATTTCCTGTCCCCTTTGTATCGTATTGTTTTAAAATGGAATGGCTATTTCAGCTGTCCAATGATCGGCATATCTTTTTGTAGCAGAGTACCATTTATTATCCCAACTCAGCGTAAGGGGATGTGATCCACCATTTAATTGGTCATCGGTTTGTGTATTAAAAGCGCTTACAACAAAGAAAAACCCACCAGTACGTTGGTTGAGAGGATCAATTACTACCCCCACTGCGTCATTCATTTCATGGCCCCATCCCTTTTCAGGCTTTGAATTACATGGTATGTACTGTCGTAAGAGGTAAATGCAAAATAAATGAAGTTGTCATCATAAGTGGTCTTTACAATAGATCTTCTGATAGGAATGGCCAGGTCATTTGGGAATTTTCTGATGAAGTCTGTGCTCGTTTCTGCTTTATCCCAGGCTTCTTCATCAAACAATCCATCAACTTTTATTGGAGCTGAAGCCTTCCTGATATGTAATTTATATTGATCCTGATGCGAAGTAAGGAGTTGGGGATAAGAGAAACCACTAAGCAAGCCGAATATTATTATGATTAGTATGTGGCGATAAATCCTCATGGGTGAGTTTCCGGGATATTGGTTGCTCGTTTAAAAGGGCTGAAAGATAAATATTTTTTAGTCTTATTCTGGCAGCAAATCAGGTCTTCTTTCACGGGTGCGTTCCAGACTTTGTTCGTGTCGCCAGTCCTCTATTTTTTCAAATCACCACTTAGCAGGATTTCAGGTATTTTCCAGCCCTTGAATTCAGGGGGACGGGTATATACTGGTGGTGCCAGTAAGTTGTCCTGGAACGAATCTGTAAGGGCAGAGGTTTCATTATTTAAGACCCCCGGCAGCAACCTTCCTATGGCATCTACCAAAACAGCAGCAGCCAGTTCACTCTAATTTAATACATAATCGCCAATGGAAATTTCACGGGTTATATAGTCGTCCCTGATTCGTTGGTCAATTCCTTTGTAATGGCCGCAGATCAATAGAAGGTTTTCCTTCATTGATAACTGGTTGGCCATAGATTGTTGTAAGGTTTGTCCATCGGGTGTGAGATAGATTATTTCATCGTATTTCCTTTCTTTGCTAAGGCTTCGATGGCATTCACCAACGTTCGCGTATATAAGAACCATTCCAGCTCCCACCGCCATATTGATGACCATCAACCCTGTCCATACTATTTCTACAGCCCATTGCCGAAGTGCATGCGCCAAATCCACTAATAGCCCTTTTTCCTGAGCTCTTTTCATAATTGAATACAAAGGGCTTTCCAGTAATTCTTCCTGGCAACACGGTTATGATATCGATACGTTAGGCAAAGTATACAAATTATCTTTTTCGGCCAGTTTGTGCTAAATTTCCACCGTAAACGAAGGATATGTTTAAAGAGAGGCCATTAATTGTACTGCTATTTTGCGCTATCGTAACATTGTGTACGGCAGTTTTGCAATACATAATGCCCAATTTCAGTTTTTTTGATGGGGGTCTTATAACTGTTATCCTCTTAACGGTATTTTTGAAGAAAGACAAATACACCATTGTATTTGGCTTTGTCAGTATTTTTTTAGTTCTTATTTCTTCTTTTTACGAGCATGATGGAATGAATCAGCAACAGATCATCATGCAGCATATGTTTTCGATCATTATCATGCTACTGGCTATCATAGCGGTGTTATATGTGAAGAAGCTTTACCGTTCGATGGAACAGGATCAGTTGCAGATGAACGCTTTGTTTGAGCATGCAACAGAAGGGATCATTCTTACAAACAAGAAAGGGGAGATCATTCTGGTGAACCCAGCCAGTGAACAATTGTTTAAATACAGTAAACAGGAAATGCTGGGGAAGCCAGTGGAATTATTGATTCCAATGCGTTATCAGGGAAATCATGATACTTACAGGAGCAGTTTTGCCAATAATCCTTCGAACAGGCGGATGGGACATGGGCGTGACTTATTTGCCCGTGATAAACACGGAAATGAGTTTCCGGTAGAAATTAGTTTGAGCCATTACCGTCAGAAAAATGAATCTTTTGTAATTGCCTTCGTAGTAGATATAACGCAACGGAAAGAAGCAGAAGCAAGAATGACGGCGCAAAGGATGCAACTGGAAAAGGTTTCTTCCG
>JBGAQE010000254.1:0-3016 GCA_044220885.1 Chitinophagaceae bacterium
CCCTTTTCGTTAAGAACTCATTAACAAATCCCGGGCAATCGTTAACAAGTATTGAACTTTCATTAACAGCCGGCTTCCCATTACCCAACTATTTTTACTGAGTTAATTATTGCAAGATTAATCAAATCAATTATTCATTTAAAAAAATTAAAAATCATGAAAAGAGTAAAACTAATTGCCCTGTTATTTTGTGGCCTTTCCCTGATGTCGTTTTCATCTACTGAAAATGTACCCTCCCTTATGAGCATCCAGTCATCCAATGGCCCTGTGCTTGTAAAATGGAAAACAGAATCGGTTAATTTAGGGGAAATCGCCCAGGGAAAACCGGTTACCATTGAATTTGAGTTTACCAATGCAAGTGAAGCCCCTGTAATCGTTACCAATGCCCAGGCTTCCTGCGGTTGCACAGTTGCAGACTATCCAAAAGAACCCATTCTGCCTGGTAAATCAGCAAAGATCACCGCCACTTACAATGCGGCAGCTAAAGGTGTGTTTACAAAAAATGTAACAGTATACATACAGGATGAAGACCCTAAAGTGCTTTCGTTCAATGGCACAGTAATTTAAATTTTTGAGTTTAATTGAAATCAGGACCGTTGACGATGTTGTTAACGGTCTTTTATTTTCACAAACAAAAAAGGAGTAAGAACTAAATCTTACTCCTCTTATATCTTAATACTTAGTACTTAATACTTAGTACTTATTACTTAAAACTTCTCTCTTACTCTTCCTCATCAAAGCTCATTGCCTCTTTAGTTGTCATCAGCAATTCATATTCTTCCTTGCTTCCAACAATCATGTTTTCAAAATCCCTGAGGCCGGTACCGGCTGGTATATGATGACCGGTGATCACATTCTCTTTCAGGCCAAGCATAAGGTCAGTTTTGCCCTGTATAGCGGCAGATGACAATACTTTGGTTGTTTCCTGGAAAGACGCTGCAGAGATCCAGCTATGTGTACCCAATGAGGCTTTTGTAATACCCAACAATAATGGGGATGATGTTGCAGGTTTTGCATCACGGTATTCAACCAGTTTTTTATCCGCACGGCGTAAGATCGAATTCTCTTCCCTTACATCACGCAGTGTAACAATCTGTCCGGCTTTTAACTTGGTGCTTTCACCTGCCTCTGTTACCACCTTCTTATCATAGGTATAATCATTCTCCACATTAAAATCAAACCTGTCTTCTGTATCTCCTTCAAGGAATTTAGTATCACCTGCATCCTCAATGGTTACTTTTCTCATCATCTGGCGTACGATAACCTCAATATGTTTATCATTGATCTTCACACCCTGCAAACGATATACTTCCTGGATCTCATTTACCACATATTCCTGAACAGCAAACGGTCCTTTAATAGCAAGAATATCTGCCGGTGCAATTTGCCCGTCACTTAAGGAAGCTCCTGCTTTTACAAAGTCACCATCCTGAACCAGGATCTGGCGGCTCAATGGAACAAGGTATTTCTTGACCACACTGTCTTTTGCCTCCACAATGATCTCCCTGTTACCACGTTTGATCGCTCCAAAAGAAACAACACCGTCAATTTCACATACCACCGCAGGGTTACTTGGGTTTCTTGCTTCAAACAATTCAGTTACTCTTGGAAGACCACCCGTGATATCCTTCAACTTGCTCAATACACGTGGTATCTTAACCAGTACCTGTCCGCTCTTTACATCATCCCCTTCTTCCACTACAATATGAGAACCCACAGGTAAGTTATATGTTTTCTTATCTTTTCCTTCAACAATGATAGATGCCAGTTTGGTCTTATCTTTTGTTTCAATAACTACTTTTTCTCTGTGACCTGTTTGTTCATCCGCTTCATCCCTGTAAGTAATGCCTTCAATTAAACTTTCAAATTTAATACTACCGTTTTGTTCAGCGATGATAACATTGTTAAACGGATCCCCCATGTACAGATCACATCACCTTTATTTACTTTTTGTCCGTCTTTAACATTCAAAGTAGCACCATAAGAACGTTGTTGGTACTTAACAAACGGTCATTTTCACATCCATTACTCCTTACCCTCGTTCTCGGTACGTCCGATTACAACATTCACTTTCTTGCCTTCATTGTTTTCTGTACTTACCGTACGTAATCCGTCAAACTGTATAGTACCTTCAAACTTGGCAGGCATAGTGCTTTCTACAGAAGCTGAACCAGCCACACCACCTACGTGGAAAGTACGTAATGTAAGCTGTGTACCAGGTTCACCAATACTTTGTGCAGCGATGATACCAACTGCATCCCCACGCTGAGCCAACATACCACTCGCCAGGTTTTTACCATAACATTTTACACAAACACCACGTTTGCTTTCACAGGTCAGTACGGAACGGATCTCAACAGTTTCAATCCCTGTCTCATCAATTTTTCTGGCCATCTCTGCACTGATCTCCTCACCACCTGTTATTAATAATTCATCTGTAACCGGGTTATACACATCATGCAGTGAAGTACGTCCTTCAATTCTGTCTGCCAATGGTTCAATAATATCTTCATTATCCTTTAATGCTGATATGGCGATTCCGCGAAGAGTACCACAATCCTCATCCTTGATGACAACATCCTGTGATACGTCTACCAGCCTTCTTGTAAGATAACCGGCATCAGCTGTTTTAAGCGCCGTATCCGCCAAACCTTTACGGGCACCATGCGTAGAGATAAAATATTCCAATACACTTAATCCGTCTTTAAAATTGGATAAGATAGGGTTTTCAATGATCTCACTGCCGGAAGAACCGGATTTACGTGGTTTGGCCATCAATCCCCTGATACCTGCAAGCTGTTTGATCTGTTGCTTGCTACCACGGGCCCCGCTATCCAGCATCATGTATACAGAGTTAAAGCCCTGCTTGTCTGCTGCCAGTTCCCTGATCAGTGTTTCAGTTATCCGTGTATCCACACGACTCCAGATATCAATGATCTGGTTGTAACGTTCGTTATTGGTAATAAGACCCATATTGTAGTTCTCCCAAACCTCATCCACTTCTACCTGGGCATTG
>JBGAQE010000047.1:0-28751 GCA_044220885.1 Chitinophagaceae bacterium
TCTGTTTCATTCTATGCGCCGTAATCATATGCACCACTCTCTTTTCTACCAAATGATGAAGAGGAAGAAGGATGGCGATTAACACTACTTTTATAGCCAGCACTTTCCAGGGTTCGCCATGTGTGAAATGATGAATTTGATTGTCGGCTATTAATATGATGAATTCGAAAAAGAAAATGAATGAGATAAATCCGAGAGCTCGGATCCATCCGATCGGAACTTTCAGAAATCCAAAGGAAACCAATAATAGGAATAAGACCAGGATGCCGATAGTGATGCCAGTGTATTGGATATTATGTCTTATTTGAAGTGCCTCTTCCTCTTCTTTCAATTTCCTCTCTTTCCTTTTATTCTCTGCATCAATCTCCATCGATACAAGGTCTTTTTCTTTTCCCAATACTTGTAATGAATCCTTTAGTTTATTGAATTGGGAAGAATAGATGAGTGCATTTTTATAATCCCCGGTTTCAGTATAACAACTATCAAGATAAGCCACAGCCATTTTAACACCTTCCAGGTTATTAGCCTGTTCACAGAAATCTTTTCCTTTCAATAAATAGGGGATGGCTTCTTTCGTCCTCCCCATTTTTCGTAATGTATATCCGTATTCTATATAGAATTGTGCTTTAGTATATACATTGTTTTCCCTTTCATATACAGGGAAAAGTTTGCTGTAATAGTAATTAGTTGAGTCATAATTTTTCAAATCCAGATAGATGAGCGCTTTTGCCCTGTCTAGTATATAGCCCATTTGCATCTGTTGAAGCATAGTGCTTAGCTCTGGATGAGATTCCAAATAAACAAGTCCTTCTTTCATTTGTCCTTTAGCAAACAGATTGTTTATTAAGCTAAAGGTGCTTTGTATTTTTGCTTGCTGGTTTTTTAAGCTATCAGCGAGTTTAAATGATTTTTCAAAGTATGTATTTGCAATATCATATTTCTTTTGATATTGGTATAATGACCCCATAACATTATAGTCAGATGTCAGCTCTGTCATTTTCCCTTTTGACAAATCGAATTCTAATACTTTTGTATAGTAATCAATTGCTTTATCATGATTTCCAATGGTAATGAAGAAATCGCTTAAGCTGCGGTAGGAATTGACTAGTAATATTTCTTTGTCTTTATGTTTGGTTTGATCTGCAATATTTAGTGCTGCCAGGTAGTTTTTAAAGGCATTCAGTTTTTCATCGCGATACAAATAGTTTCGGCCATTGGCCATATATGCCCAAACACGTAAGGAGTCATCGCCTAAATCATTAGCATAATTTATTGCGACAGTATTTGCTTCTATGGCTTTCTCGCCTCTGCCACTATTCCTGTGAATCCTTGAGAGCGTCAATTGGGCCATTATAAGTTCCCTTTCAAGTCCATCAGACTCTTTGCAGATCTTCAATGCTTCATTAATATAGACCTCTGCTTTGTTTATATAGCTCTGCTTTCCTGCCTGTAACAAATAGGCTCTTGCTATGTGTATTCTAATCCCTGCCATTTGGTTCCTGTCGCGTGATTCTTCTGCAAGGAAAATGGCTTCATTTATCGATTTTTCGGCTGTAGCGGAGTCGTAAATGACTGCGTGGTCTATTATTTTCTTGAGAACGGTTATTTTCTCATCACGATTTGTACTTTTCGATAATTCGTTTTGAAGGCGGGTTAATGTAGTGTCTGTTTGGGAAAATGCAGTTGAAGAAACAAGTAACAATACAAAAATGAGATACTTCATTAGTTAAGGCTTGAGGGCGCAATTTAATGGTTATTTTCTTTTACTAAAAAGTTGAGGGGGATAACCGGGAAGGCGGTAAGGAGTTTTGTTTAATAAGATTTTTCTTTGTGCTATAAATTATTTTTAGGAGACCTTTTCCGCCACGGCGGAGTGTTGACGGTAAGAGGATAACAGATAGCGAACTTTTCCAAATTTAAACAGAACTCCTTTCCTTATTCCCGGTTATCCACGCATATCTAAGGCGATTGTATTGGCTGTTCCCCACGCACTGCTGCGGGGCATGCATTTTCAAATTCTCAAATCTTCAAATTTTCAAATTCCACTTCCTGCAAACGTTTGAAACCTCTTCCTTCCACAAACTGCCCCTATTTTCCCCTATTAATAGTAATTTCACTTCTTTAGAAAAGCCAGCTATTGTAGTATATGGACTTGGCTATTGTGGAGTATAATTATAACTGATGACAGCAGAACACCAACGTCTCGCAGTAAATGCATTAAAACCTATTCCATTAGCCCAATGGGGACCTTACCTTAGTGAACGGCAATGGGGCACAGTGAGAGAAGATTATGGTCCATGGGGTGATGCTTGGAACTACTTCCCCTTTGATCATTCACATTGCCGCGTATATAAATGGGGGGAAGATGGTATTGCAGGGATTTCAGATTACTTACAAAACCTTTGCTTTTCAGTAGCATTATGGAATGGGAAGGACCCGATATTAAAAGAAAGAGCGTTCGGATTAGGTAATAATGAAGGTAATCACGGGGAAGATGTAAAGGAACTATATTACTATCTCGATAATATCCCTACCCATGCTTATATGGAGTATCTGTATAAGTATCCTCAGCAGGAATTTCCCTATAAGAAATTGAAGGAGGAAAACAGGAAAAGAGGACATCTTGATCCTGAATACGAAATACTGGATACCGGTGTATTTGATGATAACCGGTATTTTGATGTGCTTGTTACTTATGCAAAGCAAAGTGACCAGGACATGTTCATAAAAATTTCCATCACAAACCGGTATAGCAAAGCTGCTGACATCCATGTTTTACCACATCTGTGGTTTTACAACCGATGGTCGAATAAACAGATGCAACAGAAGCCTTCTATTACGAGAGTGAATAAGACAACTGTAAAAGCTACCCATGAAAATCTGGGTAACTATTATTTTTATTTTCAGCCGGCAACAGATTCCTTATTTACCGACAATGAAACTAATACTGAAATTGTAAACGGTATTCCTAATGAAAGCATTTTTGTAAAAGATGCCTTCCATCGTGCAATAATAAAGAATGAGAATACTGAACAACTAAGAAAAAGGAATACCGGAACCAAGTTTACTGCTGTTTATAAAACTACATTAGCTGCTGGCGAAACTAAAACCATCTATTGCCGCCTTAGTAACCAGGTGATGGATAATGCCTTTGGAAGAGGGTTCACAGATATTTTCACCATCCGCAAACAGGAAGCTGATGATTATTATGCGGCTATCCTTCCTAAGGGAATGAATGATGATATGGCCCGAATTCAACGGCAGGCACTTGCAGGACTTCTATGGAGTAAGCAATATTATCATTATGATGTGGAGAGATGGTTAAGTACCAGCGATGGTATCACTCCCGTAAACGAAGGCAAACAGAAGGGAAGGAATAGCGATTGGAAACATCTGAAGAATCAGGACATTATTTCCATGCCCGATAAATGGGAATATCCCTGGTATGCTGCCTGGGATCTGGCTTTCCAATGTATTTCCATGGCAGTGGCGGATCCTACTTTCGCCAAACATCAGTTATTGCTGATTATGCGGGAATGGTATATGAAACCTGATGGACAACTTCCAGCCTATGAATGGAATTTCAGTGATGTGAACCCTCCAGTACAGGCTTGGGCTGCATTACAAGTTTATCATATAGAGAAAAAGCAAAACGGGAAAGGGGATATCGTTTTCCTTAAAAAGATATTCCAAAAACTGTTAATCAATTTCACCTGGTGGATTAACCGAAAAGACCTTAAAGGAGATAGCATTTTTGAAGGAGGATTCCTTGGGTTGGATAATATAGGCGTGTTCAATCGAAGTTCTCATTTCAGCAATAAGATGCAGTTGGAACAAGCGGATGGCACCAGTTGGATGGGTACCTATGCATTGGATATGATGGATATTGCCATCGAGATTGCCCAGTATGATGAGTTTGAAGATACTGCAACAAAATTCTTCGAGCATTTCGTATTGATTGCTGAAGCATTCTGAATGATCACTATCTGTGGAATGAAGAAGATAAGTTCTACTATGATGTGCTCTGTGTTCCAGATGCCGATCCTGTTCCTTTGAAGATACAGTCAATAGTAGGTCTTACTCCGTTGTTCGCTGTATCAACCATTGATAAAACTGCATTGGGCAAGCTTGGAGATTTCAAGAAACGTTTAGCCTGGTTCGAGAATTACCGCATAAAGAACAAGAAGTTCTGGCCCAATGAAGAAGAGGAGATGGGGAACAATTGTTGTTGTCACTGATTCCAAAAACGATTGGAATTCCTGGTGAAAAAACTATTAGATGAAAACGGATTCCTTTCTCCAGGGGGAATAAGAGCTCTTTCGAAATACCATAAGGAGCATCCCTATTCTGTTACGGTTGATGGACATGAGCATTCTATCCAATATGATCCGGGCGATTCCACATCGGATATGTTTGGTGGAAATAGTAACTGGAGAGGTCCGGTATGGATGCCGATAAACTTCCTCATTATTCAATCTATTCGCCGATATGGAGATTTTTATGGCGACAGTCTTCTGGTTGATTATCCAACAGGCTCAGGCAATAAGATGAATCTTATTCAGGTGGCAAGGGAGATGACGAAAAGAGTAATCAGTTTGTTTGAAAAGGATAGTAATGGGCAACGAAAATGTTATGGAGAGTATAATTCGTTTTACCAGCAACCAGGAAATGAGCATTTAGTTCCATTTTTCGAATACTTCCATGGCGATACGGGAAGAGGGTTGGGGGCCAGTCATCAAACGGGTTGGACAGCCCTTGTTGCTGAGTTGATTAGCGAGTATGGAGCAGAGCAATCGGAGGAAAGAAGGCCGGCTCAGGCAATTTGATTATCTTTAACCTTTATTAAAAAGTGAGAAGGTCCTGTTGCAGGACCGATCCTGCATAAATACTTATATCCTTGCGTTTTACAGAGTTTGGACTTCACCCCGATTTACTGGAAGGAATTGATGCCTCCGGTTACGAAAATGCCACCCCGGTTCAGGAACAGGTAATACCGCCAATATTGGCTGGTAGAGATATTATTGCTTCCGCTCAAACCGGTACTGGTAAAACAGCTGCCTTTTTGCTCCCAATGATCCACAAAATGCTGGAACATAAAAGTGAAGGGCTTACCCGTGCTATTATCATCGTTCCAACCAGGGAATTAGCGATACAGATATCACAACATCTGGAAGGACTATCCTATTTCACCAATATCAGTTCCATTGCCATTTACGGTGGTAACGATGGACAGAACTTTGTTACTGAAAAGAAAGCCTTACAATCAGGAGCTGATATTATTGTTTGTACTCCGGGTCGTATGATTGCCCATATCAATATGAACTATGTGAACATGAGTGGTCTTAAGTTCCTTGTTCTTGATGAAGCCGACCGTATGTTGGATATGGGATTTCAGGATGATATCAATCGTATCACACAGGCAATGCCAGCTAACAGGCAATCTCTTTTGTTTTCAGCAACCATGCCTCAGAAAATAAGACAGCTTGCCCGTAATATTCTTACCAACCCGGTTGAAGTGAATATCGCTATCTCTAAGCCTCCTGAGAAAATTGTTCAGAGAGCTTATGTGGTATATGAAACACAGAAGATTCCATTGGTAAAAAGCATTCTTCAAAACACTCCTTTTAAAAGTGCCCTTATTTTCTGCGGAAGAAAGAATGAAGTGAAGCAATTGACCCGAACATTAAAGATGGCTAAGTTCGATGCTTCTGAAATGCATAGCGATCTGGAACAAGCACATCGTGAAGAAGTAATCAATGGTTTTACAAGCGGTCGTATTCCGATTCTTGTAGCTACGGATATCCTTAGCCGTGGTATTGATATTGATACCATTGATCTGGTAATCAACTATGATGTACCACATGATGGAGAAGATTATGTCCACCGTATTGGACGTACCGCCCGTGCAGAAGCCGATGGAATGGCAGTAACCATCATTTCTGAAAAAGAGCAGAATAAGTTCGCTGCCATTGAGGAATTGATAGGTAAAGAAGTGGAAAAGACTCCGGTTCCTGAAGAATTAGGTGCGGTGCCTTCTTATCAACCCCGTGCCCGAAGATCGGGTGGTGGCCGAAAGTTCCATCAAGGCGGTAATAAACGACGATAATTCTACTATTCATCTAATCATATAGTATGGGAAAGGGATTCCTGTTATTGTTATGTTTCGTAACATTGATTCTTGCCTGTAATCGTAATGCCTATCGAGTCACCAATAAGACGTATAAGAAACAGGTAAAGCAATATGCCAAGGTGCTAAGGCAATATCCGCTTAACGATTCAGTAAGTAATGCCCCCTTCTTTGCAGGCACAACCAACTTTTCTATTCGTCGCCCCAACTTTGTTGTTATACATCATACAGCGCAGAATACTTGTGATCAGACACTAAAGACTTTCACCATTCCCCGTACACAAGTAAGTGCGCATTATGTGGTATGCAGGGATGGAACTGTTTTCCATATGCTGAACGATTATTTCAGAGCACAACATGCTGGTGTAAGCAAATGGGGGAATAATACAGATCTTAATAGCAGCAGTATCGGTATTGAAGTTGATAATAATGGTAGCGAACCGTTTTCTGAACCTCAGATGAACAGTTTGCTTCAATTATTGGATCGGTTGAAAAGGGCATATTCTATTCCTCAAGCCAATTTTGTTGGACATGCCGATGTAGCTCCGGGTCGTAAAGTAGATCCCAGTCGTTTTTTTTCCTGGAAGCAATTGTCTGATAGCGGTTATGGATATTGGTATGATACCACAAATATTAAAGTTCCTGAACATTTCAATGCAGTACAGGGATTACGGATCATTGGTTATAATATTAAAGACAGTGGCATCGCTATCCAATCTTATAAAATACATTTTACGCCGCAAGATTCTACGAGGATTTTGAGTGAGGGGGATAGGAAGATAATTTATGATTTGAGTAGGAAATACCAGTAGGAAATTTGAAAATTCAAAAATATTCCCCGGTGGGGAAGCAGATGGGTAATACAAAGTGCAACACCCACTAAGGTAGCAAGTGACTATTTCTAATCTGAATTATGATTTTTTTATGCCCTTAATCTGCGACTATTTCCGCGTCTCTGGCGGTAAAACATTTAGGTGGATTCTCTCAAACCTTCGCTTACTAAACTCTCTAGCCTCAAGCATCAAGCATTTATCGGGAGGGGGCTCTTCTCAAAACAACTTCCCCTGCTCTCCCGGCCTTCTAAAATCCTCAGTATTAAACTCCCAATCATCTGAAGTATAACCGTAGAGCAATTTGAATTTTTTATACTGCTGCCCAATCATTTCTGCAATATTTCCTTCTCCGCGCATGCGGGTACCGAAACGACTGTCGTTTACTTGTCCGCCATGACTGTCTTCGATATGATGCCACACTTTGTCGGCCCTGTCAGGAAATGTTTTGTACAGCCAATCATGAAACAACAATTTAACAGCACCATTCAAGCGGATAAATGTATAAGCGCTAAAACTGGCGCCATTTTCTTTTGCTGATTTCAGTATGCGTTGTGTTTCATGATCATTCAAACCTGGTATGATAGGTCCCAGCATTACTCCCATTCTCACCCCTTCATCACTTAATTCTTTTATTAGCCGAAGCCGTTGTTTTGCGGTAGTTGTTCTTGGTTCCATCACTCTCCTGAGTTTTTCATCGAGTGATGTTATCGTTACTAAAATGGAGACCAGTTTTTTCTTAGCCATCACTTTCAGAAGATCCTTGTCACGAAGCATACCACCGTTTTTTGAAATCAACGCTACAGGCTGGATTGAATTCGTTACAAACTTCCAAAAGTCTGCGCGTTAAACGGTATTTCTGTTCAGCCGGTTGATAGCAATCGGTATTACCACTAATAGATATCGGAACCACTTCCCATTTAGGATGCATCAGGAATTTCTGAGAAGCAGCTGTGGTGCATTTTTCTTGACGATGATCTTCTGTTCAAAATCCAGCCCTGCGCTATAACCCCAATATTCATGGGCGTTGCGGGCATAGCAATAAATACAACCGTGTTCACAACCGGCGTAAGGGTTCATGCTGTAGAGCATACCTACATCGGGACTATCCACTTTGTTTACAATGCTTTTTGCTTCCTGTTCTATGTATTGAGTTGGTATATCGGTGATGGTCCAATCGTCGATTCCCTCCACGTGTTCGCGGGTGATTTCGTCTTTGAGGAAACGGTTTTTGGTGTTATACTGAGCCCCACGGCCAGATAAAGGGTTCATTATTTAATTAGCTTAAAAAGTTCAGGTGTATGTTCTGTTAATTTGGTTCCAGAGGTTCAAGTTGTTCAATAGGTTCCAGAGGTATTTATATGATGCATCACAACTGAGCGCAGGCAATTGTTGATGTTGTTCCACTTAGGATCCTATGGAACCTATGAAACCGATTGAACTTATGGAACTTCTTTTATGCTACCCAAACAATGCTCCCTGCCTCGTCAACACAGGCAAATTCATAAACTCGAAACGCTGTGCTATCTGCCATGATTTAGAACCTTGTGGTCGCTTCAATAGTAACATGGCTTCGGCAACGAAACGTCCGGTAAAAGATTTGCGGCTATATTCCAACCATCCTTTTTCGTATTGCCAGGGTTTCAGTTTGTTTGCTACTGTTAAATGCGGCTCGAGCATGAAATGTGGTTTGTTCGATTCGTTCAGTTTCATTAAACGCTGTGCTTCGGTGCGAAGGGATTTCACCAATTGCTGCACAGGTACCCGGGATACCACATTGATATGGATACTATGGGAAGGGAAACTCCCGAAATCTTTCAACTCCACCTTGAAAGGATGCTGCGCCATCGCTACCAGTTTCAACTTGTTCAAAATGCGCTCTTCCATCATCTCATATTGGGTGAAACTGGCCAACCCGATATAGGGCTTGGCACCAGGTACCGAAGTCATTTTATAACTGTCGGCAAACTCTTTTCTAACCTGTTGGATCTTATGCCGCAACTCTTCGTGTGGCAATAATACGAGCAGGTACTCGTACACCCGGTAACCGGGCATGTTGATTCCAGTAAGTGTCATAACCCATCCATTTTAAAGTGTACAACAATAGTGTAGCAGTTACAAAACCCATCTGTTTTACCCTAAGAGACCCTAACCAAAGCCTCCAAAAAAAGAATAAAAAAATAGGCCTGCAAATTTTGTTAGCATAAATTTACTAAATAATTTAGTATTTCAAAATTTATTTTATATGGATGGGGAAACTTTCTTCGGAGCTGCTTACCGGGGCTCTAAAAACTTCACGCAGCATAATGTGGCCACCGCCAATGCCACCGGCTTTGGGGCGGCGGCCGACGATTATGCCGAACGCGGTATTGACCTGAATGAACAACTGATCCGAAACAAACCAGCCACTTTTTTTTTCCGCATGAAAGGAGATGCGATGAAAGATGCGGGCATTTTCGACAATGATGTGCTCATTGTTGACCGCTCCATCACAGTGGCCAGTGGCAAAGTGATTGTGGCGGTTTTGAATGGGGAATTGCTGATACGAAGATTTCATAAGAATTTTTCATCGGCCTTCCTTATACCTGAAAATCCAAGATATAAAAACATAAACCTTGCAGAGTTTAGTGATTTTGCAATTTGGGGAGTAGTGACGTATGTGATTCATGCCGTTTGAGCGAGCTAACCAACCACCCACCCCCCGACCCCCTAAAGGGGGAGCTAGGTTGTAGTTAAAGATAAAATGTAATGTTTCATTAGTTGTTAAAAAAAATGAGGAGTTATGGAAAAGAAGATGTTTTATAAGTCAGAGTCGAGGATTTTTGAGGCGGCAAAAAGGTTAAGGAAGGAGCCAACTCATGCAGAAGAAGTTCTTTGGAATTTTTTAAAGCAAAGGCCGTTGGGGTATAAATTTCGGAGGCAGCATCCTATCTCGAATTATGTAGTTGATTTTTTTTGTGTTTCCGCTAATGTAGCTATCGAAATTGATGGTTCAATTCATGACCTTGAAGAGGTGAAAATTAGAGATAAAGAACGACAAAAAATTCTGAATGAGAAAGGCGTCAAGGTAATTCGATTCAGGAATGAAGAAGTGATTGTTGCGCCAGATATGGTTACAAATGCAATTGTGGAGTATTTAGAAACCCCCTGTCCCCCTAAAGGGGGAACCCAGGACGAGGTGAAAAATTAAATAATGAATACAAATTCGAATAAAAATAAGGAGATCGACCTAGGTTCCCCCTTTAGGGGGACAGGGGGTGGTGCGGCGGAGATCGGGGTGTATTACGCAATAGTCGACTGCAACTCCTTCTACTGCACCTGCGAACGACTCTTCCGGCCAGATCTGTTGAATAGTCCGGTGGTGGTGCTGAGTAATAATGACGGATGCATTATTTCCAGAACAGATGAAGCAAAGAAATTAGGAGTGGGAATGGCCGCACCCTATTATCAGAACAAAGAGATCATTGAAAAAAATAAAGTGGCAGTATTTTCTTCCAACTATCATCTGTATGGAGACCTCAGTGCCAGGGTGATGGATACCCTCCGTTTTGTATCGGGCGATAATAGCGTGGAAGTATATTCGGTAGATGAAGCCTTTGTTGACCTTAAGAGTGTGGCTCAGGATGATTTGCCATCTTTTGGCTTACAATTGAAAGATACCGTTGAATTGTGGACTGGCATAAAAGTATCTGTGGGAATAGCCCCAACAAAAGTATTATCAAAAGTGGCCAATCGTTTATCCAAAAAAGATAAGGCAGGAAGTAAAGGGGTGATGGTGTTGGATACTGAAGAGAAAATAAAAGAAGCGCTTGAAAATACAAAAGTGGATGACCTTTGGGGAGTAGGAAGACAATACGCATTGAAGGTCCGAAACCTGGGTATTGAAAACGGCTGGCAGTTGAGGAATATGCCTGTGGAATGGGCCCGTAAAAATTTAGGAGGAGTAGTAGGCACCCGATTGATAAAAGAATTGAATGGGGAACCTTGTATTCCCATGAAAGATCCTCTCGAAACAAAAAAGATGATTGCCACTACCCGTATGTTCGGGAGTCCGGTTTTTGAATTAAAAGATATTAAAGAAGCGGTTGCCACTTATGTATCGCGTGCTGCAGAAAAATTACGGAGGCAGTGTTGCGCTGCAAGCGCTATCGATGTGTTTGTTGTAACTAATGGACATAAGGAAGAAAAATATGTTTATAGTCCGCAGAGCCGGCACAGAAGTATGACTATTCCAATCGCCACATCCAATACGCATGAATTGATTCAGTATGCCATGCCATTGGTAGACCATTTATATGAAAAGGGAGTGAAATATCTTAAGGCAGGCGTTACCCTGAGTGGATTGGTGCCCGATGCTTCCATACAAGCTAACCTGTTTGCCACTGAAAACAGAAATGAACAACGTCACCTTATGGAAACAATCGATAATATCAATTTCAGTCAGCGCGACGATATGATAAAGTACGCCGCCACAGGACTAAAACGAAATTGGAAAATGCGCCAGGAGATGAGGAGTAAGAGGTATACGACTAGGTGGGAGGAATTGCATGAAGTGGGTTAGTTCGTTTTGTAAGAAAGTTCTACGTTATAAGTTGTAAGTAATAAGTATGTGTAGTAGGCTAACGGAGATAATTGTCTTCGACGGATGAATAAATATTGTTAAGAATAGTTGATAAAAATTCCTTTTCGATTTAATGATTATCGAATTAATAGTAAAATTTAAGCAATATCCCCTACGAAGCTCAATATTTCGGTAGCCTACTAAACAAACTTACAACTTACTACTTACTACTTAAAACGTACAACGTAAAACTCCTCCATGAATCCCTTCGCCCCCCTCACCCCTCAACTCCTCGATGCCATGACCCGGCAGCCGATGTTTTTTGTGCGGCAGTATTATAAGCGGGGTTTCGGTCCTTATGATGATAAGAAGATGGTGCCACTATTGTTTACTCATTATATTCATCATACTGTAGATTCTGAGAGGGCTGAACGACATATGCGTTTATTGGGAGCTGACCCATACCGTTTTTTATACGATAGTACCAATGAGGAGCATCTTCAGAAATTACGGATGGCATCTCTTCAGCCAGAGGGCTTTCGCATTTATGTGAATCTGTTGCCAAAGCCATGGAAGGCAGGAGATGGACTGAAGCGGAAAATCAGCAGCTATGTACAACACCAATTGTCGTGGTGGAATTATAATCCGGCTGATCGGTTGAAAGTGACCCTGAAAGACCGGTATGGAGCGCTTTATCTCGGAATATTATGGAAGCATCAGCAGACTGAAGTACTTTTGGAGGAAATCGAAAACTACCGCCCATGTGTTACGACATGAGTTTCTTCAGCAATATCAAACTAGTCAGTGATTTTCTTCCTGTAAAAACAGATGACTTACATTTTGAACCCACCTGGCATAAAGTGGCGCAATCCTTTTGTACCTGGCCAGTAGTAGTGAATGAAGATGGTTTCAAATTGCGATTGTTTGAATGGGGGGTGATTGCCGACTACATGAACACTCCTGAAAAAATAAAGGAATACCGGACCAGTATGGCCAATGCACGTAGTGAAAAGATATTGGATGACAAACGCTCCGTATGGCATCGGCTGAGGCAACAACGATGCTTGGTTCTTTCTACTGGCTTCTTTGAACATCAGGATACCGGTGGGAAAAAGAAATTACCTTATTTTATTCACGTAAAAGGACAGCCGATTTTCTGTTTTGCCGGACTATATAATTATTCACCTCTGCCAGATCCTGAAACCGGTGAACTGATCGGTACTTTCTCCATCATAACAAGAGCAGCCAATCCTTTAATGGCTACCATCCACAATGGCAGAACCAATAGCGGCCGTATGCCTTTACTCCTTCCCAAAGAAAAAGCCATCCAATGGCTCGACAAAAAGTTTAACAGACGACTCTCTCCGAACCATTCTCGAATACGAATTCCCCGAATCTGAAATGGAGGCCTGGCCGGTGAATACGATAAGGACGAGGAAGGAGGATGGGCCAGGTGTAGTTGAGTTAGTAATTTGAGAACCTGAGAACCTGAGAATTTGAAAATTTGGGAATTTGAAAATTTGAAAATCTCTTGCATACAGACCAATTTGTAGCAAAATTTTCCTTTGTTTAATTAGACAATTTTAAATATTTCAGCATTTAGTTTTTCAATAGTTTTATAAGAGTGTAGGGGCTAGATTTTCAAATTCCCAAATTTTCAAATTCGAAAATTTGAAGATCCGGAAATTGCGAAAATAAAGTTGTACCCCACAAACCTATCTTCCAAAACCCGCTTTTCGAATACTCACCTACTTTATTTTTGAATTGTATTGATTTTATTTATCAACTTTCAAAAATCTAAAGTATGCAAACCCCTTTTTTTTCTTCTGAAGATGCCATAAAAGCAGAGAATGAATATTTGAAAATGAAACTGATGCTGGAGCATGGTGCCGTTTTTGGTTTCGGTGAAATGGGACATAAGATGACTCCCGAAATGGAGTATAGTTTTCTGAAGAGTATCGAAGCCGTGGAGAATAATTTCATGAACAATGAAATGATTACTGTGTATGAAAAAATAGATAGTCCTACACATTTTAAACCAGTGGCAGAAATTCCTGATGATAAGTTTGATGAAGCATGGGAAGAATTACTCAATTACATGAATGAAAGAGGTGTAAATGTAGGAGCCTGTAGTCCAAGGGTAACAAGTAAGGAGTTGTACAGATATACAATCGAGGAGATGTTTCAGTATCCAATCGAAAAATATGAGCTTCCTGGAACAATGTGTGATTTCATTTATGACCTCATCCATCCGGATCCGATCTTTAATAATACTGAGACGGCCGTTCGTGAATGTATGCAGCCAATATTATGCAAGAAACCTTTTGAATATGATTTCGCCTTCAGGCATACTGGCTTGAAGTTGAATGATCATATTGATATCAGTCTGGAGACCTTTAATAAGTTGGTGAACAATTTCAAGCAGGCCTATGATGCTATCAACCTGGATGTTCATAATACTGAAGATTGTGTTATTGAAAACGACGAGTGTAAGGTTCGTGGAGTTTATGATGGATGGGTTGAAGTAGCCAAGAAATTCCTTTACAAGGCAAATGGGCGGTTGGATTATATGCAAATGAGGATACGGGTAACTGTTATATTGGGGATGTGTGGGTGGAAGGAATCACTTTTTAAGTTCAATAAGTTCAATGAGTTTAATTGTTTAAAGATCAAAGTGTGGCTATAAAACTAATATGCTAAAATTATTTTTACCACTGAGAACCCCTTAGAGACGCAGTGGGAGGCCTCCCACGACCTCCCGGGTAAGAGGAGATGGAATGAGCGTAACTAATAAAGGCATAACCTATATTCTAAAATTTTCAGCATAACAAAATCATTCATTTCTATTTTCGGTCCAGATGACGAAGTAATAATTAATTTCGCTGTTGCCTTTCTCACTCTCCCGCCGCGGCCCGAGGAGGTCGGAGTGAAGGCTTTGTATTCCCTCTAAATACAAAAGTCTCTCAAAATAATCTGGGACAAGTTGCGATTGAAAATAATTCACTTTAATATTTAATTTCAAAATTTTATTCATCTTTGCATCGCAAAACAAAATAAATAACAACAGATGTCAAACAAAAACAAACAATATGATTTCGCAGCGGGCAGTCGTCCGTTTGTGATGCATACTATTGGCGGGGCACCTGTTGGTGAAAATTGAGAAAAGTATAAAACACTATAACTCAAGCCCCGCCGATGTTGCGGGGCTTTTTTATTAATATGATGACTAAACGAATAACTAATACTATACAAAGTATAAATTATTACTTTACCTGTATACGACCAGGAAGTGATCTCTCATGACTATTCATGAGTAAGAGTTGCTAACCCGGTCATATCGATGACCGGGTTTTTTTATTTTTAAAATGAAGGAGGTTTTATGAGGAATTATAGAGAGTAGGGTAGTAGGGAAGAATGGAAGTATGGTAGGAGAGTATAAATGCTATTTTTCCGCTTTCCCGTTTTCCCGGCTAGATTATTATTATTTTTTACCGCAGAGACGCAGAGGAGAAGTTTCCTTTGGTTCGTTGCGGTTCTACAAAAAAGCCTGAATGGGTTTAAATAAATTGAATAGGGTAGTGGGAAGGATAAAAACATTTCTTCCCGCCTTCCCGGTTATAAAAAATACTAAAATGGAAAATTTATTCAATCAGAAAATCTTAAACGCGAACCACGTGTTCGACGATTATTTTCTGGATACAAAAATTCTTTTCTTGAATTGCTTTAATGTTTTACCTAGCGTCAACTTTATGAATAGAGTGGATGGGGAGAAAGCATTTGAGTCATTCAAGGAGAAGTATTCTCACCTTGTAAAGTATGTTCATAAGTACAGATGGTACAAGAGAGAGAGAAAGAACTATCAGTTTGATAAGACTGTGGTTATTACGAATAATAACTGCATTATTGAATTCGATGATGATTGCTTTACACTTTTGCATGATGCTAAGCAAGAGGATTTTGTAAATGATCTCACTGGTATTGTTGCGCAATTTAAAGAGCGTCAGAAAAGGCGACCATTGGAAATTAATTTGATTGCACAGGAACGTGGTGGACTTACTTTGAAAGCTATGGAGATAAAACGCACCCAATTAGATATCGATCTTTTTTACGAAGACGATTTCAAGGAAGTGGATGCGCTTATCAGGAAACGATTAGGGAAGAATCAGGATAAGGGTATAGTCTTGTTGCATGGCTTGCCTGGGACAGGAAAGACTACTTACCTGAGATATCTTATCGGCAAAATCAGGAAAAGGGTATTATTCCTTTCTCCTGCCATTGCCGGAGATTTGATGAACCCGGAATTCATCGAATTGTTGGTTGACAATCCTAATACGGTTGTGATCATAGAAGATGCGGAGAATATAATCATGGATCGAAAAGTGAGGAACAGTTCAGCTGTTTCGAATCTGCTCAATATTTCTGATGGGTTATTGGCAGACTTTCTGAATGTTCAACTGATCTGTACTTTCAATAGTGCATTGACCATGGTGGACAGTGCCCTGCTTCGAAAAGGCAGATTGATTGCCCGATATGAATTTGGGAAGTTAAGTGCCAGGAAAGCTCAAAGATTAAGTAATCATCTTGGCCATCAACTGATTATTGATAAGCCTATGACAATTGCTGAAATAGCGCACCCGGGAGAAAAGCAGGATGTTGTGAAGCAGGTGGAAGCGATTGGGTTTAGGAGGGCGTATGAGATGGGGAATTGATAAGGAAGTAGGGAAGAATGAAGTGAAAGTAGAAATTAGTAAATTTCTTCTTCCCGCTTTCCCGTTTTCCCGGCAACTGTATTATCATTTTCTACCGCAGAGACGCGGAGACGCATAGATATGTACCTCCACAGTGAAATATATTCTTAAAACAGAATCAACTTGTTTCATTAGAAAGTAATCTATGAATACAACTGATTCATGTTTTTAATCTTATTCTTTAATCGTCTGATTAGAGAATTCGGTGAAATTATTTTTAATCCTTCCGCATATCCGAGTAATTCCCTTTCGAGTTCGAAATTGGGGATCACTTGAATAGAGAATTCGGTCCAACCTTTTTCTTCTTTGATTACTTGCTGTGAGGGATGAATGGGTTTGGTCTTGATGTATGGAGCCTGACGGAAATCTGCTTTAAAAATGATTGTTTCCGGTTCTACCCCTACGTTTCGGGTAACACCTATAATTGGTTGGAAATAATCGTGGGCATTAAAGTTTTTTGGTTCCACGTATAGTTCTTTGTGGAGCAGGTTTATTGCGATAATCCGGTCCAGCGCTAATGTAAGGATTTCTTTTCCTTTCTTTTTCATACCCAGTACAAACCAACGGTTTCGGTATTCTTTGAGAAGGTAGGGATGAAGTATGATTTCACTGGCATCGCGGGCTTTGAAAGATTGATAAGAGATGGACAATGTTGTTTGAGTGATGATGGCTTTATATATGACGTCAAGCCATTCTATTCCCTTCAGCAATTCGTTTTTCTCAAAGTCAATAACTGAAGCTTTTTGGTTTTGTTCGCTATAAATCTTGTCTTCCAGTTTATTGACCATTTCATTTACTCCATTGAAGTGAGTGAAACCTTTGAACTGTTTGAGTAATAAGGTGACTTCCTGTAAAATCTCAAGATCCTGTGTGGAGAGGGGGATATTGGCAATGGAATAATCTGGCTCTTCGTAGCTGTAATATTTTTTATCAGTAACTACGATCGGTGCCTGGTAGCCAAGTTGCTCGCTTCTCATAGCCCTTAAATCAAGGCGAATGGTTCGAAGGCTAACCCCCTTTTCGATGCCTTCATATTCAAACAATGCCTGGTTGCAGGCATCTATGAGGTCTTCGATGGTCCATTTTCGACGTCTGTTCTGTAGGCATTTGTCAATGGTGCGATAGCGGATAAGGGCATTTCGGTTGACGGGCATAGCTGCGATTTTGAGCGTATTAATAAGGAAGAATAAAAATAATTTAAAAATTGTTTTTACTGTGCAAAAAGATTGCACACATGGATTATTTCTTTACATAGTCAATGAGACAAGAAGTTCTTTAAAATAAAATACATACTGCAGTAATGCATATAAAAGCTTGCTTAACAGCAAGAAGGGTAGAAGCGGGATGTGGGGAACCCAGGTGGGTGTATCCAAAATCACTACAGTGCAGCCGTTGTAACGGTCTGTATGCTGTTACCTCTTCAGCGCCTTACCCTCTATCACCTGCGTGTCAAGGGTTCGATTCCCTTTCCGGCATCGTCGGATTAGCTCAGTTGGTTAGAGCAGCAGCAATTTGTGGGTTCGAATCCCACCCTACGCTTAAGCGGAGGAGGCGAAATGGTTAACGCAGAGGACTTTTAATCCTCATCAAAACGGAAGAGCACGCTTCCTTAAAAGGTGCGCATTGGGTATGTATCCCTGTTCGTTACAAAATGATTGGAAACAATCATCAGTAGCCTTCGGTGATTCGCCTGCAGCTGGTGGAGGACAATATCTGAATGGTAACACTTCCCTGAATTAATGAAGAGAGTTTCTCTTTTTGTAAGCCAGGCAACTGATACAGATAAGGTATAAACCAATCGGTTCCGCGGACAAGGATGGCAGGAGGTACAGCCCTTTTTAAAAGTAGTTATTAAAATTGAATAAAATGAAAAAGGTAAATGTGAATGCTTATCAGATTGCATTGGTTTTCAAATCTGGTGTTTATCAGAATTTCCTGAATGAAGGAACATACTGGCTTTGGAATAAGCAGGCGACAGTTTATGATCGTACAGTTCCATTTGTGGCACCTGTTGAGTTAAATATACTTTTGCAGGATGAGTCACTTGCCAATGAATTGGATGTATTGGAAGTAAAAGATCAGGAAATCGTTTTGCACTTCGAGAATGGAGTATTGAAACAAGTTTTGAATACAGGTCGTTATGCCTTCTGGAAGTCTGCATTGAAAAATGAGTTTGTACGTGCCGATATATCTAAGGTATCTATTTCAGATGCTATTGATCGTTCCTTGTTGTCGCACCGTTTAGTGTTTCCTTATGTTCGTTCATATACCATTGAGAACTTCGAAAACGCAGTATTGTTCATCGATGGTAAATATGAAGGCATATTGCAACCTGGTGTATACAACTGGTGGAAGAATGCCATACCTATCGTTGTAGGTAAAGTGGATAAGCGTCAGTTGCAATTGGAGATCAACGGACAGGAAATTCTGACAAAGGATAAGGCCAACTTGCGTATCAATGCCTGGGCCCAGTATAAAGTTATGGATATTGAAAAGGCTCTATTGCAAAACAAGGAGTATGATAAGCAATTGTACATTGTTTTTCAATTGGCCCTTCGTGAATATATTGCCGCTTTCTCTTTCGATGAATTGTTGGAAAAGCGTGATAATATGTCGGCCTCCATTCTGGAATCAGTAAAAGAAAAGGCATTTGCTATGGGAGTGGAAGTAATTGCTTTTGGTATTCGGGATATCATTCTGCCTGGTGATGTAAAAGAAATCATGAACCAGGTGTTGATAGCTGAGAAAAAAGCTCAGGCCAATACCATTATGCGTCGTGAAGAAACAGCTTCAACACGATCTTTGCTAAACACAGCAAAGCTGATGGAAGAAAATGCAATGTTGTGGAAATTGAAAGAGATGGAATATGTATCAGCCATTGCAGAAAAAATCAGCTCAATTAACGTGAATGGTAACGGGGTGTTGGAGCAGTTGAAACAGGTGTTTGTAGGAAAGTAGGGAAGTGGAGGTAAAGCCCCCTCCCTACCTCCCCCGGTGGGGGAGGAGTTGGGTGACAGAAAAACTATCAGTAATAACCTAAATTCTGAATTTAGAATGTGAGGATATTATTTTGGTATTTGAATAAATGACAGGGATAAATAATTACGCTGTAGCCTTTCTCCTCCCCCACCGGGGGAGGTCGGGAGGGGGCTACTTTCCGCCTTCCCGGTTATAAAAAAAACTAAAATGAAAAAATTAAAAATCAGCGGCAAAGAAATCAGGGCCATCGGTTATCCCGAGGGTCCCGTTGTGAGTGTTGCAATGCACGAAATGACCGCTCATTTCAAGCATGCATCTCTGGAAGAAGCATTAACCCTATTAAAACAGGTATTGGAAACTCCGGAGAAATATGCGACAGATGAAAAACTGTCAAAAATTGCTCAGAAATTAATTGAATTGAAAACTCCGGTTTTGGAAGATGGGGAGACCATTTCACTAAACCAGCATGGAATTGCCTTTTCTGTATTCGGACAAGAACACATAGAAGAAGGGGCGATGCACCAAATGTATCAGGCAGCTAAACTACCAGTTTCTGTAGCAGGAGCTTTGATGCCCGATGCACATAGCGGTTATGGATTACCTATAGGTGGTGTGCTGGCAACTGAGAACGCCGTTATTCCTTATGGTGTTGGAGTAGATATAGGATGCCGGATGTGTCTTAGCATTTTCGATCTGCCTGCAAAGGATCTTGTGCAGAAGGAAGCCTATTTCACAAGAGAATTACTGGAAGCTACTTTATTTGGAAGCGGTGGTCAATTCAAACAAGCAGCAGATCATGAAGTAATGGATTCTGCAACCTTCTCTGAAATTCCATTGCTGAAGAACCTGCACGGAAGAGCCTGGAAACAATTGGGGTCCAGCGGTAGTGGTAATCACTTCGCTGAATTCGGTGTAGTGGAGATAGCAGAGAAAGATGCTGTACTAGGTGTGGAAGCGGGTTCATATATTGGACTCCTTACTCACTCCGGTTCAAGAGCCTTAGGAGCCAATATTGCTAATCATTACACAAAGATTGCCAAGCAAAAAAGACGATTGCCTGGTGATGCATCAAATCTTGCCTGGCTTATGCTGGATGAACAAGAAGGTATTGAATATTGGATGGCGATGAACCTCGCCGGAGATTATGCATCTGCCTGTCATCACATCATTCACCAGAAAATTGCGAAGCAACTGGGAGAAAGGCCTCTGACAAGAGTGGAGAATCATCACAACTTCGCCTGGAAAGAAAAACATGAAGGAAAGGAAGTGATTGTTCATAGAAAGGGAGCAACACCTGCCGGATTGGATGTGCTTGGAATCATTCCCGGCTCAATGACAGCCAATGGGTATATAGTAAAAGGAAAGGGATTGACAGCATCTGTATCTTCTGCTTCTCACGGAGCTGGAAGAAAGATGAGTAGAACCAAAGCTTTTGCTTCCATTACCCATAAGGAGTTAAAAGAGCAATTAAAAAAATACGGAGTGAAACTGCTTGGCGGTGGATTAGACGAAGCACCTCATGCTTATAAGGATATTGAAATGGTTATGCAATCACAACAAGCTCTTGTGGATGTGGTGGGGAGTTTTACGCCGAAGATTGTGAGGATGGACTGAACCCCCCGACCCCCTAAAGGGGGAGCCTAGGTCGATCATGAATATTAAACAAAAGCAGTTCTTTTCATTAAAGGGATAGCCGATAGTTGGAAACTATCGGCTATCCCTTTATTAGTATAAAATGTATTAATTAGTAGTTACGTAAAGAATTTGTCACCAAAATTTTTTAGCAATTAGTCTTGGTCTTTGGAAACCTATTAACCTATTGAACTTTTTTGAACCATTTAAACAAATTCATTACGCAAGAATTTATCAACCCTCTTCTCAATCTTTACCGTATATAGATAGCTTACTGCAATCAAGTATAAGTATCAATAAAAGCGGGAAAAGGAAATCAAGGCCTTTTAAATAGGCGGCAAATTTATTTATTAGCAAGTACGCCTATGACTTCATGAATTAAGTATAGAAAATAGGAACAGACTCCAATTTTTAATAGATATCGGTTTGTGAAAAATTTAATTGTATTTGGTCTGTAAATAAAAACAAAGAATAATAAAAAAGAACAAACCATAAATGAGTTTTATATCAATTTCATTTCCATAGCTTATGGCCGACAGGATAAAGAATGCCAAAGAACATTTAATTATAAATGGAGTTATTTAATAAGAAGTTAACTAAGATAATTACAACTGAAACTAGAGTATAGATTTCTATAAATTTATTTTTTTTCAAAAAATAGATACTGCTTACCAGAAAGTAAAATTGTATCTCAGGCCACAGGCTCCAATAAGATCCGTTTATATAATTGAATTCTATTTTGTTCTGGAATATGAAATTCAGAAGGTTTGGTGGAAGGAATGTGATACTTGGAATAAAATTTATCCAGGCGTGCCTGGTGGGAAATAAGTTATTAGTGTCGAGAAAACGTAAAAATAAGAAGGTAATTATTGAAGCAATAATTAGTGAAGGTAAAAGCCTTATCGCTCTTTTCTTCCAGAAGGCTATAATATTGGAAGTGTAGTCAAGACTAAAAAAAATCACAAAACCACTTATTATAAAAAAGAATTCTACACCAGTAAAACCGAATTTAAAATAACTGTATTTATCCCCATAAGGATACATGGGTGAATTGGTGTAAGGAAGCGTCCAGCTTGAGAAAAAATGGTAAAAGAGCACTAATAGAATAGCTATTGCTCTAAAGCCATCGAGGATATCTATTCGATTCTTAATTGGTTGCATTTTTTATTTTTCGTAAGTGAGTTGTTAATTAGTTTAAAAGTTTAAGGGTTTAATGGTTTAAGGTTATGAAGTGCGGCAGCACTATTAATTTCAAAGCTAATATAATGTGAGGGTTTTTACCGCGGAGACGCAGAGACGCAGTGGTGATTCCTCTGTGTGCACTGCGCCACTTGCTTATACTTCGATTGGTTCAAAGGTTCCATAAGTTCAAGAGGTTCCATAGGTTTCTAGGTCAAAGTTCAAAATTAGATGTTAGCAATTAGTCTTGGTCTTTGACCTGGGAACCTTTGGAATCTCTGGAACTCATGGAACCTATGGAGCTTTTTTAAAAAGTTTGTTACGTAAGAATTTGTCGCCAAAATTAAATGTTAGCAATTAGTCTTGGTCCTTGACCTAGAAACATATGGAACCTCTTGAACTTATTGAACCTATTGAACAATTGAGTCTGTTAAACTAGAGAGAACATACCCCAGTTCACTCTCCTCCAAAACCTTCCTCACCGGCTGTTCATTCTCATACTGCCACTTTACTAATCGTATATGCCCCGAATCGATTTCGATGGCTGTCATATCTCCGTCGCTGAAACAACAACAACCGCTATTGAAGTAGGAGGGTTGGGCTTTTGTTCTTATTATTCCCTTGCCGCTGTATTCCACTTTTCGTTCGCGGAGCGCCTGGGCTAATGCCGGGATGGCGGCAATATTATTTTCGCGTTGCGCTTTTTCTATCTGTTTCTGGATCTGGTCTACGTGATCGAGGGAGGCAAACACGGGTTTATGTGTATGTCCTGAAATGAAGATGAGGTTTTTCTGGGAAGCACTCCATTCATACATCATTATATTATGTTTGTCGATCAGTTCAAATGAGTCGGAAGTGGTATTGATACTGATGTCGAGGAAACGTTGAACGGGTGTCCAAAGGGCAGCTACCACCCAGGTGCTAAAAGGATTGCCATCACTTTTCTGGTCACCCTGATGTCCGTGGGATATAAGTATATCGTATTGCTGGTCTTCAAACTGCGTTTGCAGAATCACGCCTTCCACTACTTTTAGTGAGTCGCCAAAAAAGGGGGTGAGGAATGTATTTCGTTGGATATCGTATTTCCATTCCAGGTCGTGGTTACCATAGATTCGGTAATACCGGTCTTGCTGAAGGAAGCGAAGTTCAGCGGCAAGGGCATCCTTATTAGATTCCATCACTTTGGCAGGAGTATTTTCCCATAGTTCTTCTGCATCGCCATTATTTATTAGTGTGAAACCTTGTTGATAATAGAAGTCGAGGGCGGCGAGATAGTTCTTTTCAGCATTCCTGAAGTCGTCGGCTCCATCCCTTATCCCTTTATGCTGGTCAGATACGATCACGAATTTTCCCTGGTTCCATATAAAAGGAACAATGGGACCGCCATTGTTTTTACCGGTATGGATATCTTTCAGCAATTTACTAAGGGATGCAAAGACGGCTTTCTGGTTAGGCGAGGAAGAGAAATGGTTCGCCAGCCAGGTAAGCGGTTTTCGAAGAAGCCATTGGAAGATACGACGCATGCTATTTTTGATGATTCGGAAATGGAATTGTAACTTTTCATTGAAAAGATACGGTTTTCACCGGCTTTTCAGCAATCAACAGCGCTGCTTATGGCAAACTCATCCAGTACAGACCCCGGACTAAGAAACCGATTCTTTATCTTTTTGGCTCTTGCGGTTATAGCGATGTTAGTGATGCGCTACATCACCCATGGATTGGGAAGCCGCAGTATCATCGATTTTGAGATGGCTAAGACCACCGACAGGGTGATGCAATTGCTTACCAGCTGGGACAGCAGCTACATAGAGCGGTTCATCAATGGAATATATGCCGATTTCGGATTTATTATCGGTTATGCAGGTGCGTTGTTTTTTGGAGCCCGTTATCTGGGACAATTATCCGGACATTATATCTTACGCAAGGCCGGTATCATCTTTTCTTTCTTCGCCCTTTTTGCCGGATTATTCGATGTAATAGAGAATGCTGGTATGCTCACCACATTATATTTCCGTCCAATAGGATGGGTGGTACATTTTACGTATGATATGGCGGTGCTGAAGTTTTCGCTGGTGTTGATTGTGCTGCTTTTTATGGTTATTTGTTTATTTTTTGGCTGCTAAATATTGTTTCTGGTCAGAATAAGAAGTTTATTGTATAAGTAAGTTGTACAATCTTAAATCAATGACTAACAATAATATATATCCCAGTAAGTTTAGCATAAGGGTATTATTTATAATAATAGTTTGGTAAGAGTATTACCAGTTATCTCGTTTTCGTAACTTTTATGGTAATACCTTCCTCCATGAAGTACCTATCCTTTATAATCAGCATTTTTATTACATCTTTTTTTGATGCCTTTTATCCTTGGGCACAACCGCTTTCAGTTCCTACCAAAGTATGGCAAAAGACTTTCGGGGGTAGCCTTAATGATGTAGGCAATGATATCCTTCCGCTTCCTGACGGTGGTTTCCTGATTGCCGGCTATTCAGAGTCCAATGATGGGGATGTTACAGGCCATCATGGTTCCGCCGGAGTGGCTGATGGCTGGATTGTGCGAACCAATGCCGATGGCAGTATTCAATGGCAGAAGAGTTTTGGTGGAACAGGGAATGATGGTTTCAAGAAAATCATAAAGACCCTTGATGGTAACTATGCTGCTGCAGGATGGAGCAATTCAACGGATGGGGATATCAGCAATGCGCATGGGAATTATGATATCTGGATGGTGAAAATTGATGGTAACGGTAGTTTATTGAAAAGCACTTGTTTTGGGGGTTCGAAGTTTGATTCTTTGGGATCCTTTTTACAATTGAAGGATCAATCATTTGTTTTTTGCGCTTCAACTATATCAGCAAATGGAGATGTAATTGGAAATTCGGATACAACACGAAGGTGGATATGGTATTATAGAATTAGTTCTAACAATCAACTACTTTGGAGTAGGATAATTGGGAATTCTGGTGGAGGTAATTATAGCTTATCAATTGCGCCATATACTAATAGTTCTGTACTAATATCTGTCAGCCCCTCACTTTTTGATTATTTTAGTAACGATCCCTTTCCCTCGGATCTTGAGCATAATGTTTATTATTTAAATGTTGATTCAGCAGGTTTTTTATTGTGGAAGAGAAAAGTCAAAGGGGCGTATAATTATACTTGGCCGCTTGGTTCTGGAGGTTTTTGCATGACAAATTTTGGCTTAGTATTGGTTTATTCCGGAATTGTCACCCGGTGGAAATGGATATCCACTTGAACAGAATGTTCGTATTAATCTTTCGGATTTTGAAGGAAATTTTATTAGATCCGTGGACTGCGGTTTTTATAATTCTTCTTATAATTCAAGAGAGAAAGACGTTTACACTGGTCATCTGGAGGAATTGTTGGTATGCCAGATAGTGCTGTACTGTATGTTGGTAGAGTTGGCCCACAAGGAATTTTATATCCAATATATTTTGATTCTTGCGACGCACTTGTGGCAATCAGGTCATTGAAAACCCAGATAACTCCCGGGTATGCTTTTAAAAAATATGGTGGAAGTAAGCAGGAGTTCTATTCAATTAAGACCATTTCACCCATTTCCTATATTACTGTTGGATATACTTATTCTTCCGACGGGGATGTTACGCACAACCAGGGGGGAGCGACGTATGGGTGGTGAAGTTGGTGGAAGTGCGTTGCGGAAGAACGTGGTGAGAGTACACGTGTTCCGGGACTTGAACAATAACGGGGTGTTTGATGGTAGTGACCTTCCGTACCGGAACATATTGGTGACTACGAAAAAACTAATTCCAACCAGTCTGTGACAGCAGTTTCCTCAGCCGGTATTTATAATAATGAAGTGGATACAGGACAGTACACGACCAGCAGCAACTTCAACCGCCCTTATTATACGGTGACCCGGCTACAGCTACCAGTACTTTCAGTGGTTTTGACAAAGCTGATACAGTCAACTTCATTGTGGCCCCGATACCGGGCTTGCGGGACTATTACCTCAACCTCAGTTGGCCAACAGATACTGCGGGTAGGACGGCAACTAAGCTACCAGTTGGTCTATGGGAACAAGGGAACCGATACGCTGAGTAACCGGGCCATAAGTTTTGTTAAGGATAATAAATTTGAGTTCGTATCAAGTTCACCCTCACCTTCAAGTATAAGCGGAGATACACTGCGGTGGACAGTGGCTTCACTGCTGCCAGATAGCCAGCGGGTGATTGCGATGACACTTCGGATACCAGGTATACCACCGATGCCCGCTTTTGGGATACGCTTCGCTCATATGGATATATATCGATAGCACACTGGACATAGCCACTGGCGATAACGGTGCCCGGTTGGAAGAGATAGTGAGTGGCTCATACGACCCTAACGATAAGAAGGAAAGCGGCCTGGGTAAATTATATAAGGATGAGTATCTGGGAGGAAGTCTTTGGTGTATACGATACGGTTCCAGAATACGGGTAACGATACAGCGTTCCGGGTGGTATTGCGAGACCAACTGAGTGTAAGGTTGAAGCCGGAGAGTTTTGAACTGGTTGGTTCGAGCCATCCATGCAAGGTGAAGATCGAGAATGGAAAAGATGTAAGCTGACGTTTGAGAATATAAATCTACCCGACAGTAGCCGCAATGAAGCAGCGAGCCATGGTTATGGTGAGCTTTAGGATCCGTCCGGTAAGCGGCCTGAACGTATTGGATACGATCCGCAATTTTGCAGCCATCTATTTTGATTATAATGAACCGGTGATAACGAACACAGAAGTTACTGTGATACGGGATAATCCCCCTCCATCACCGGTCATTAGTGGATTATCATCTTCTTATTGCAGCAACCAGGGCACTGTTCGTGGCAAGGTCATGAACCTTCCATTGGCGTCGAGCGGTATCACTACACAAGTGAAACTGGATGCAACGGTGTTAGTGGTAGGAGCTGACAGCAGCTTCCAGTTTACGACAGGGTCGCTGACAGCCGGAAATCACCTGCTAACGGTCACGTATACAAATACTGCCGGCAGCAAGGTGCTCACATATACGGTAGCTACGTTGCCACCGTGACACCGGATGTAAATGTAACGACAGATATAAGTTATATAGATAATCTGAGGGATCCCATTACGATCTCTGCAATCAATGCCGCGGGTGGTAGCAATCATTGTATACTTTTGCCAGGGACAGGAACTTTAGTAATGTAATACAGGCGGAGCTCAGCATAACCTGACGCTGGTTCCGTCTTTTTTCAGTATGGGGGAGAACCTGAACGTAAAGATGTCGAGCGCGCCTGCTTTACAGTACAGATAGCTACGGATAGTATCCGGCTTTTAGGGATGAGGTGGCATTACTGATCCGGACAATCCGGGTAAAGTCATCAACGCTATACCCAAATCCGATAGGTAATGGTTCATTGTATATCACAGGGCTGGATGCATTGAAGAGCTATGAGCTTCAGTTGGATGGATATGAAGGGCATACAGAAAAGATACAAGCGGAAAGAACGGTACAAGTGGAATGGCCATATGCGCCCAGTCTATCCGGCGTGTACCTGATAAGGTCATGACGTTTAGAAGAAAACTTGTTGGGGATACAATTAAGAGCTATTAAGAAATAGAAATTAGTATAATAATTCCTTCATTTATAATAAGTGATTAAAGTCTTATACTTTAATATAGATTTTCTTTTTGTCCATCCACCAAACAATTGACCACATAAAGGCAATCATGCAAAGCATACAGCAGAGATCCGTTATTAAGATTTGCTGAAATGTTTTTACATACATGTTCATAAAACCAGGGGAAAGCACTTGTATATACTTTCTTTCCATCGGGTTCAATATGATCTACCCATCTGAACATAGCCACTACTCTTGGAAGGAATCCGCTTAAAACAAATATGAATAAAGGGTTCTTTCCGAAAACATCAAAGAAGCGACTCCATACCCCTTTTGCCTGTCTGAATTCTAATAAGTAAATGAATATGCCAAGTGTTAGTAATGCTAAACCTGAAGTATATAAAGTGTAAGAGCTAGTCCATATTTTTTTGTTGATAGGGAAAACAGTATCCCAGCAGAACCCGGCAAATACCAGAACTACTCCTGCTATGAATAGATGAGAAAGCATTTCAAACGTTTTGCCTTTCTGTTGAATATAGTGACCGGCAAAATATCCGAATATCACTTGTACGATTGCCGGGAATAAGCTCATCAGTCCTTCCGGATCAAAAGGGATACCTTCTCCCTTATACATATGGGCAAGGCCAAGAATTTTCATATCTATGGCAGTTCCAAACCAGCCACTTATACTGAAAGGATCAGAAGGGTTCATCCATAAGCAAGTTATCCAATAAGATAAGAGGATGACTGCTGCCATTACAAATGCCCCTCTTAGTTTCAGGAAGTAGATGATGAGGGAAGCGAAAAAATAACAGAGAGCAATTCGTTGAAGTACGCCAAGTATTCTTATACCAGATTCAGGGTTTTGTGGGTCTACCCAATATTTGAATACTATGGATTCACCGCTCCACTTAATGAAAGGTGACCAGTTAAGGAAGAGGCCGATAGCAAAAATGAGCAGGGTTCTTTTTATTACTTTTTTGAGGAAAGCACTTGTGCCAGCAGCTTCCAAACCTGGCATTACAAAGGCCATTGCATTTCCTACTGCAAATAAGAAAAAAGGGAATACGAGGTCGGTAGGAGTGCAGCCAT
>JBGAQE010000048.1:0-23440 GCA_044220885.1 Chitinophagaceae bacterium
CTGGTTTATGAAAAAAGTAATTTCCTTAATCCATCTTGCGGCATTCATTTTCATTTTTTCTATTAATGCGAATGCACAAACAAAACTACCTGTTTGTGGTTGGTCATTACCTGCAACAGATGCCAAATCGGTTTTCAAAAGACAACTAGCAGATAAAAGGCTAAGGCAATATATTGCCATAAATCAACAACAGGATGTTGATACTCTGTATACATTACCAATTGTTGTTCATGTGATTCATACAGGTACTGCAATTGGATCTCCGGATAATCCAACAGATGCACAGATCAATGCTATGATTCAATTATTGAATAACACCTGGCGAAAAGCTGGTGCACCTTATGGTGGAGCTGATATGAAAATTCAGTTTCAGTTGGCTATTCGATCCCCACAATGTGGAACTACTACCGGGATAAATAGAATAAATGGTTCTGCTGTACCAAATTATAGTACTGGTGGAATTACAGCCAGTGGTTTTCCTGGAAGTGCCGATCAGGTTCTTGTTAAGAATCTTAGCCGTTGGTCGAATACAGACTATATAAATATCTGGATAGTTAACAAGATTGATGGAAGCAGTACAAATATCGGAGGGTATGCCTATTTCGCCCAATATAATGATGCTGCTATTGATGGTATTGTTTTAAACGCATCTGTGGTGAATGGTACAAATAAAACCATTGCGCACGAAATGGGACATGTGTTTGAACTGTATCATACTTTTTATGATGATGCATTTGAAACAAATTGTCCAAGGGTTGATTCCTGTAATTTCTATGGTGATCGTGTTTGTGATACAGAAGGTAGTAAGGTGGAGTATTTTTGCAGTAACAATACGAATAGCTGTACAGGAGTTCCATATACAATTGCCGATCCTCAGTATAATTATTCAACCCTGAATAATTACATGAGTTATGCCGATTGTCCGTGGATGTTTACAGAAGGACAAAAAGCCAGAGTACGCGCTGCTTTGTTAGCTTTCCGGCCGGGTTTAATAAACTCTGGTGCATTAAAACCTCCTTCAGGAATTAGTCCTGCTGTGGCTTGCACTCCAACGGCTTCTTTCTCATTATCTCCCTATTATGGAATTGAAAAGGTTGTATTCAATACATTAAATGTGTATTCAAATTCCAGTGAGGGCGATAAAGCTTTTTATGTTGACAGGACCTGTAATCAACAAACAGTAGTAGAGAAGGGTATGACCTATTCTTTACAAATCATGGGTAGTTTTGCCAATCCTCATACTTTCAAAGCCTATCTTGATTATAATAATGATGGCGATTTCAATGATCCAGGTGAAACCTTAGTTTCTGATTATACAGATACTGCAAGGGCATCCATTACTATACCATCAAGTGGAATACAAACGGGTGTTCCATTACGTCTCAGGGTAGTTGCCGATAATCCTGCACCAGGCTATCCTACATTTCCAACTGCATGTTTGTTGAATGGCACAGCAGGGGAAGGATCCGGACAGATAGAAGATTATTCTGTAATTGTGGCTTCGGGAGCCATTCAATCTATAGCAACTGGATTATGGAATAATCCCGGAACCTGGAACTGTAATTGCATACCAACTTATCTGGATCAGGTGAGTATAAAGAATGGACATACAGTAACGGTAACGTCAGCTATGGGATTAGTAGAATGTTCCAGATTGATAATTGAAACCGGTGGCAGTTTTAATGTAAACTCAAATGGACAATTTAAGCAGCGCAGATAATCAAATATTATAGAATAACAACTTCTTTAATTGTTCTCTCGCCGAGGGCTTCATTCACCCTTTTAATAATATTGTCTTTCTGAAATTGCAACTCCTGTTTCAACGGAGCCATATGTGTTGTGATATATAAGGTCTGTCCATGTATCTGAATCTTCTCCGTATACTTGGCAATAGTTTTACCCATGATCTTTTCCCATGCCTCTTCAATCTGAATGGCTTGTATTGATCCTTTTATCCTGATTTTATTCAGGAATTGCTGCATGGCGTCGCCGAGGGAGTATTCTCTCATGGTGTGAAGGTAGGAAAAGTCAAAAGTCAAAAGTCAAAAGTTTAAGGGTTTAAGGTTCAAGGTTCAAGGTTTAAGAGTTTAAGGTTGTTCCAATTCATAGTGAAAAATCGAAACGAAGAACCTTAAACCCTTAAACTCTTAAACCTTAAACCTTTTCCTTTTTGACTTTTGACTTTTGAATTTTTGAGCTAGATCGATCGTCTTAAGTAAATAATTTTTGTCTTGTTTATAAAGCTATTTTAATTCATTAAAGAGATTAACCTAGCTCCCCCTTTAGGGGGTCGGGGGGTAACCTCTGGAACTTTTGGAACTTCTTGAACTGTAATTCAACTTTCTTATAGCTCCACCACCTGCATCGCCACCCCCGTCTTCTCAAACTGCTCTTTAATTCTTTCCGGGTGCGTGTCGGTAATAAAAACCTGTCCATCGTTTTCGATGCAAACTTTTTGGAGGAGATTATGCATTCTTTGTGCATCCAATTTTTCAAAAACATCATCGAGTAAAAGGAGAGGAGCGAATCCATTGGCGGCTGCCAATGTTTCCCATTCTGCTAGTTTCATAGCGAAGAGCAGACTTTTTCTTTGTCCCTGGGAAGCCATCTGTTTAAAGGGTTGGTCTCCCATTTGAATTTGTATATCGTCTTTGTGAATGCCACAATTAGTTCTTTGTAAAAGGATATCCTTTTCCCTGTATTGTTTAAGTAGAACGTCGAGAGATGTTTTGTGCAGCTGGCTTTCGTAATCGAGTCTTATTTTTTCTTCATTCGCTTCCGATAAATATAGTTTGCGTGTTCGCAGAGTTGCTTGTCGTAAACGTCCAGCAATTGGGTGTCTGCCTGTCTTTTGTCAACTAATCCTTTCAGGTAACCATTTCTTTGCTGAAGCACTTTCGTATATCCAATAAGGTGTTGAAGATAGATCGGGTCTAGCTGGGATATAAGGGCATCCAGATAGCGTCTTCTTTCTTCACTTCCTCCTGTAATAATCTGTATGTCGTCGGGACAAATCATAACTGAAGGGAAGCGACCGATATGTTTTGAAAGCTTTGTATAGGCCTTATCATTTACCAGACATTCTTTTTTCCCAGTCTCTCTTAAGATGCACACAAATGTTTCTGGCATTCCATTTTTTTCAAAAGCGGCTTCCAGCCTGAAGCCCATGGCACCCTGAAGTACGGTCTGAGCATCTGATTTTGAGAAATAGCTTTTAGTAAAGCAACTGTAGTAAATAGCATCCAGCAAATTGGTCTTCCCAACCCCGTTTTTACCACAAATACCGATCAACCTCTCCGTAAACCTGAATTTTACAGAAGGGTGGTTCTTGAACTGATAGAGTGATATGGAGTTGAGGCGGAACAAATTGTGTTTTATGCTGCAAGATAAGTTGCAAAGTCCGGAAGTCCGAAAGTCCGGAAGTCCGGAAGAAAATACAAATACAAGTAGGGGAGTTAGGTAGTAGGGAAGTAAGGAAGGAGGAAAGAAAGCATTTAGTTTGAGATTCGCCCAACCCTGAAGGGGTTGAACAATAATGACCCCGGGTGCAACCCGGGGCAAGCAAGCAATAATTATAAAAATTGTCTCCACAATCTTCCCCTAAAATCCCAGCAAATCAAATAAATCCCTTTAATCCCAGTTCAAATCAAAAAAATCCTCAAAATCCCAGTCCAAATCCAGTAAATCCCAGCCATGGTGTTACCTAAAAAAAATCACAGATAATCTCATTAATCCCATAAATCCCAGTCTGTATTGGCTGTTTCCCATTTTCCCAGTCTTTTTTCCAAAGAATCCCCTCCCAAATCTCAGTAATCCCAGTTTTGAAATCGCGCTGAACCCCTTATCTTTGCCCCCGCCAATGCCGGCCTTCGGCAAGCATAACACTCAAACTTTTTAGCCTGTGGCAACCCGATTTTCAAAAGAGACTTATTTGTACTGGTACGAGTTGATGTACCTGATACGTCAGTTTGAACTGATGGCGGAAGAAAAATACAAGATGGAAGGTAAGATCCGTGGTTTCTTTCATGCCTATGTAGGACAGGAAGCTATTGCGGCAGGTTGTATGACCGCCACCCGTCTGGAAGATCCTTTTGTAACTGCCTACCGCGACCATGGTCTGGCCCTCGCAAAAGGTATCAGTCCTGAGTCTTGTATGGCTGAACTCTACGGTAAAGCAACAGGATGTGCCAAAGGAAAGGGCGGAAGTATGCACTTCTTCGGCAAGAATGTATTCTTTTTTGGTGGACATGGTATTGTAGGAGCCCAAATCGGAACTGGTGCCGGACTGGCATTCGCTGAAAAATACAAGGGTACAGATAATGTGGCTTTAGCGTTTTTTGGAGATGGTGCCGCCCGTCAGGGAATGTTGCATGAGACTTTCAATATTGCCATGACCTGGAAATTACCAGTGATCTTTATTTGTGAGAACAACAACTATGCGATGGGTACCTCAATTGAACGTACCAGTAACGTAGTGGATATATACAAACTGGCAGATGCTTACGAAATGCCAGCCGATTCAATCGATGGTATGAGTGCTGAAGCCGTTCATGATGGTGTGGCCCGTGCCGTAAAGCGTGCCCGTGAAGGAGATGGACCAACCCTGATTGAATTGAAAACATACCGTTACAAAGGACACTCTATTTCTGATCCGCAGAAATACAGAACAAAGGATGAAGTGGAAGAATATAAGCAGAGAGATCCTATTCAGATGGTTCTTAAAACCATTCGCAGAAGAAAGTCCTTGGCCAAATGATGATGAAGTTTTGAAGGATATTGTTATGGAAGAGAATTATCCATTCATTGTTGACTAATCAATTTTTAGTTTTAGTAATAAGTTAAAACAGGGGCAACCCTAAAAAGATCAAAAAAACACACATGGCAACTGAAGAGAAGCAACCAGAAGTTATCGTAAAAGCAACAGAAGAAAAGGTGGTTGAAAAGACCCAGCAATTCTGGAGTAAGAACAGTAAACTGATTACTGGAGTTATATTGGCTGCAATTGTTTTAGTTGGCGGCTACTATGCTTACGATACTTATTTTAAAGCCCCAGCTGAATTGGAAGCGAATGAAGCGATCTGGCCTTCAGAAAAGGCATATCGTACAGATTCTTTCCAACTGGCTTTGAATGGTGATGGTACTAAAAACAATATCGGCCTGTTGAAAGTTATCAGCAAACATGGAAGTACAAAAGCTGGTAACCTGGCAAATTTCTATGCAGGTATCTGTTATCTGCAAACTGGCGATTTCAATAATGCCATTAAGTATCTTGAAGCATATTCTCCAAAAGATCCTGAATCCAAATTAAGGGCTTTAGGTTCATTGGGTGATGCTTATGCTGAATTAGGTAAGAACGATAAAGCAGCAGAAAATTACAAGAAAGCTACCGAAGCATTTATTACTGATGAAGCCAATACTTCTGAATATCTTTTCCGCTTAGGTCAGTTATATGATAAGATGGGTAAGTCAAAAGAAGCTATTGAAGCATTCACAAGCTTGAAAGAGAAATTCCCTCTGTCGCTCAGAATGGGTGAAACAGATAAATACCTGGCAAAACTGGGTGAAACAAAATAATGGATGGCAGCAATTAATAATAGTAGTTTATTGCATATAGATACAGGCATTCTGAAAAAGGATGCCTGTATTGTTATAGTACGTACCGAATGGAATAATGCGGTGGTGGATGAATTGGAAGCCGGATGTGTAAGAGTATTGGAAGGTATGGGGATTCTTAAACTGGAGGTTTTGCGGGTTCCAGGTGCTTTTGAAATACCATTCGCCATCAAGCATTGCTGGGAGCATTCAAAAAAGAAAAATAAACCCGATGCCTTTATAGCTTTGGGTTGTATCATCAGGGGAGATACTCCTCACTTTGATTATGTATGTAAAGCGGTTACTGATGGTGTGGTTCAATTGAATCTTCAATTAGCTGCTCCTACCATCTTTGGTGTTTTGACGGTAGATAATCAGCAACAGGCTGATGAAAGAATCGGTGGAATACATGGACATAAGGGAGAAGAAGCAGCTATAACTGCAGTAAAAATGATAGCACTTGCAACATCCCTGAAGAAAAAATAGTAATACCTAATTTCATGAACGTTCAGATTTTCATTCCTTGTTTTGTTGATCAGGTTTTTCCACAAACGGCCTTCAATATGGTTAAGGTATTGGAAAAGCTTGGCTGTGAAGTGAACTACAATACAGACCAGACTTGTTGCGGACAACCTGCATTCAATGCCGGTTTCAGGGACGAAGCGAAAGAAGTGTGTACTAAGTTCATAAAAGATTTCAGAGGAACAGATTATATAGTAGCACCAAGTGCATCCTGTGTTGGGTTTGTGAGAAACTATTATCCAACCTTATTCGACAATTCTTCCTATCACAATGAAGTAAAGGAATTGCAGCAACGCACATTTGAATTTTCTGAATTTCTGGTTAAGGTTTTGAAAGTTGAAGATGTTGGTGCCACTTTTAATGCAAAAGCAACTTATCATGATAGCTGCGCGGGATTAAGGGAATGTCATATAAAAACCGAGCCACGTTTATTACTTTCCCATGTAAAAGGGTTGGAATTGGTGGAAATGGAAGATGTGGAAACCTGCTGTGGATTTGGGGGGACGTTCGCTGTAAAATTCGGACCTATATCTGCAGGTATGGGCGATCAGAAAGCTACTAATGCAGCTAAAACAGGTGCTGATTGTATTATTTCAACTGACCTTTCTTGTTTGATGCATATTGATGGGGTGATAAGGAAGAAAGAGCTTTCTCTTCAGACTTTTCATCTGGCTGATGTTCTTGCCAGTGGATGGTAGAAAAATCATTTACTCTATATTTCTTATTAAAAAAAGATACTACACTTTACTCTGATATTAAAAGGATTGCCGGGTGTAAAATGCAATTCCGAAACAGGAACAGCTTCATTCATTAATTTTGATTCAGTTAAAAATTGGGCTTCATTCCAATTGGAATTAAAAATATTCTCTGCAAAAATCCCGATTTCATATTTTGTTCTGGTATAGTTGATAGAGGCATCTGCTACAGTATATCCTTTTGCTTTTATTGAATTGGTTTCATCGGCGGCACGATCTTGCAGATACCTGTACCTGATACTTCCGTTCCATCCTTCCATGGCTTTAAAACTCAATCCTCCAATACTTGAAAAAGCAGGAGCTAAGGGTATATAGTCCGAACCTTTTGATGCACCCACTGCTCTTGGTTTTGTAATGTTAGCATTCATGTCGGCAAATAACCATTTTGTTATTTGATACCTGGCAGAAAGGTCAATGCCCATTCTTTTTGTCTTCCCTGACGGTTCAACTATTCCTTCATCTCCCACATAAATGTTCTCCTGCTGAAGGAACAAATACCAAACAGTTGCATTTACTATTAAATTCTTTACTGGCCTAAGTAACACACCCAGATCGGTTCCAAAAGCTGCCGGTAAAATTTCCTTGCCGTTATTAGTAATGGCCAGACGGGTATCGTTCGAATGAAAGCCTTTACCCATTTTGAAATAGACTTGTGAATTTTGATTAACAGTATAATTGATTTGAAGTTTTGGACTTATAATTGATCTGACATTTTTTGTCTTTGTTTCTTGTTTAAGGTGATCTTTGTAGCGGAAATCAAAATAATCATATCGATTTCCAAGTATAAAACTCCATTTATTATTACTGACAGACTGTTCGATGAATGCAAAGAAGTTGGTTTCATTTATATCGCCATATTGAATTTGATTGAGAAGGATGGCCCGGTCTTTTGTATGCGATAATTCTATTCCTTTTATCTGGTCAGTTCTAAATCCTTCGCTTATCGTAGTTTTAAAATTCCAGTCCCCAATACTTGTTGTATAATTCAATAGACTGTTATAGCCTGCCAGCTGGCGATTTTCTTTTTGGTTTATTTGATCTCCATTGATGGAATCGTTAAGGAAGAATGTGAAATTTGAGAAAAGGTTAAAATTATATAAAGAATAATAGATTTGATTACTTAATGATATGTGTTCATTCCATTTTGTTACTATCTGTAAATTAAAATTGGTTCGGTCTGTTTGACCACCTTCTTTATCATCAATTGATCCGAACCTGCTTATTTCGCCACTACTAACAGCCCTTTCCGGAATCTGGCCAGAAGCATTCCAACGACTGCTGAATGTAGATCCCTGAATTGTTATGAGGCTCTTAGCTCCGAGCGTATTACTGTATTTACTAAAAACATTATACCGGCGAAATTTTTGTGGAGACTCAAAAGGACCATCTGAAGATATGTACTCAGCCGCTATGTACCAGTTTTTAGAAGCCTTTTTGGCATCCTTTTTCAGTAAATTAATGATAGCCAGTCCACGCTTTGTATTAAACTGTCCTACTTCTACTTTTACTGTATTATTTTGAATATTAGTTAAAGTTTTAAGTTCTACAAAGCCAGCAACAGCAAGGTTTCCATGAGAGGTATAATAAGGCCCAAGGCCATAGTCCATATTCTTTACCAATTCAGGAATGATGAAATGCATGTCCGCATAACCTTGACCATGCGCGTGACTTACCATATTTACCGGCATTCCGTCTACACTTATTTGAATATCGGTTCCATGATCCAGATCAAAACCCCGTAAAAATAGTTGTTCAGCCTTTCCGCCACCTGCATGTTGACTGATAAACAATCCTGGTACAATTCGCAACAGTTCCTGTGATGATTTTGCTGGCCGCAAATTCAAATCAATTTTACTGAGGTTGGTGAAGTTATAATGGCCAGCTTGCGGAGTAATGGTAACTTCTTTAAGACTAAGCGAAGACTTTTCCATAGTTATCAAAATCGGGTCTCCAGGATATGCTATCACTTCTTTGCTTTCAAAACCAATGAATGACACATGAAGTAGTAGATGTCCATCGGTTATAGTTGATGGATTCACGCTTATACTGAAATTCCCTTGACCATCAGTAACAACGGTTTTGTGAGAATCAACAACTTCCACCACTGCAGCTTCTAATGGTTCCTGACTTATCTTTTCGATAACTTTCCCTTTGAAGATTATTTGAGCTTTAACTGAATGGCTGATCAATAATATGAGGAGGAGGGCTAAAAGCTTTTTCATTATATCGCTTTTAGAATGGAGTCAATATCATTACTGATACCAGGCCCTAATTCATATCTGCTTTCAAGAGCTATCTCCAGAAATTTACGGGCGTTTTTTAAATCCTTATTTGCCAGATATATTTTTCCTGTGTAGTACATGGCATTGGGTTCAAAGCATTTATTCAAAACAAAATAACGAAGCGTTTCCAATGCTTTTTCATTTTGTCCATTCTTACTATAGGCCCATGCCAGCCAGCTATAAGCTTCTCCAGTAGGTCTGTGTTGCACTTCTTTTTCAGCTATCCTCAATGCGATGGTAATATTATTCATTTCATCCGCCTCTAATGTAAATAGATATTTGTTATACATATCTCCATAAGATGTATTTGAAATTTTAGAAATGAATTTTTGCTGGTAATCTTTTTTTTCCTGCTGATTATTTTCAGTAGCTGCGATCTCAGATAATATAAGATCATAATCGGGAACAGGATGTTGGTTTTGAAGATAATGGAGGATTCGTTTTGCCTCTTCTGTATTTCCATCCTTTGAATAAGCCAGCCAGGCAATTCCTTTTAAAGCATGGTAGTACTCCGGATCAATAGCCAGAACCTGGAGATAATTTCTGTAAGATTCCTTGAATCTGTTAGCATGTCCATACATGTCTCCCAGATTAGATAAAGTCCATAAAAGCACTGTTTGGTTATTCATATCCTTTACGATACTCATCGCTCTTTCCATTAAAAGAATGGCAGCAGAAAGATCCCCTTCCACATGATCTTTATATTTCGCTTCGCGAATAAGATATTCGAAGGCATTTTTGTCTGATATGGAAGAAAGAGCTTTTCGTGCCCGATATGTTTTTCCCAATTCCATTGCTACATCAAATTCCATTAATACAGTTGAATATTTGTCATCTCCTAATTGCAGGGCGGAGTCAATATATTTCTCCGCCTGAAGGAATTTATGTTGTGTAATGCAGTTGGCTGCCAGTGATCGAAAAGTTCCGGATGAATTATTTCTGTTCAATTGATTTACCAGTTGGTATAAACTATCGGCACTATGTACCTCTGAAACATTGCCTGAATAGCTGAATCGCTGCATGTATAATGATGCAATCTTGTTTCGGGCAATCAGGTCATCAGGGGCTTTTTCAAACCTTTTCGTCCAAAAGGCAATTTCAGTATCAACTTTTTTTAGTTGTCTATTTTCCTTCTTTGGTAGTAAATATTGATCATAATCCATTTTACTGGTTATAGGATCATTACCTGAGAAGAATGTACAGGATGATAGAAATAGCAGTATGCTTAATGCAAAAAGTGAAAATGGTTTCATCTTTCAATATTTAAATTCATTTCTGGAAACAGGTTGTTAAGAAAGCGGAGCAAACTGCTGCTCCGCTTTAATTTGTAGATACTATGATTAATGAGGTGTAGCCAGATAGGGAAAACTGGTAAGGAATGGCTTGTCGTTCGCATTAACATGATCACTGGTTAAGCCTGAATTTGATCCACCGCTTGGCCCTCCGAAAATGAGCGTTAATTCAACATCGATTACATCATCAGATAAGGTTCTTCCGGTCAATACGTTTGTTCCATCATAAAATGTAGTTACACCAGTGGTAGATACATTTAACACATCAGTTGCTAATACTCCGGTAAAAGTTGTGGCATCGAGACCTAATAGATTGGTTGTGTATCCAGCATTCAAAGCCAGAAGTCTTGCCTTGAATTTGCTGGCAAACAAACCGTTTTGAGATGCCACAATGGTAGTATTAAATGCGTCTTTATCAGGAGCTGTTACAAAAACGGTATTGATAGCAGGACGGGCCATTTGATCAGAAAGGTCATATACATCAATTGTTTTTGGACCTTTATCTTTTTTACATGCAGTTACTGAAAGTAAAGATGCAGCAACCAGGATGGCAATTGTACTTAATTTTATAGTATTCATTATTGTGAAGATTACATGTTAGGAATAGTTGTTTTTTTCTTTGTTTCTAGCCAGACATTTATTTTTCCAGTACCCCCTAATAGAGATTTAGGAACTTCCACAACAGTACTTAGTACGTTGGTGCCAGCAAAAGCATCTGTGCCTGGATTATTAAAGCCTGTAGCTGTACCAGCTAATATTTTCTTGAACTGATTCAGGTCAAAAAAGAATGGATCATCTCGCGGGCCGGCAAAAACTTTTATTCCCTTTTGTTCAGCAATTTTAGCAGTTTCACCATAGGCGGTAATATCTACCTGAGCCGAGAAGGCATTTGGTTCAATATAACTCCTGGCTCCGGTTACTGTAGGCTTATAAGGACCATATACTTTCATCTTGCCATTCACTGAAATACATTGAATAACCAGATCTTCAACATTGTCATTGTTATTGTCGATGTTGAATTCAATAAGTGTATTGTCATCAAATTTTGCTGTCCCGGTAGCAGTAGGTGATAACAAACCTTGTGTGTTTCCAATAAATACCAGGTTGTTAGTGTTCTGACCCTGGAATGCATACACGTCTGTAATGTCTGAAGTTTGATTGGTTACAGCTGGGGCATCAATATGATCTGCCGCAAATAACCATCCAGTGGCAGATATACTGGCTATGGCCAATACTGCAACGAGAATTTTTTTTGTTGTCATTTTTTTTTGTTTGTTGTTTAAGTAAATAGTTTCATTATGTACGAGAGTTTTCTATGTTTTAGATTTATTCGTTAAACATTATTGTAAAAAAAAATTTGATCCATTTTTATAATTAGTAAATGAAATGCTCTTTGTTACTAGGAGTATAAAAGAGAAAAGGCCCCGATATCGGAGCCTTTTCTTTATTAAAATATAGAAAGCCCCATGAATAGGGCTTTCGTTAGAGCCATTAGCTCTTAGGTAACACTACATGGTCAATCACGTGGATCACACCATTGCTTTGGAACACATCTTTGATAGTAACAGTGGCCATTCCACCATTTTCATCTCTTAACATCACTTTGTTGCCTTTTAATGTGGCATACAATTTTCCACCAGCTACTGTGGTAAGTTCAGCTGTTCCATTGCCAGTTTTGATAAGTCCTACTAATGTAGCAGCATCCACTTTACCAGATACAACATGGTAGGTAAGGATACCAGCCAGTTTACCCTTGTTTTCAGATTTCAGTAAAGTTTCAACAGTTCCCTTTGGTAGCATGTCGAATGCTTCATTTGTAGGGGCAAATACGGTAAATGGACCAGCACTTTGGAGTGTTTCAACCAATCCTGCTGCTTTTACAGCAGCTACTAATGTGGTATGGTCTTTTGAATTCACCGCATTAGCAACAATATTCTTAGAAGGATACATGGCAGCTCCACCCACTTCTACAGTTTTCTCTTTTGTTTGGGCAGCTACAGTAGAGGCAAGGAAAAGACAGGCAACAGCAAATGCTGAAGTTAAAATGCGCTTCATAAATTGATTTGATTTAAATGTTATTGACTTGTTTAATAGCAGTGTTACATGTAACGGACACAACCATTTACGAAGACCATTCCATTCTGGATTTCGTAACTGATAATATTTTCAAGAATCTTTTCAGCAAACTTATAAATTGAATAATATTGCAAATCAATAGGAATCTCAGAACTCAACATTTTCAAATTTTCAAATTACCTAATTTTCAAATTACCTAATTCCCAAATTCCCATGTCTTACTGGCTCGTCAAATCAGAACCCTTCAAATACTCCTGGGACCAATTCGTAACCGATAAAAAAGCTGTCTGGGATGGCGTTCGCAACTATGCAGCCCGCAATAACCTCCGTTCAATGAAAATTGGGGATCAGGTTCTTTGGTACCATAGCAACGAAGGACTGGAAATAGTAGGAATAGCAGAAGTCATAAAAGAATCCTATCAGGATCCAACAACAGAAGAAACCGCCTGGTTGGTTGTAGACCTAAAACCCGTCCGCAAACTCAAAAAACCTGTTTCACTAGCTCAATTAAAAGCCGATAGCCGCCTGGCTAATATGGATATCATTCGTCTGGGACGATTAAGCGTACAGACGGTGAAGGAGGAGGAGTGGGGGATTGTGATGGAGAAAGCTGGCGAAGGAATTTGAAAATTTGGGAATGGAGGAATTTGAAAATTTGTGAATTTGAAAATTTGAAAATCTATTGTTGGTAATCCTCCTTAATTTCAATGAAATAATCAGTTAATTGTTAATCAAATTTTAAGGCATCTCTCTTTTTATAATTGAAACATTAATTTTAAGTGTGTTGCCAAACAAAGATTTTCAAATTTTCAAATTCCCAAATTTTCAAATTTTCTCCCTCAGCTTTATGTAATTCCATCACCCCCCGCATCTTACCCTAGTCACCAAATAAAATAACAATGAAACTCATACGCATTTTAGCAGCCCTGCTGCTGATAGTGATATTCTATGCCTGTCATGAAGGGCAAAGACAGGCAAAAGGAGAAGAGGCAGCCCCGCAGTCAATTGTACTCCAGCCAATAGAATCAAAAGCCCCGCCACCTTCCACCGCGGATTCATATTCAGTTGATAAAAGAGCAGAATTAGAGAATGTTAAAATCGGTTCGATTACGCAGGAAGGTATTGCCGATGAGTCCATAGCTTATTCACCGAAACAAAAGCAGGAAGATAGAGGTTATAATACCGAGGATTATGATCATATAGTTGACAATACCTTCCTGGCAGCTATGAAGAATCCTTTATCTACTTTCTCGATAGATGTTGATGAAGCTTCTTATAGTAATGTGCGTCGTTATATTGAGTCTGGTACAATGCCTCCGGCAGGAGCAGTTCGCATTGAAGAGATGATCAATTATTTTGACTATGATTATCCCCAACCTACAGACGAACATCCATTTAAAGTTATTACTGAAGTGGCAGCCTGTCCCTGGAATACACAGCATCAATTGGTTCATATAGGCATGCAGGGAAAAATCATTCCAATGGAAAACCTGCCGGCTTCTAATATGGTTTTCCTGATTGATGTATCCGGCTCAATGGATGAACCCAATAAATTGCCTTTGGTGAAAGCCTCCTTGAAAATGCTGGTGGAGAAATTGAGACCGATTGATAAAGTGGCGATAGTTGTTTATGCAGGAAATGCAGGATTGGTGCTGCCATCAACAAGTGGAAATGAAAAGGCAACCATCCGTGAGGCTATCGATAACCTGGAGGCTGGTGGATCAACAGCAGGGGGAGAAGGAATTTTGCTGGCTTATAAAACAGCTCACCAGGGGTTTATAAAAGGCGGGAACAACAGGATTGTATTAGCTACCGATGGTGACTTTAATGTTGGCCCAAGTAGTGATGATGATCTGGTGAATATTGTTGAGAAAGAAAGAGCTGGAGGTGTTTTCCTTTCTGTATTAGGGTATGGTATGGGAAACTATAAGGATAACAAAATGCAGCAACTCGCCGATAAAGGTAATGGCAATCATTCCTACATAGACAATATAAACGAAGCCAGAAAAGTACTGGTAAGTGAATTCGGTTCAACACTTTTCACCATTGCAAAGGATGTGAAATTACAGGTGGAATTCAATCCCGCTAAAGTGGCCGCTTACCGGTTAATCGGTTATGAAAACAGGGTGATGGCAAATGAAGATTTTAATGATGATAAGAAAGATGCCGGTGAATTAGGATCGGGACATACGGTTACTGCCTTGTATGAAATTATTCCTGTAGGAGTGAAGAGCGAATTCATTAAATCTGTCGATCCCTTAAAATATCAATCGAATGTACCTGCAGTTGTTGCCAGCGATGAATTGATGACTATCAAACTTCGCTACAAAAAGCCGGATAGCGACAAGAGTCAATTATTATCTCAGACTGTAGCTGGTTCCAACAATAGTTTTTCTAACACATCAAATAATTTCAGGTTCTCTGCAGCTGTGGCATCTTTTGGAATGTTGTTGAGAAACTCTGAGTATAAGCAACAGTCAAGTTATGATCAGGTATTGCAATTGGCGAGAAGTGCGAAAGGGGAAGATGCGAATGGGTATAGGGCTGAGTTTATAAGGTTGGTGCAGTCGGACTGGAAAAATTAATACTATTTTTTGCAAAAAAGATTTGGTTAAGTTTAAGATAATTTTTTCACGAATACAAAAAGGCGTCAAAGGGTTAAACTTTAGTTTATTTCTTTATTTTGGCTCCCTGAGTATAATTTAAGGGGCAAAGGGTCGCTTCGCGACGAATACAAATACAGAGCTAGGAGGTCAAAAGAGGAAAAAGAGGAAAAAGAGAATACAGGACTCCTTATAACCGGCAGCTCGAAAAAAATATGTATTCTCTTTTTCCTCTTTTGACCTCTTAGCATTGTATTTGTCGCGAAGCGACCCTTTGCCCCTTAAATTATACTCAGCATGCCACGCTAAAGAATTAAATCTTTGCGCCATTGCGTGAAAAAAAATCACAGAGACACAGCCTTTGTTTTTCCCTTTGCTTGTTTTTCCTTTCAGCCCCCAGTTTTCCGGGGGCTGTTTTATTTTGTCATGTATTTTTGTGGTATGGCAAAACCAAAGCTAGTTGTATTATCAGGTGCCGGCGTTAGCGCTGAAAGCGGATTGAAAACATTCCGTGACAGCGACGGACTATGGGAAGGATATAATATCGAAGATGTAGCCACCCCCGAAGCCTGGTACCGCAACCCTGAACTGGTTTTGGAATTTTATAATTTCAGACGTAAGAATGTACTGGAAGCCATTCCCAATGCCGCGCATATTGGACTAGCCGCATTGGAAGAGAAATATGATATCACCATCATCACCCAGAACATTGACGATTTACACGAAAGAGCCGGAAGCACAAACGTAATTCATCTGCATGGCGAAATTTTAAAGATGAGAAGTGAATGGGATACTGAACTTATATATCCAATCACCGGAGATATAAAAATGGGAGATAAAGGAAAAGATGGTTCCCAGTTACGTCCCCATATCGTTTGGTTCGGTGAAGCCGTCCCAATGATTGAAACAGCACTACCCATCGTTCAATCCGCCGATATATTTGTAGTAATCGGAACTTCATTAGTTGTTTACCCCGCAGCCGGCTTACTAAACTATGCCAATGACGAAATCCCTAAATATATCATCGATCGTAAAATTCCGCCTACTTCATCCATTAAGAATCTCATTAAAATTGAGGAGGTTGCTACTGTTGGAGTTTCAAAATTAGTTGGTATGCTTTTTTGAAGTTTTTGCTTAATGCTTAAGGCTTAAGGCCTAAGGCTTAGTCCAGTATTCCAAACTAAAATACAGGCTTCGTAATAGGTTATTCGTAATGAACTAAACATCCGGTTTGTTTTCTAAATTAAGTTTTAGGCCTTTTGCTTTAAGCTTTTCACTTTTGGCAAAATGTCTTATGCTTCGTAGTATGGCTACCGTAATGAACAAAAACATCCGGGATAATCACTGAGTTAAGCCTTAGGCTTTAGGCATTAAGCCTTAGGCAAATAGCATCAAGCATCCAGCATCAAGCATCCAGCTCAATAAAAAATCACCCACGTCGCAAAATCCTCACTAAACGTTTCAAACCGATGTTCCACACCGGCAGGAACAAATAATACATCTCCTTTTTTGCAATCGGTGAATTCTCCGTTGCGGTTGAATACACTGGTGCCGGAGGCAATTACATAAATCTCGTCTTGAATATGGGGTGTTTGCAGGTCTACATCTTTTGGGGCATAATATTCTACAGTCATGTTGCCATGCTTCATCATAGTAGTGAAAGGAAACTCAGATTGTTCTTTCAACTGTTTTTTGGCATCGGCCAAACTGACTTTTAGAGGTATCATAACGAAGTAGTATGTTCGCTGAACTCTATACCGTTCTTTACCAGTTCTGCTAACACAGGTTCATAGATCTCTTTGCAAACTGGTATCTGTAGCCCGCTAATCGGAATCTTGCCCTTCAATATCAATATCGCTGCAATTCCTAGAGGCAGGCCAACGGTCTGTGCCATAGCTGTACGTAGATTATCTTTCCCCTTTACCACTAAACTGCTTCTTGTTTCAAAACGTTTCTTTCGATACTATACCCGAATTCATGAAGCATCACTATCATATCCTTATCCTCAGGTTGTAAGGCCAGTTTTTTCTCAACCGCAAATTGCAATACATCCAATGCACTGCAGGCTCCCTTATTGATGATGGTCTCATTATCATCCATTCCCAAAAAGAAAAGCTGCTTCATCGAAAGATTCGCTTCATGCATTTGTCCGGCTACAGTGGCAGCCGCCTTTGTCTTTACCGTCGACAAATTGATATCAAGCAAAGCCCCGTTATCATCAATCATCATGAAATCCTGTAATTCCTTTCTGTCTGCCGGCGTTACCTGGTTTTCCGCTTCCAGCAATTGCTGTAGCTTTTCCAGTAATTCTTTTGTCTTTGAAAAACGATCGGTCAGTTGTTTCTCCAACCAATCTGAAAAACCATATCTGTTGAAATGCTGCTGGAAAAACTGTTGGAGACTCATACCATCCGTTTCATACTGCACTGTTTCGTCTGTGAGTTTCAGGTCAATCACATTCTTCCATCCAAAACAAAATTCAGGATAGCGAAGGGTTGTTCTCAGGAACGTACTTGCATTTTCGAGATGATATAAAGGAACATAACTTAGAGAATCTCTGTTTGGGTACCAGGACAGATAACCTAATTCTGGTATGTCAACTACTTTCTGTGGATCAAAGAGCTCTTCATAAGGGAGGCTAATAATTTCACCCTCTTCTTTATAAAGGGCTCCTGACTTACCTGCTTGAACAATGTTACGGGGATTCCAGCTGATCTTATAGTGCCATGGGTTATCATCGCTTTCAGGAGCCACTAATCCGCCGCAATGCGATTTGAAACTATGTATGGTGCCACCTTCCTGGTGAATATTGTTGATCAGTTGCATGGCACTCATATGATCGATACCAGGGTCAAGTCCCATTTCATATATAAAAAGGAGACTCTTTTCCTTTATCGCTGGCGCCAGTTCTCTTATGGCTGGATCAACATAGGATGCCGTAAGCAGGTTCTTTTCTTCTTCCAGACAATCTTTGGCAACTAAAATATGCAGATGGGGTGGGAGAAGAGAGATTACTATATCCGCAGCCTTTATCAATGGCCTTCGCTCCGGTTCGTTCTCAACATTTATAGCCACTGCTTTTGTATGTGCAGCTTTTCCGGTTTTTGATTCTGCAGCTGCTAAATTCCCATCAGCTACAATCAACTGCCATTCCAGTTTTGCTGTTTCAGCAACCAGGTATTCTATCAAACAAGTGGCCGATTTTCCGGCTCCAAAAACTACAATAGATTTCATGCCATAGCGAAATTGTATAGCAAGTTACTTAATACCTTCCAAGTTCAATTAGTAAATCAACAGGTGTTTTTCCGCCAACTACATGGAAAATCACGGTTGTATATAAGAAAAAAACTAGAGGACAGGTCCATTGCTGCCGTTTGCAGCTGGATTAATCTTTACAATAGAATAATCAACAGTAACCCCTCTTTTTGATGATGGTATGGCCTGAGTCTTTTCCTGTCCGGGCCCGATATTAGGAATAGTGATAATTTGAGTGTTTACCAGATTCTTCTCCGGCCCAAGGTATCGAAGCTCAACATTTACAGATTCCAAAGCATACAAGCTGTTATTGGATACTGTAAGCTGAAGTTTGGAAATACCACCCAATACCCCGGTCTTATAATCGCTGGCTTTTACAGAAACAAATTTCTGAAGGGCTTCTGGTTTCTTCTCTATTTTCTCCACCGAAGGAGCTTTCTCGGTTTGATTAGGTGTTTCAGAAGCGATAGCCTTCTTTTCTGATTCTGCAGGATGACTGACAGCGTTTATTGAATTATTGGATGTGCTTTTTTCGGAGACTTGTTGTGCGGCAACTTTTTCAGGTACAGAAGAAGCAGTGGTCACGGGCTCTTCATTCTTGCTGGTAAGACTATCCTGGTTACCTATTTCTACAGCAGATGCAGGAACTGGAGCCGGTGACGATGTTCCGGCACCAAGCCTTTTATCATGGATTTGCTGCACCAATGCATCCAGTTGTTTTTGTTCTTCTGTTTTGCCCGTGGTACTGATGGCTAAGCCAATTACAACCCCACCTAATAAGATACAAACAGCTACTGCTCCTCTGATCATTTTGCCATAGGGCAATGTTCTTACTGCTTTTATCTTATCAGGTGAGGGTAGTATGTTTTCAATGGGTGTTTTTTCTTTAGCGGGAGAGAACGTTACTGGCACCGCTTGTGTTTTAACAGAAACTGCTTCAGTGGGAGCTTCTGCAATTATCGGTTTTTCATTAACGGTAGTATCTTTCTTTGGTGTTTCTTTTTGAATAGGTGAAGTAACAGGTGCCGAATTAGAAACAGGAGCGGCATTTCCTGGAAGGGTGACGAATATTTTTCTGGGTCGAACCACTTTTTCCTGAGGAAAAGGTATTAACGGACTTTCTGTAATTTCTTTTACAATAGCTGTCTTTTCTTCAACAACAGTTTCTTCCGGCTTTTTAGTAAGGGAAACGGGTGCTGCTTTTTTCTCCTGATTTGTTGTGGTATTTGCAGGACGTTTATAAAACCTGTCAAAAGGTTGTTCCTCTATCAGGGGGGCGTTGGGGGCTAATTCTGGCAATTCACCCGGATATCTCCATCCGGCACTCTTACCTTCCAGCCAAACCAGGTCATAGGGTTTAAAGCCTTTTGCAATGATTTCCTCGGCAGAATAGGGCCCGGTCTGCTTATTATCCCTCAATAAAAGATAGCTGTTCATGGAATCCAGTTTAAGTAAGACAATACAGGATATGGACAGGCTGGCTTTTACTAAAGAATAGTCGAAAAAGGGGATAATGGATGGAAAAAGTAGCGGTATAACAGTTCCCATTTTTGTGCCAAAAATGGCAGCAGGAATGTTATAAGAATTATTTACGGTGGTTTTCACAAAATGGTAGCTTTTCACCTCCGTTTTATATGCACAAAAGTGGATAAAAGCGGGCCAAAAAACAGGGTGGTTTATCGGGTTTTACCACCTGAAAACGATAGATTTGCCATCCTTCCCATTAGGGTCAGGAAAACGTTGAAAAAAGAAGTTGTAAACCAGTATGGAAGAGAATTTCAAACCACAGGAAACCAGCGATCAGAACCGCATTATCCCCATTAATATTGAAGAGCAGATGAAGACAGCCTATATCGATTATTCGATGTCGGTAATTGTCGGTCGCGCCCTTCCAGATGTAAGAGATGGATTGAAACCCGTTCACCGCCGTATTTTATTTGCTATGAACGGTCTGGGTGTTCATTATAATAAGCCCTTTAAGAAGTCAGCGCGTATTGTTGGTGAAGTGTTAGGTAAGTACCATCCGCATGGTGACAGCTCTGTATATGATGCCATGGTTCGTATGGCGCAGGAATGGAGTATGCGATATACCATGGTTGACGGACAAGGTAACTTTGGTAACCAGGATGGAGATGGCCCGGCGGCCATGCGTTATACAGAGGTTCGTCTGGAACGTTTGGCGGAACATATGCTCGATGATATCGACAAGGATACTGTCGATTTCCAGTTCAACTTCGATGATTCTGAAAGGGAGCCAACCATTCTTCCAACAAGGGTTCCCAATCTTCTTATAAATGGATCAAGTGGTATTGCGGTGGGTATGGCCACGAATATCATGCCTCATAACCTTTCTGAAGTTATTGACGGTTGTACGGCTTATATCGATAACAGAGAAATCACTATCGAAGAGCTGATGCAACATGTGAAAGCCCCCGACTTCCCAACCGGTGGTATCATCTACGGTATGGAAGGCGTTAAAGCCGCCATGCATTTCGGAAGAGGAAGGGTAGTGGTAAGAGGTAAAGTGACTGTTGAAACAAAACCAAGCGGTCGCGAGCAGATCATCATCAACCAGGTTCCTTACCAGGTAAACCGTGATGCGCTCACCAACAGGATCGGAGAGCTGGTGAATGAAAAAGTGATTGAAGGAATAGCTCACGTAAATAACGAATCAAATAACAAGGAAGGTACCCGCGTGGTGATTGACCTGAAAAGGGATGCTATCGCTAACGTAATCGTTAATCAGCTTTATAAGCTTACTGAATTACAAACTTCCTTCGGTATCAATAATGTGGCTATTGTAAAGGGTCGCCCTAAAACACTTAGCCTGAAAGATTTCATTGCCGAATTCGTGGAATTCAGACATGAAGTGGTGGTTCGCCGTACGCAATACGAACTGAGGGAAGCTGAAAAGAGAGCCCATATCTTACAAGGCTACCTGATTGCTTTGGATCATTTGGATGAAGTGATCGCCCTTATCAGAAGCTCTTCTAATCCTGAATCAGCAAAAGATAACCTGATAAATGCAGGATGGGGATTGGATGAAATTCAGGCGAAAGCTATCCTCGAATTACGTCTCCAGCGTTTGACAGGCATGGAACGTGAGAAGATCAAGGAAGAATATGAGGACCTGATGCGATTGATCACCGACCTGAAAGATATATTATCGAATGAAGGTAGACGTTATGAAATCATCAAGACGGAATTGCAGGAGATAAAAGAGAAGTTTGGCGATGAGCGCAAAACAGAAATCACTTATCTGGATGATGAAGTACGTATCAAGGATTTAATTAAGGATGAAGATGTGGTGATCACCATATCCCATCTTGGTTATATAAAACGCACTTCTGCTACGGAATATCGTCAGCAGCGTCGTGGCGGTCGTGGAGCGGTTGGTGGAAAAACAAGGGAAGAAGATTGGATAGAACATCTGTTTGTAGCATCCACTCACCATACCATGCTTTTCTTCACCGAAAAAGGTCGTTGTTACTGGTTGAATGTGTATGAAATTCCGGAAGGGGAGAAGACCAGCAAGGGCCGTGCTATCCAGAACCTGATTCAATTGCCGCCAGATGATAAGGTAAGAGCTATCCTGGATGTGAAAGACCTGAAAGATGAAGAATTCGTACAATCACATAATATCGTTCTTTGTACAAAGAAGGGGATAATTAAGAAAACAGCCCTGGAAGATTTCAGCCGTCCTCGTCAAACAGGTGTGAACGCCATCACCATTATGGAAGGGGATGAATTGCTGGAAGCGAAACTGACCGACGGAAGCAGTGAGATCATGATGGCGGTTAAATCGGGTCGCGCTATCCGATTCCCTGAAGAAAAAGTAAGGGCTACCGGTCGCGGTGCCATTGGAGTTGCCGGTATTGAAGTAGATGATGACAAAGATGAAGTGGTTGGTATGGTTTGTGTTAATGCTGCTGATAAGGATACCAGAACCATATTGGTGGTGAGTGAGAAAGGGTATGGAAAAAGGACCCAGATTGAGGAATACCGTGTGACCAACAGGGGTGGTAAGGGGGTTAAGACCATCAGCGTAACGGATAAGACAGGATCTTTAGTAGGAATACTGGATGTTACCGAAAAAGAAGATTTAATGATAACTTGCAAGAGCGGTGTAACCATCAGGATGCCGGTAATCGGTATCAGTGAGCAGGGACGTGCTACGCAAGGGGTTAAACTGATTCGTTTGGATGAAGGGGATGAAATTGCGGCCATTACACAGATGGATGAAAGTCCGGCAGCTGTTTTGGACATTGAAGAAGGGGCTACCAACGAAGCAAATACTCCGTTAAATCCCGAAACTGACGCAACCGAGGGAGAGCAACCTGCATCTGACAACCCGATAGAACCCGTTAACTAACGATTTTTATACATCCGATTCGCCAATTGCTTTTGGTGGGTAGGAAGGCAAATGAAAAATTAAAATAAGCAAATGAAAAAAGTATTTTCCCTGGCACTTGTGATCATAAGCGCCATCAGCCTGCAAGCTCAGAAAATTGATAGGGCAAAAGATTATCTGGAAAAGAAGAAACTGAATGAAGCCAAAACGGAGATCGAGAATTTCCTGGCTATCGAAAAAAACAAGGCGAATACAGAAGCCATTTATCTTAAAGCCAAGATATATGTAGCCATATCAAAAGATGCTGCATTGAAAAGTACTGTCACTGATCCAAGAGGTGTGGCTTTCGAAGCTATGAAGCAATATCTTGACCTGGAAAAAGGAAAAGACAGCACCAAGAAGAATATCACCATGATGATGGATAATAACGGAGCCATCTTTGATCTCTATCGTGATTATTCTGCAGATGGAGCTACTTATTTCAATGCTAATAACTTCAATGATGCCCTGACCAATTTTGGAAAATCATTGGAAGTATTTGATGTGTTGACAGCAAACAAACTCATTACTCAAACTTTTGATACTACAACCTGTCTGTATGCGGGTATCGCTGCTGAAAAAGCAAGCAAGCCAGACCAGGCTGCTATCTATTATTCCAAGATAGCTGATCATAATGTTAAGAGTGATGGTTTCATTGAAATCTATAAATGGT
>JBGAQE010000049.1:0-28600 GCA_044220885.1 Chitinophagaceae bacterium
GCAGGGAACAAGAAAATAATATTCAGGCATAATGATATTGAACACCTGAAATCGATACTGAATAACCTGCCATTGGATCAGCCAAAAATGGTTGTTATCGAATCTGTATATTCAATAAAAGGAACCATCGCCCCCTTGAAAGAAATGGCTGCTCTTACAAAAAAATATAATGCCTTGTCTTATGTTGATGAAGTACATGCAGTTGGATTGTATGGAGAGAACGGAGCAGGTATCATTGAGCAGGAAGGATTACAATCAGCTTTCGATATCGTCAACGGCACCTTATCAAAAGCCATTGGAGTATTTGGAGGTTATATTGCAGCTTCTTCAGTGATTGTTGATTTCATAAGAAGTTTAGGTACAGGTTTTATTTTTACTACCTCATTGCCTCCGGCTATCTGCAGCGCCGCCAACAGAAGCATTCAATATATTAAGGAGAACAAGGACTTAAGAAAACAATTTCTTTCTAATGTAAGCCTGCTTCGTCAGGCTTTGGAAGAAGCTTCCATTCCTTTTATCCCAAACAATTCCCATATCACTGGTATACCTATTGGTAATGCAACAATATGCAAAGCCGTAGCCAATAAGTTATTGCAATTGCAAGGCATATACCTTCAGCCAATTAATCATCCAACAGTACCTGTTGGAGAAGAGTGTTTACGTGTTATCATTACCGCCAAACATCAGGTAAAACATATTAATTATCTCGCCCATAGTTTGAAAAAGATACTCGCTGCTATGGATTGCATCCCTTCATCTGACCAGGAGAGTACTGCTGTTGTATCATGAAAGCTATAAGAATCATAGGAAGAAGTTCCCGTCTGTCATTGATACAGATGGAAAAAGTGAAACAAAGAATCAGGCAACAATTCCCTGAAGCTATCATTACATTGGTGCCAAGAAGCAGTAAAGGAGACGCACTTCAGGATGTACCACTACAAACAGTTGAAGGAACTGATTTCTTTACTCAGGAAATATTTGATGCTCTCAGAAAGAATGAAGCAGATATAGCCGTTCATTCTTTGAAAGACATGAGCGGGGAACATTTTTTCAGTGAGAACCGTTTTGCAGTAGTGGACAGAGACGAAACACGTGATATTGCCATCTTCCACCCTGATATTCTCAGTAAACTAAAAGATGGGGCTACCATAACCATTGGAACCTGTTCTCCCCGCCGTGAGGAAATGGCTATCGGCTTTTTACAAAAAGCCTTGCCACAAACCGGCAACTTCAAAATAAAAACAGCTTTCATCAGAGGCAATGTAGATACCCGCCTTCGTAAACTGGATAATGGGGAATATGATGGGATAATTCTTGCAGTAGCTGGATTAAACCGCTTATTAGAAAGCAAGGAAGATGCAGGATTAATAAGACTTCTTTTGAACGATAAAAAACTGATGTTGTTACCCCTGGTGGAATGTGTCCCCGCTCCCTGTCAGGGCGCTATTGTGGCTGAAGCCCATCCGAATAATAAAGATGCAGTTGTTATAGTCAATGCAATCAACAATATGAACCTGATGCAGGATTGTGTTCAGGAGAAAAAAGCTGGCTTGCAATACGGTGCCGGTTGCTTACAACGCTTTGGGGTAACCACTTTGCATTATGGCAAAGGGAAAAGCATATTATATGCTGCAGGTAGAAATAATGCAGGAGATGAATTTACAGACTGGAAAGTATTGCCGAAACAACTCGATCCTTCAAAGCGCTTATTCAGCAGTACAGATCATATGGGTCATTTCTTTGAATATGAATTCTTCGATACCAGCATATCATTTCCCGAACCCATTGCCTATATCGCCAACTATAAAGCATTACAAAAAGATTCTATTACCACTTCATTAAAGAATAAAAAAATCTGGGCATCCGGAACAAAAACATGGTTTGAAATTGCTAAAAAGGGATTGTGGGTGGAAGGATGTGCCGATGCGATGGGTATTGAATTCCTGAAACCTGTATGGAAACAACCCCTTACAGAAGTAAAACAAGAACAGGTAAGAATAATATCTCACCAGCAATCTGTTTCAAACTGGCTGGAAAAAGGATGGAAAGCATCAGCTACTTATAAATTGAAAGAACAAATTAAGCCGGGGCTTTCTCTTCAATTGCAGCAAGCAGATGCTATTTTCTGGACAAGCTTCCAGCAATACCAACTATATCATAAGATCCTGAAAAAAGAGGTACAACATTTATGTCCTTCCGGTGAAACAGCCCAATTACTAAAAGCTGCTGGCATAAAACCAACAGTATTCCCAAATATCAAAGCCTTTAACCAATGGAGAAATTATTCTTCCCATCTACTCAACGTAGACTAAGAGCCAACCAGCATATTCGCGAGCTGACGGCTACCGTAAGGCTGTCGCATAAAAGTTTTATTCAACCAGTCTTCATTGACCAATCCCTTTCGCATCCGCGAACTGTAGAAGGATTATCAGGAGTTGAAGTACATACTATTCATTCAGCACTGGAACATATAACAAACAGTATTGAAAATGGCATATCCCGCTTTCTTTTATTTCCTGTTCCCCAAAAGAAACAGGAAAAGCAATTTGATTTCACTTTTGCAACATTGCTGATTCAAACAATTAAAAAAGAGTTCGGTGATGCTGTATGGATTGCCGCCGATCTATGCTTATGCAGTTATACCACCCATGGACATTGTGGAATACTCAATGATGACCATTCAAAACTTCTTAACAGCAAAACTGTTGATGTTCTAAGTCACTATGCCCTTCAACTGGCACAAGCGGGTGCCAATTGCATTGCTCCCAGTGATATGATGGATGGAAGGATTTCTGCCATAAGAACTTCATTGGATGCGCTGGGTTTTGATTCAGTAAGTATCATGAGCTACGCTTCCAAATTCAGTTCCCAATTCTATGGCCCATTCCGTGATGCATGCAATTCAGCTCCTAATAGCAAAGGCTTACAAAACAGAAAGACTTATCAAATCTCTCCATTCAATAGCAATGATGCCATTGCCTCTGCCCTTCGCGATGAAAAAGAAGGAGCTGATATTTTGATGGTGAAACCAGCCATGTTATATACCGATATCATAGCAAAACTGAAGCAGGAAACCTATAAACCCATAGCTGCTTATCATGTAAGTGGGGAATATGCAGCCATCGAACTATTAGCTCAGAAAGGGTTATTGAACAGGGAAGCCGCTCATTTGGAAGTGTGGGCCGCCCTGCAAAGAAGTGGAGCTGATATCATTATCAGCTATGCGGCACAACATGCAAAATCATGGATAGAAAAACTTGATTACTAATCACAAACACTTAATGTATTCCCGAATAACTATAACAACCATCATCTGTTTAATGTATTCCAGCGCTTTGGCGCAAAAAAATAAATTTGTCATATGGAATACACTCCAGCTTCCGGTAAAATTAGCTGAAAAGTGGCATCTTCATAATGATGTAAGCTATCGCACTTTAGGAAGTACTATTAGTGCTTATCAATTTACTTTCAGAACTGGAATCAGATATTTTATAAAACCCAACTTATCGGCTACTATTGGAATTGCCGAGTTTAATACTAGAACATCATTTAACAAGAATTCGAAAGAATTTGCAAAAGAATTCAGGATTTGGCAAGAGTTAAACTATGAAGCCAAAATATCAACAACATCAAAATTGATTAACAGGCTTCGGCTAGAAGAAAGGCATTTCTTTATAACAAATAGCAAAAGTGCATTCGATGCTTTAAGACTAAGGTATCGATTAAGCATTTCAAAAACATTTTCGAATAAATGGACAGCAACCTTATCAGATGAATATATGGGGCAATTCATAAAAAGTGATTATGCTTTCCAGCAAAACAGGCTTGGAGCATCAATAGCACATCAATTATCACCAAAAACTCAAATTCAAGTAGGATATATCTGGAGTTATCTGAAAAATGAAAATATTCATTACACCACATTTAGCCTCCAAAAAAGTTTCAACTAAATGGAAAGAATAATAAATAGCGAAAAAAACAGTCTTTACCCTGTCTTTCTAAAAGCTGAAAACATCCAAACGCTTTTAGTTGGAGGAGGCAATGTTGGGCTGGAAAAATCACAATCATTATTAAATAATTCTCCAGAAATAAAACTTACAATTGTAGCTCCCCTTATTAAAAAAGAACTAAAAGAATTAGCCTCGAAATACAATTATTGCAGCCTTATTGAGAGAAAATTCGAATTGGCAGATCTTGACAATAAGCAATTAGTGATATGTGCAACAGATGATATTGAATTGCACAAAACAATAAAAACGGAATCTAACAAAAGAAATATCTTAGTAAATGTTGCCGACACACCTGGCTTATGTGATTTCTATCTAAGCTCAATAGTACAGAAAGGGAGTTTAAAAATTGCCATTTCAACAAATGGAAAATCACCTACTATCGCAAAAAGAATTATAGAAGTATTAAACCATTCTATACCACAAGACATTGACACTTCTATAGACAATATCAATATCCTGAGAAACAGACTAAATGGAAATTTTACTTACAAAGTAAAAAAGTTAAATACTCTTACGAAGTCTTTAATAGATAACGAATCCGTTGAAAAGGAAAAAAGATGGCGGAAAATTGCGACCTGGTCTATACTCGCCTTTGCGTTTATGCTAATTGGCCATTTTATTTTTTCTTATATCCCCATTGCAGAAATAGGTAATGATGCAGTAGCCTGGTATAAGACACTTGACAAGAATTTTAACTGGATGCTATTGGCGGGTTTTTTAGCCCAATTAGTAGATGGGGCTTTGGGAATGGGTTATGGAGTAACCAGTGCCACCATTCTTTTATCTGCAGGAATTAGTCCAGCGGCCATAAGTGGGAGTATACATACAGCAGAAACTTTTGCAGCCGGTGTATCAGGATACAGCCACTATAAATTCGGCAATGTAAATAAGAAACTATTTAAAGCTTTGGTGATACCCGGTGTAATTGGTGCTATTTGCGGTGCATTATTGCTTGTATTTCTTGGAGATAAATTAGGGAATTACCTGCGCCCCTTCATAGCTATTTACACCCTATTCCTTGGCATCAAATTCCTGATATTCGCTTTCCGGAATAATATCAAAACAAAAAAATTTAAGCACTACAGCATATTAGCTGCCATTGGAGGTTTTTTTGACTCTTTTGGAGGTGGTGGTTGGGGACCAATAGTTACTACCACACTCATAAACAAAGGGAGAAGTCATAAATATGTTGTTGGTTCCGTTAGCCTGACAGAATTCTTTGTAACGATAGCAAGTGCCTTCACCTTCTTTACCTTATTAGGAGTTAGCCACTGGCAAACTATTCTGGCGCTTGTTATTGGTGGAACTATTGCTGCACCCATTGCAGCCAGATTAGCTGGTAAACTTCCTAAAAAAACAGCGTTTATTTTGCTGGGAATTCTGGTAATCATATGGAGCATCCGCATTTTAATAAAGCTATTCTGACAAATTTCTAAATTTTAATCATTGGAAGGAGATTTAAGGCTGCGATTGTATCTTCGCAGCAAATATTGATAGCTATGTCACTCATGCATGCCAGCCTCACTAACCGCGATTTTGGATTTACAGTTAAAGACCAGCAAGACCATTCCCTATTTATCGATATTCCTGTTGACCAGGGAGGTGGCGGAAACGGCTTCCGTCCTATGCAGACAGTCCTCGCAGCTTTATGTGGCTGTAGCGGTGTCGACATCGTTAGCATTCTCAAGAAACAACGTCAGTCATTCGATACATTGGAACTCAAGGTTGATGCCGAGAGAGAAAAAGATAAAGAGCCCGCTTTATGGGCATCTGTAACCGTACATTTCCTGTTAACAGGGTCTGTAGATCCGCTGAAAGCCTATAGAGCGGCTGAACTTTCAATGAATAAGTATTGCTCAGTGGCCGAGACCCTGCGCCGTGCCGGAGCCACCATCCAGTTTGATGTAACTGTAAACGGACAACTGGTAACTATCTAAACATATCGTCAACTTAATATTAGAAGCATGTCACTTCATCCAGAAACAAGGGCCATTCGTATTCAGACAGACAGAACCAACGAAAAGGAACATAGCACTCCATTATTCCTTACAAGTAGTTTTGTTTATGATTCTGCGGAAGACATGGCTGCAGCTTTTGCCGACGATACACTTGACGTGAATATCTACTCACGTTTTTCCAATCCAACTGTTGATGAATTCATTTCGAAGATTGCGGCCTTGGAGAATGCAGAAGATGGTATTGCTACAGGCACAGGAATGGCTGCGGTTTTCAGTACGTTCATGACATTCCTAAGCAAAGGGGATCATATTGTTTCCGCTTCTGCGGTATTCGGCTCAACACATACCATACTTACAAAATATCTTCCTAAGTGGGGTTTCGAATCGAGTTATTTCGATATGAATAAACCCGAAACTATTGAATCTCTCATCAAGCCAAATACAAAACTTTTGTATGTTGAGACGCCTTCCAACCCAGGACTCGACATCATTGACTTATCTTATGTAGCAGCAATATGCAAAAAACACAATATACTTTTTGTAGTAGATAATTGCTTTGCTACTCCCGCTGTACAGCAACCTATAAACTTTGGTGCTGATCTGGTATTACATTCAGCAACAAAATTCATTGATGGTCAGGGACGTGTTTTAGGAGGCGTTGTTGTGGGCAAGAAAGAATTGATTCAACAACTTTATCTTTTTGTAAGAAATACAGGACCCTCAATGAGTCCTTTCAATGCATGGGTATTGACAAAAAGTCTGGAGACTTTATATGTAAGAATGGAGAAGCACGCCTCTAATGCATTGGAGTTGGCCAACCGTTTACAGAATCATCCAAAACTTAGCTGGATCAAATATCCCTTCCTCCCCTCTCATCCTCAGCATGAAATTGCAAAAAAACAGATGAGCAATGGCGGAGGTATCCTAACCTTTGAATTGAAAGGCGGTATTGACAGCGGCAGAAAATTCCTAAACTCACTATCATTACTCAGCATGACCAATAATTTGGGAGATAGCAGAAGCATAGCTTCACACCCTGCTTCCACTACCCATTCCAAATTAAGTGATGCTGAAAGAGCAGGAGTTGGAATCACCCCTGGTCTTATCAGGATCTCTGTAGGTCTTGAGCATATTGATGATATAACTTCAGATATACTTCAAGCGTTGGCTAGATGCTAGATGCTGGATGCTTGCTGCCTAAAGCTTAGGGCCTAAGGCCTAAAGCTTTATTTAGTAAGCTGAACGAGAATCAGTTTTCAAAATAGATTCATGCAAAAGCACAAGTACTTATTACAGCCCTCAGCATTAAGCATCATGCATCAAGCATCCAGCTTTAAGCCTTCAGCTAAAAAGCATCAAGCATCCAGCCTCAAGCATCGAGCAAAAAAATTAAAGTTTAGCAATCGCCTTCACCTCAACTGCTTCCTGAAACTTAATCTTCACTTCAAAGGTCTTTTTAGTTTCACCTTTTCCGTTTGAATATGTGAATTCCAGTTTGTCAACCTCTTCTTTTGCAACTTTTACTGTTCGTGTAGAAGATTTGCGGAAGAAATTCTCAGCATACAATTCATTTCCTTCTGTATTGCGGATACGCAATTGAGAACGGCTATCATCAACTTGTGACATTGATAATTCAAAATAGAGATACTCTCCGGTAGCACCCAGGAATTTAACATCTAATTCAGGACGTGTTTCAGAGGTAATTACAGTGTTTGCTTTTTGTGCGTGTACCGTTGTTGGAGCCATAGCACCTAACGATAAAGAAGCAACAATAGCAGTCGTCATAAAATGACGGAAGTTCATTTGTGATTTCATTTTAATAAAGTTTAAATGTTTACGAAAAAGGCAGCGTTTGCTTTTTCCATATAAGCTGGCAAAGTAGAGGTAGGCTAAGCACTAGAAGTTTAATACGAAGCAGTCGACAGAGTGCTGCGACGCTTTTTATGTATAACTGAACGTAGTTCAAAAGCAGTAAGGCAAATACCCGGCCAGATTTTTCTGGCATCTCCATTCAGAAGGAGAAAATAGGTCCCCCATAGAAATGGGGGACGTCAATCATTGTTTATAAGCCCTAGAAATTCTTAATTAAATATTATGGACGAGTTACATCTTTCACTTCAATGGCTTCCTGGAAGCGAATTTTAACTTCAAATGTTTTTTTCACTTCACCTTTCAGATTAGAATAAGCGAACTCAAGCTTTTCTACATCCTCTTTAGCGATTTTCAACTTGCGGGTAGCTGATTTACTGAATACGCTCTCTGCATATAATTCAACACCATCTTCATTACGAACACGTAATTGTGAACGGGTATCATTCAATTGGTTGAGAGATAATTCAAAATAAAGGAACTCACCAGTAGCGCCCAGGAACTTTACTTCTAATTCTGGCTTTGAAGTAATAGTACCAGGAACAACAACGCTCTTAGCATTTACTGCTGTAGTAAAAGAAGAAGCGAATACAGAAAAAATAACAACGGTTGCAAGAACCACACTGATCTTCAATTGAGACTTCATATTTGGAATGTTTAGTTACTGAAAAAGGCAGCAATGCATTTTTCACAACAGGCTTGCAATAAATAGAATGGGGCAAATTCAATCAGGAAGAGATTGTAGAAACGTTGTAACAGGCGTTAGTATTGTATTACAAGTGTATCTTCTACAATTATTAATACGCAAATATAGTAAAAAGTAACCCGCCAAAAATAAAATAGCTATTAATTAACTGTTAATCAATTCTAAAAAAAATAGTTCCCCTGTAGAAACAGGGGAACTTCAACGATTGCTTGCCATATGAAAAAAGCTAAGCTATTGAAAGCAAGAACTTTTATTGATTGTAATTAATTAGAATGAATAAATTGCTGCTAAAGTGAAACTTGCAAATGATTTCTTACCTGCACCATCTTTATCAACAAAAATTGACTGACTGGCATTATCAATCCTGAGCTCAGGGATGAAAATAAAACCACCTGTCTTGAAATTCGCAGATAATGTACTTGCAAGAACAGTTCCTCCATCAGATGCACTGGCGAACATTTTCAATTGATTCTTATCACTGAATAATTCTTCACGAAGTGTAAGTCCAAACCATGGTGCCGGATCTATATTAAGATATAAAGCAGATCCCCACCAGCTTTTTCCATCGATGTTCTTAGAACCATCCCAACTCTTAGTGCTGTTCACAGTTCCATTAAAACCAACATTGAACTTATCACTCAACTTAGCAGTAAGAACCGCATCAAACTGACTGGTCTTAGATGAATCGGGCGATTTACCACCAACATAGTTAAGATATAACTTGAGGTTGTCGGTGAATGCCACACTATACTGTGCTAAGAAAAATTTCTTATTGATTTTTCCATCTGGTGGAATTCTGTAGTCGGTAGCGTTTGAAAGACCCACCATGAATCCGCTTTTACCTTTTGTTAATTCAGCTTTGATACCGGTATGACTGAACGGACCGTTTGTAAACATATAGCTCATGCTATAGTTACGGTTCAATTGCGGGTCAAGTAATTCGTAGCCTACATGTGTAGCCCATGTACCTGCTGTCAGTTTTAACCAACTAGCTGGTGAATAGCTTACATACAATTGTTTTACAGCAGAAAGTATTCCTTCTTCATTATAAGAGAATTCCTTAGCGCGGGTGCCGAATCCCAGGTCTGCTACAACACCTACTTTCTCAGATTTATGTTCAAACTTCACACTGGCCATGCCCAATGCAAAAGCGTTATGTGAATTGGTAAAGCTGGTGAAATTATTTGCCTTGGTCTTTGCGAAATCAAACCTGTAATAAACATCGGCAGATCCGGTAATGGAAAATGTTGGCTTTGTTTCAACTGGTGCGGCGGGAGCTGTAGGGGGTGCCGTGACTGCCACTGTCTGGGCTTCCTGCCCAATCGATTGCAAAGAAATAGTTATGGCAGAAACTGCCACGAGAATTTTTCGTAACATTGTAAAGATTTTAAGTGTTAAAGAAGGGTACAGCAAAAGTTGTTAGCGCAACTTTTATATGCTGTACCTTTTTTTTATTTACTAACCCATTTTAGTCTTCTTGCTCAACTGGCTTTTCAACAAAAGCACCATTGCTATGTACCAGTAATGTACCCTGCATATATTTTTCATTATGCTGGCTGGCATCAAGACCCAATTCTTCATCTTGCTCACTTACACGCATTGGCAATATCAGGTTGATGAATTTGAAGATCAGGTAAGAAACTACGAAGCTATAGGTAACTACTATCGCTAAAGCTTTCACCTGCGTGAAGAAGAATTTAGCATTACCAGATATGAATAAACCTTCGTCTGTAACAGAAGTGTTTCCGATAGCCTTTGTAGCAAACAAACCTGTTAAAAGCATACCCACCATACCACCAATACCATGGCAAGGGAATACGTCGAGGGTATCATCCAATTTCGATTTTTGTTTGAAATGAACAGCAAAGTTGGAGATGATAGCTGCAACACCACCTATGAATATACTATGTGGTACAGATACAAAACCAGCAGCAGGTGTAATGGCCACAAGTCCTACAACAGCTCCGATACAGAACCCAAGAACAGATGGTTTCTTACCACGGGCAACATCGAAGAACATCCAGCTCAAACCAGCAGCAGCTGCAGCAGTGTTTGTTGTTGCGAAAGCAGAAATACTAAGCGCATTGGCACCCAAAGCAGAACCTGCATTGAATCCGAACCAACCAAACCATAGCAAACCGGTTCCGATCAAAACGTATGGAACGTTTGCTGGTGGAATCTCGCGATTCTCAATATGTGATTTACGACGCTTTAATACCAAGGCACCAGCCAAAGCTGCACAACCTGCAGAAATATGTACTACGGTACCACCTGCAAAGTCAAGAGCACCCCATTTGAAAAGGAAGCCTTCAGGACTCCAGGACCAATGCGCCAAAGGAGCATATACTAATAAACTGAATAATACTGTGAAGAGAATATAAGAAGTAAAGCGGATACGCTCAGCAACGGCTCCTACTACAAGACCCGGAGTGATAACCGCAAACATCATTTGGAACAAAGCAAATAATCCAAGAGGGATAGAAAGCTTTACAGCAGTATCTCCTGCTCCAGGACCTAAAACAGGTGCCCCAGATAATACATCCTTAAAGAATAAATGGGTACTGGGATCACCAATAACACCACCGATTGATTTACCGAAAGCAAGGCTATAACCTACCACTACCCAAAGAACACCAACAACCCCGGCAGCAACAACACTTTTAATCATGGTACTGATTACATTCTTACGGTGCACCATTCCACCATAAAAGAAGGCCAGACCAGGAGTCATTAAAAATACCAGTGCAGTAGCTACCAAAATCCAGGCAATGTCTGCGCCATTGTATTGTTCATGCGAACCTAATACAACATCTGGCTTAATAAACAAGGCCGCAACGGCCACCGCCGCAAAAATCAAAAAGGGCGCGATTTGTTTAGCAGTCAGTTTACTCATGAGTTGTGTTTTTAGTTGTAAATATTAGAAAATATTCTATATGTCCTTAACTATGTAAAAATACAACCGATTGCCTATAACATGTGTTAGTTTTAATCATAATTCGAATTTTTTCAATAATTATCGAATATTTTGTCATTTTACATTATATGTAATTTATTTTAATATATATGAATTTGACATAAAAAAACCACCGCAAAGCGATGGTTTTTAATACATTATAAAGATTTTTTTAGGCCGAAATCAAGAAATGATCTTTTGTCTCCAATAAAGATTGTCCAACCAAGAACTCATCTACTTTTCTCGCACACTCCCTTCCTTCACTGATTGCCCAAACAACCAGGCTTTGCCCACGCCTCATATCACCCGCAGTAAACACTTTATTGATGTTGGTATGATACTCTTTTTCTGTTGCTTTCACATTGCCTCTTTCATCCAACTCCACCCCTAATTCCTCTAATAATCCAGCATGCTGTGGATGAACAAATCCCATCGCTTCGCTTCCTGCACGCTCAGTAAACTGTGAAGGACGACCATCTACACCACTTGTCCATTCCAGATCAACGATCTTCAATGCTTTCAGATTTCCTTTTCCATCTCCTATGAATTCTTTGGTTGCAATCGCCCACTGACGTTGCGCCCCTTCCTCATGTGAAGTTGACGTCTTTAATGTCATTGGATAGGTTGGCCATGGCATATAAGATGTTCTTCCTTCAGGAGGCTTTGGCAATAATTCAAATTGCGTTACACTTATTGCTCCCTGACGGTTAGATGTACCTACACAGTCACTACCTGTATCACCACCACCAATCACTACTACATTTTTACCTTTCGCCAAAAGCGCATCAGCCAATACATTACTTTCAATAGCAGCATGTGCTAACGGATCAGAACCTGAATTCCTTTTATTCTGCTGCTTCAGGAAAGGCATGGCGAATTGAACGCCATTTAATTCACGTCCTGGTACATTTAAATCACGAGGATGAGTTGATCCACCCGCTAATATGATAGCATGATATTCCCGCAGTAAATCATTGATACTTACATTCACCCCAACATTGGAATGGCATTTGAATACAACCCCCTCTTCTTCCATCAGCTTCACCCTTCTTTCCACCACCCATTTCTCTAACTTAAAATCGGGTATACCATAACGTAACAAGCCTCCTGGATGCTCATCCCTTTCAAATACGGTTACTGTATGTCCGGCATAATTAAGCTGTGCTGCAGCAGCTAATCCCGCAGGACCGCTACCTACAACCGCTACTTTTTTACCAGTACGTATATTGGGCTTACGCGCCTTTACAAATCCTTTATCAAATGCAATTTCAATGATATGTTTCTCGATTTCTTCGATAGCTACCGGAGGCTGGTTGATACCTAATACGCAGGCAGTTTCGCAAGGAGCTGGACAAATTCTTCCAGTAAATTCAGGAAAGTTATTAGTGGAAGTAAGCACATCATAAGCTTCTTTCCAGTCCTTCTTATAAACAGCATCATTGAATTCAGGAATAACATTTCCCAAAGGACAACCACTATGGCAAAAAGGAACGCCACAGTTCATACAACGGGCCGATTGCTGGTTCAACTGTTCGTCACCGAACTTACCAGTGAACTCTTTATAATGTTGCAAACGTTCCTGAACCGGCTTCTTTCCAGGTAACTCCCTTGTAAACTCAATAAATCCGGTGGGCTTTCCCATATAAGTGCTACGTTTTACGTTTTAAGTAATAAGTTATCAGGCCTTCTGCTTAACGCCTGCCGCTTTTTCCTGCAATACCTTCTTATAATCTTTTGGAAAAACTTTCACAAAACTCTTCAGCTGATTATCAAAATCATCCAGTACGAATTTCGCAACAGAACTTCCTGTATAAGCATAATGACGTTGAATCATATCCTGCAATTCCGCAATATCTTCCTGAGAAACCGGATCAAGATCCACCATTTCAGTATTACAATTGCCGGCGAATTTACCTTTCACATCATATACATAAGCAATACCACCACTCATACCAGCAGCAAAGTTTCTACCGGTATCTCCTAATATCACAATACGTCCACCTGTCATATACTCACATCCATGATCACCTACACTTTCAACAACTGCACGAACCCCAGAGTTACGAACAGCAAATCGTTCACCTGCTTTTCCACGGATGAAAGATTCTCCATCAGTAGCCCCATAGAAAGCTACATTACCAATGATGATATTATCTTCTGCTGTATACGTAGATTCTTTTGAAGGATAAACTATCAAACGTGCTCCACTCAATCCTTTTCCGAAATAATCATTGGCATCACCTTCCAGTTCAAGAGTCACCCCTTTCGTATTGAAGGCACCAAAACTTTGTCCGGCGGTTCCAAAGAATTTGAAGTGTAAAGTATCTTCTGGCAATCCTGCTGCCTTATACTTCTTGCTTATTTCATTTGAAAGGATGGTTCCTGCTGTACGATCCGTATTCTTTATTGGGAACTCAGCATATACTCTCTCCTTGTTTTCAAGAGCAGGCTTAGCTTTCTCCAGTAATTTCCAATCCAACACTTCATCCATTCCATGATCCTGCTTCTCCTGATTATATAATCCTGTATACAAAGACGCAGGCTCTTTATAAAGAATCGGCGAAAGATCCACTTTGCTGTATTTCCAGTGCTGGATATTTTCTCTTGGTTGCAGACAATCTACCTGTCCCACCATTTCATTTACAGTACGGAATCCAAGCTCTGCCATTATCTCTCTCAGTTCCTGTACCATGAACTTGAAGAAATTCACTACATGGTCAGCATCGCCAGTAAATCTCTTACGCAGTTCCGGGTCTTGCGTAGCAACACCCACCGGACAAGTATTCATATGACACTTACGCATCATGATACATCCTTCCACTACAAGGGCTGCGGTTGCAACACCCCATTCTTCTGCACCTAATAATGCGGCGATAGCTATATCACGACCGGTCTTCATCTGACCATCAGCTTGTACCACTACCCTGCTACGTAATTTATTTTTTACAAGTGTCTGATGTGTTTCTGCCAATCCCAGTTCCCATGGCAAACCGGCATGCTTAATCGAAGATATCGGTGAAGCACCAGTACCTCCATCATGACCGGAAATCAATATCACATCCGCTTTTGCTTTTGCAACACCAGCAGCGATGGTACCTACCCCTGCTTTAGAAACTAATTTCACATTTATTCTTGCAGCCCTGTTTGCATTCTTCAAATCGAAGATCAATTGAGCAAGGTCTTCAATAGAATAGATATCGTGATGCGGAGGCGGAGAAATCAATCCCACACCAGGCGTAGAGTGACGTGTCTTACCAATCCATTCATCCACTTTATATCCTGGCAACTGTCCACCTTCACCTGGTTTAGCACCCTGCGCCATCTTTATCTGTAATTCATCTGCTTCTGTAAGGTATAAGCTGGTAACACCGAAACGGGCAGAAGCTACTTGTTTGATAGCACTGCGCATTGAATCGCCATTAGCCACCGGCTCATAGCGACGTTCGTCTTCACCACCTTCACCGGTATTGCTCTTACCACCCAAACGGTTCATGGCAATTGCCAATGTAGTATGTGCTTCCCATGATATGGAACCAAAGCTCATTGCACCAGTGGCAAAACGCTTATAGATAGATTCGGCTGGTTCTACTTCATCAATACTCAAAGAAGGTCTGTTACGTTTGAATTCGAAAAGACTTCTCAATGTTGCAGCCTTCTCACTTTGATCGTTTACAAACTTTGAATATTTCTTAAATATTGAATAGTCGTTTTTCTTGGTTGATTCCTGTAATAAGTGAATGGTAGTTGGATTAAAGAGATGGAATTCTCCTTTACGTTTCCACTGATACACACCACCTACTGGCAGTCTATCAACAGGTACATCTTTCTTGCTGAATGCGAAGTAATGCTTCACCAAAGCTTCTTTGGCAATTTCTTCCAAACCGATGCCCTCGATTCTGCTGGTTGCACCTGTGAAATAGCGTTCAACCACTTCATGATTCAAACCTAATATTTCAAATATCTGCGCTCCCTGATAAGATTGCAAAGTGGAGATACCCATCTTTGAAAATACTTTCAGCAAGCCATCACATACAGCCTTGATATAATTGTAACGGAGTTTCTCCCATTCAAGACCTGTTTGCAACAATCCGTTCGCTTTCATATTTCGGATAGTCGCCAACGCAAGATATGGGTTGATGGCAGTTGCACCGAAAGCCAGCAAACAGGCGAAATGATGCACTTCCCAAACATCTCCTGCTTCAACAACAATTCCTACTTGTCCACGAAGTCCCTTGCGTATAAGATGATGATGCACCGCCGCTGTAGCTAATAAAGACGGAATAGAAGCATGGTCGCTATCCATCGCCCTATCGCAAAGTATCAATACTTCAAATCCATCATGAACTGCATCTTCCGCATAACGGCATAAGCGCTCCAATCCTTTTTTCAGTGAATCCGGTTTACCATCGGCACGGAAATAGGTCTGTAATGTTTTTGCCTGGAATATACCGGTATCGATACTTCTTATCTTTTCTAATTCCTTGCTTGTAAGAATCGGTTGTTTCAATGCCACTGTATGACAGTGCATCGGATCTTCTTCCAACAGGTTTCCGTTATTTCCAACAAAGGTGGCCAAACTCATCACCATTCTTTCCCTGATGGGGTCGATTGGTGGATTGGTTACCTGTGCGAATAATTGTTTGAAATAAGATGACAGATGCTGTGGCTGATCGCTGAGTACAGCCAAAGGCACATCCGTACCCATTGACCCAATTGGTTCTTTACCATCAAGGGCCATTGGCTTAATGATGGTCTCAATATCTTCTGTTGAATACCCGTGCGCCTTTTGATATTTATGAACCGACTCATCTGTAAGATGAGAGAAGGTAACACGTGGTTCATCCAGTTCTTCGAGACGTATCTTGAATTGATTCAACCAATCACCATAAGGTTTTTGGCTGCAGATTTTTTTCTTTAATTCATCATCGCTGATGATGCGACCTTGTTCCATATCCACTACGAACATCTTACCAGGTTGCAGACGACCCTTCTCACGAATATTCTTTGGATCAACCGGCAACACACCTGTTTCAGAAGCCATGATAACACGATCATCCTTAGTTACGCAATAGCGTGATGGACGTAACCCGTTTCTATCGAGGGTAGCACCGATCATCTTACCATCTGTAAAAGATATAGATGCGGGACCATCCCATGGCTCCATGATAGAGGCATGATATTCGTAGAATGCTTTTTTAACCGGATCCATATGATCATTACCATCCCATGCTTCAGGAATCAACATCATCATTACATGTGGTAAACTGCGACCTGTCATGGTCAGTAATTCGATCATATTATCGAGACAGGCAGAGTCTGATTGTCCGCCAGAGATAATCGGCAACAACATTTCCATTTCTTCATGCGTAAAGAAAGGGGATGTAAATCCATGTTCACTAGTCTTGAGCCAGTTCAGGTTACCCTGCAGCGTATTGATTTCACCGTTATGAGCGATGAAACGGAAGGGCTGTGCCAATTTCCAGGAAGGGAATGTATTGGTAGCAAATCTTGAGTGAACAAGTCCGAATGCACTTACCACCCTTTTATTACTGAGGTCAGGGAAATAAGAACGCACCTGCATACTGGTAAGCTGCCCTTTATACACAACCGTTTTGTAAGAAAGGGATGCCAGGTAAAATCCGATAGCATCTTTCTTAACGGTACTGTTTATTAAGTGAGTTGCGTGATTACGTAATACGAAAAGGCGACGTTCGAAATCGTCAGGATTATTGATATGATCTGGACAGGCCACAAAAACCTGTTCCATTTCGGGTTCTACGCTGAGGGCGGTTGGACCAATATCGTGTGGGTTCACGGGAACCTTTCGGTAAGTTAGGATTTCTAGTCCCAATTTTTCAGCGGTACGATTGAAGATATCCCTGCATTCTTCCCTGAGTTTTATTTCTTTGGGGAAGAAGATAACGCCAACGCCATAGCGGCCGAATGATGGGAGATGGATGCCGAGTTTAAGGCATTCTTCGAAGAAGAATTCATGTGGGGTTTGGATCATTATACCGGCTCCGTCACCAGTGTTGTTTTCACATCCACAGGCACCGCGATGTTCCATGTTTTCCAACACGGTAAGTGCATCTGAGATGTTTTGGTGAGATTTGTTGCCTTTGATACTAGCTACGAAACCGATACCACATGCATCGTGTTCAAAGGAAGGATGGTATAATCCGCTGTTGCTTGCCATCGTTGATGATTACTTTTGAATATTTTTCAATAAAAACGTTGTTTCTCAAATGGATATCAAAAACTATAGCAAGCAAGGGTCTAAAAATACAAAAAAAGGGGCATAAAGCGGTTGTTTTATTAAATTATTTTCCACATGAACGGTCGTTAGGTTCAGGATGTCATCCTACCCCCCGGATGGCATCCGGGGGGGTAGGATGACATCTCGGGTTGTATGAGTATCTTTGTACCCATGAAAAAACTCATAACCGCGCTGTTTATCTTATCCTCACTATTATCTTTCTGTTTCCTGCAAACCCAAAAAAATCACCCCCTCGCTGAAGAGGAAGCCATCAATATCATTAAACGTTTCGATGAAGGCTGGGAACACAAAGACCTTGAATTAGTTGACTCATGTCTATCTCCTAACTATATCTATTTCACCCAGTCTGGCGGACTTTTCAGTCGCGATAGTGTGGTGGCCACAGCAGGCTCCCCCTCTTACTCACTTACCAAAGTGGAAAGAAGCTCTTTCTCCGTTTTGCTCGAGGATAATGTAGCCATCGTAAGTACAAGATGGAAAGGCATTGGCGAGTACCGCGGTCGCCCCTTCGATGAAGACCAACGCTGCGGTATTACAGTAGTGAAAAGGGATGGGAAAATTGAAATTCTTTCGGAGCATTGTACTCCTATTAAGCAGATGCCCATCTTTCACTAAAAGCCCTTTTTTGCTTAATGCTTAAGGCTTAAGGCTAATGTTTATTTCTGTCTTCGATAACAAAATGTTTGTCTTCTAAGGGGGCAATTATAAATTCCTTCAAACCATAATGCTCCGTTTTCGATAAAGCAGGCTTCGAACTCTTTTTGCCTAAAGCCTAGGGCTTAATTCAGCCTTCGATTACGGTATTTCGTGCTTTGAATGGAATTGTTATAATATTCAATGCGAAGACTAATTTTCCGAATTCAAGACAAGACTAAGCCTTAGGCCCTAGGCCTTAAGCTTTAGGCAAAAAGCATCAAGCATCCAGCATCTAGCACCCAGCATTTAGCATCTAGCACCCAGCACTCAAAGATTCGGCTGCGGCGTATACCTCAAATAAGGCTTCACCACCTTCACCCCTTAGGGAATTTCTTGATGGCATCTTCTGTTGATACCGCTGGAACAACAATTACATCTTCACCCGATTTCCAGTCAGCAGGAGTAGCTACACTGTATTGGGCAGTAAGTTGTAGTGAATCAACCACCCTTAACACTTCAAAAAAGTTACGACCTGTTGAAGCGGGGTAAATGATCATCAACTTAATTTTCTTATCCGGACCAATGATGAACAAAGACCTTACAGTAAAGGTCTCCGACGCATTGGGATGAATCATATCGTAAGGTTCGCTACCGTTCTATCAGCATCAGCAATGATCGGAAAAGTAACATCGCAATGCTGAGTTTCATTAATGTCCTTTACCCATCCCTTATGCTTATCCAAAGGATCCACACTCACCGCCAATACTTTCACATTTCTCTTGGCAAATTCAGTAGCTAATAAAGCTGTTTTTCCTAACTCTGTAGTACAAACAGGTGTGTAATCGGCTGGATGAGAAAATAAGATTCCCCATCCTGTTCCCAAATATTCGTACAAATCAATTTCTCCTATAGTGGTTTGTGCTTTAAAATTTGGTGCGGCATCTCCTAAACGTAGTGACATAGTGGTAAAATTTAAAAGTCAAAAATAAAGCATTTATATAAACCTACAAAATTGGTAGACTAATAACGAACTATTAACATCAAGGTGTACCTTGAAGTTCTTCTCTACATCAAATAACCAGATCTTGCAGCGTCTTTTTTTCAAGGATATTCAGCGTGGCATCCCGAACCCCTTCCATGATGTCGTGGAGACCGCAATGTTTCTCATCGCAGTTTTTGCAACGCTTGTAGAAATAAAGGCTTACACAGGGTAACATGGCAATGGGACCATCGACCACCCGAATCACTTCGGCCACTTTAATCTTAGCCGGATCACGGGGAATAAAATAACCACCACCTTTCCCTTTTTTACTTTCCAGGAATCCTGCCTTACGGAGCTCCAACAGGATATTCTCCAGGAATTTCAATGGGATTTTTTTCTTACGGGCAATCTCTGAAATCAGTACCGGTCCCTGATCATATTTCTCAACCAGGTGTCCTAATGCGCGGAATGCATACTGAGCCTTTTTAGATAACATACTCCAATCAGTTTCTAATTATTTGCTTTAATGATCAGCTACTGTCCCTGATTATTCTTTTTGCCAGCGGCTTTTGTGATTGCACTTTTGCCATACCGGTTTTTCAGGTCGTCGATAGCTTTGTAAAGTTCGGATTTCTTTTCCACGTTACTGAAAAGATTCGTCTGGACCGCTTCATCCGTCAATTCACTCAATCGCACCCCCAGAAGCCGTATGGGCTCCCCTTTCCGGTGGAGCTTGTCAAACAACTCCTTGGCCTTGGGTATCAGTTCGTCATCATAAAAGGTATAGGGAATGGTGGTTTGCTTGGAAGTGGTCTCGAAATCGGGGTAACGGATTTTTACCGCAATGCAGCCTGCCGTCTTATTCTCCTGCCGCAACTCATGGGCTATCTTTTCCGTCATCCGCACCAGTTCATCCATCAGCCTGTTTCTGTCTGAAATATTTTCATCGAAAGTGTTTTCAGTGGAAACCGATTTTGCTTCATGATAAGGTTCTACAGTTCCTTTATGAATCCCATTTGCCTTATTCCAAAGTTCTGCCCCATATTTTCCAAAACGGTTCTCCAATATTTCTGGTTGCCATTTCAGGATATCACCAATAGTTTCTATTCCAAACTCCTTCAAAGCCTGATATAAATGCTCACCAACACCTGGAATCTTATTCACCCGCAATGGAGCCAGAAACTCCTTCTCCCTACCCGGTAAAATATGCAGGTAGCCATTGGGTTTAGCCTCATCAGTTGCAATCTTGGCAACCATCTTATTGGCAGCTAGTCCGAATGATATCGGCAGCTTTGTAGTATCAATAATCTCCTGCCTCAAATCTACTGTCCATTGAAACGGATTAAAGAACCGATCCATTCCACTCAGGTCCAGATAAAATTCATCTATAGATGCTTTCTCAAATAATGGCGCCTTGGCAGCTATTATTTCAGTAACCCATCTTGAATACTTACTGTACTCTCCCCTGCTTCCGCCAACAACAATCGCCTGCGGACAAAGTCTCATGGCCGTCTTCATGGGCATAGCCGAATGAATCCCGAACTTCCTTGCCTCATAGCTACAAGCGGCAACCACTCCTCTCTCACGTCCACCCACAACCACTGGCTTGCCCTTCAATGAAGGATCGTTAATCACTTCCACCGACACGAAGAAGGAGTCGAGGTCGAAGTGAGCGATGAGGCGTGGAGGGTGGACATGAGGTAAAGTTAAGTAGTCCGGAAGTCGGAAAGTCCGGAAGTCCGGAAGAAAATACAAATACAAGTAGGGTAGTTAGGGAGGAGGAAAGTAGGGGCAGGAGAAATACAGCCTTTTAAGATGGTGAAGAAGAGACCGCAGAGACGCGGAGACGCAGGGGGAAATACCTCTGCGCTCCGCGTCTCTGCGGTGAAAATGCGAATAAAAAAATAGGGGCAATTATTAGTGTATTTTCTCCTGCCCTACTTCCCTCCTCCCTAACTTCCCTACTTGTATTTTCTTCCGGACTTCCCGACTTTCCGACTTTCGGACTCCCGTATCTTTACTCCATGAACATGGAATGGATCAAACTCAGCCTCTCCCCGGTGAAAGACCTGGTGGGTTTCCTTCATCAGAAATCAAAGACAAATGATGTGGTGAAGAAGCAGTTGTATATGGAACTGCGCGATAACCTGAATGTATTCTACAATGGATTCCTGAATGAGGCTTCTTATGATAGTATCATTGACCTGATATCGAATGATGCGATTCGAATGGCTGTTAAAGAGAATTTCAAATTCAATAAACTACGTGCCGGCAAGATTGAATCAGCACATGTAAAAGACGAAAGAAACCGCAAATATATCGGATGGGATACCGATAAACTTATCGATAAGATCGACGAAAAAATTATGGAGCTGCGTAATATCCGGAAACTGAATAAAGGAACTTTCATCAAAGCAAAAAACAATATCCCCCTGATGATGAGCAATCTTTATTTCAGGATGAAATTGCTGGCAGATTTTATAAAGGCAGAATAAGAACCAATTTATAAAAATTTATTCATCCAGGATGAAATTGAATGGATCTTCAGAATGATGCGATAAATCCAAACTGACTTGAAGGAGTTAATATTTTCAAATGTACCAATAAACCCGTCTACAATCGTGCTGGCTTTTAAGAAGCACCTCCTTCATAAAATCATACTGATAAACTGATCACTACCGATGTCATTTTATGGAGCTGATTTAGGAATGAAAATCCAAACAACATGAATTCAACGAAATCACAGCAAATTTAACATCCCAAACAAACATCACTTATAAATTTACGAGTTTATTTCAGGATGATGATTTCTGCAGATTTTCAATCCGAACTTCTGGTTTAGAATATATATCAAGCAATCCATCCGGCAATTCAACCACCACTTGTTTCTTTCTTTATCTACTTTCAACAGGAATTCTTTCATGCAAAGGAATGAGAGCTTCTTTTCCTTCCAGTCGATACGGCATAATATCTGGTGTGGCTGTTCTATCACTTCCAGAATCTCACCTAAATCAACCCCATTATCTACAATATGAAATCCCAATAATGAAATAGGCGCTGATTTGCTTGAATACTTATGAAACAATTCTTCGGTCAGCCATACCTGTTTTCTTATAAGTGTATGTGCCTGCTCTTTTGTATCAACTCCTTCCAACTTCACATACACTTCACTTTCGTTCTTTATAGTCACTTCCTCAATGAAATAAGGCAAAAACTCATTCGATTTCACTTCAATAAACAAAGTCTCCAAACCCTTCAATCCTGTTTTCTTTCCAAGGTTGTGGGTCAGCACTAACTGCCCTTTCACTCCGAAAGTGGCTGCGAGTTTGCCGATGTTGCAGTAGTTGGTCATGGGAGGAATTTGAAAATTTGTGAATTTGAAGATTTGAAAATATGAAAATGTGCCCCCGCAGCAGTGCGTGGGGTGGAAATTGAGTAATAAGTTTTAAGTATTGAGTGAAAAGTTATTAGTTTAGAATTAAGGCGACTTACAACCTAGTGCCAAAAACTTTTCCCGTCTTCCCCGCTTTCCCGGCTATGTATTCTAAACAAAAATAACAAGCTTTCCCATCAAGTTATAAGCTCAGAATTAAAACAACAATTACTCCTTACCGCCTTCCCGGCTATGTATTCATAAAAAAATCCCGATACAAGACCGGGATTTTAAATACGATGAAAATTATCTTGTATTAAGATTCTTCATTTCTTCTTCTAACGATCGGCGCACCAGCCTCTACGGCCTCTGCGGTCTTTCGCTTCAGCTTCCTGACGCTTGCGAACTTGTGTTTCATGTTCACCATGCCATTCCTGGAATTTCACCATGGCAGCAGCTTCATCGAATAAACCAAGTTTCACACCACGTAACAGGTGCTTCAGGTACAATACTCCTTTGAAAGAAAGGATACGGCGTACAGTGTCAGTAGGCTGAGCCCTTTTGTGCAGCCAATCCAATGCTTTCTGACGATCAAGCTGTACGGTAGCTGGAACAGTCAGTGGATTGTAAGTACCTAATTTTTGAATGAATTTCCCATCGCGGGGAGAACGTGCGTCTGCTACTACAATAAAGTAGAAGGGTCTCTTCTTAGACCCATGACGTTGCAGTCTGATTTTTACTGGCATTTTAAATAGAAATTTAAATGCGTTAAGAAATAGGGTTGTTGTTTCAGGAGTGCAAAAATAGTATTCGCACTGTAAGCGACAAAATTAATATTTTGAAATGAGAAAGCCAAAAGCTAACGCCCGGAGGCTGGAGGCTAAATGCTGGATGCTAACGTCTGTTATTCATGCATTCCGACTGTATTTTGCTTCTAGCATCTAGCATTTAGCCTCTAGCATCCTCAGCATCAAGCCTCCAGCATCTAGCCTTTTTCATCCCCGGCATCATCCTCCCCATCGGCATCTTATTCATCATTTTCATCATCTGTTTCATCTGCTCGAACTGCTTCAGGAAGGCATTTACCTCATTTATATCTTTACCGGAACCGGCGGCGATACGCTTCTTACGGCTCATATCGATCAGGTCGGGATTGGTACGCTCTTTCAGAGTCATGGAATTGATCATGGCCTCGATGCCTTTGAAGGAATCATCGCTGATATCCACGTCTTTAATGGCTTTGCCCACTCCCGGAATCATGCCCATCAGGTCTTTCAGGTTACCCATTTTCTTGATCTGCTGTAACTGGGTCTTGAAGTCCTCAAAATCGAACTGGTTCTTACGGATCTTCTTCTCCAGTTTCTTGGCTTCTTCCTCATCAAACTGGGCCTGGGCCTTTTCTACCAGGGTAGTGATATCACCCATACCGAGGATACGCTGTGCCATCCTTTCAGGATAGAAAACATCCAGGGTATCCATCTTTTCGCCACTGCTGACGAATTTTATGGGCTTGTTCACAGTATAGCGAATGGATAAGGCAGCACCCCCACGGGTATCACCATCCATTTTTGTAAGTACCACACCACTGAAATCTAATCTTTCATTGAAGGTCTTGGCAGTATTCACTGCATCCTGACCCGTCATGGAATCCACAACAAAGAGGATTTCCTGAGGATTCACAGCCGATTTGATATTGGCCACCTCATTCATCATCACCTCATCAACCGCCAAACGGCCGGCAGTATCTATGATCAGAACATTCTTATTCTTGCTTTTCGCTTCCTTGAGGGCGTTAGCTGCAATTACAACGGCATCCTTGTTTTCAGGCTCACTGTAAACATCAACACCTATCTGCTCACCCAATATCTTCAATTGGTCAATGGCCGCAGGACGATAGATATCCGCTGCTACTAACAATGGAGATAATCCCTTCTTTGTCTTAAGGAAATTTGCCAGCTTTGCACTGAAAGTGGTTTTACCAGAACCCTGGAGTCCTGCAACGAGGATAACTGCCGGATTGCCCTTTGCATTGAACACACTCTCCTCTCCGCCCATCAGATAAGCGAGCTCATCTTTCACGATCTTGGTCATCAGCTGGCCGGGACTAACGGCAGTGATTACCTTCTGGCCCATGGCTTTTTCCCGAACGGTATCGGTAAAATCCTTGGCTATCTTATAGTTTACGTCGGCATCCACCAGGGCACGGCGGATTTCCTTGATGGTTGCTGCAATATTCAGTTCTGTGATACGGCCTTCCCCTTTTATCTGCTTAAACGCCGATTCGAGCCGTTCCGAAAGATTTTCAAACATAATTGACCTGTTAATTGGCTGGTTGTAAAAAGAAAAAGTGAATGTAGTAAACATTCACTTTTACAGAACTGCAAATTTACAGTAAGATTATTAAGTGTAGCTTTTCTTTATACGCTTTACTTTTTAATTTTTTAAACGCCCAGGTACCCTCTTAAGGCCTTGGAACGGGAATTGGTTCTCATTTTAGTGATCGCCTTGTCTTTGATCTGGCGCACCCTTTCGCGGGTCAGGTTAAACTTTTCACCGATATCTTCCAAAGTCATCGGATGATCGATACCTAATCCGAAGAAATAACAGATAACCTCTTTTTGCCTTTCAGTCAACGACTGCATGGACCTTTCGATCTCCTGAACCAGAGATTCGGTATGCTCCATATTCGTCTCTGCCCTGTCGGCATTAGGATTCTCCATTACATCTATCAGGGTATTGTCTTCGCCTTCACCTAATGGAGTGTCAACACTCACGTGGCGGGCGGAAGTACCCAGGGTAGCATTTACTTCTTCTATATCCAGTTCAAGCAGTTCAGCCAGTTCTTCTGCAGAGGGTTCCCTCTCAAAAGTTTGTTCCAGCTGCGAAAATGCTTTCTGGATTTTATTTGTCAATCCTACCTTATTTAATGGAAGACGTACGATCCTCGACTGCTCGGCTAATGCCTGCAGGATACTTTGACGGATCCACCAAACGGCGTAGGAAATGAATTTAAAACCTCTTGTTTCATCGAAACGCTGGGCGGCTTTGATGAGGCCCAGATTGCCCTCGTTAATGAGGTCGGGAAGGGATAAGCCTTGGTTCTGGTACTGTTTAGAAACCGAGACAACAAAACGAAGGTTTGCCTTTGTTAGTTTGTCTAAAGCAGCCTGATCTCCTAGTTTAATGAGGCGGGCGAGTTTTACTTCCTCCTCTGGACTGATCAGTTCCACTTTTCCGATTTCCTGAAGGTACTTCTCGAGGCTCTGAGACTCACGATTAGTAATACTTTTCGTGATCTTTAGTTGACGCATGCTCATAGATGGCCTTTTTAGGATTTAATTGGTGTAGATTTTCTACAGGGTACTGTTAAAAAACGACGGAAAGGGTCTTTTTCGTGTGCTGTTAAAAAAATTAAAAGAGTTTATTTTCAGCTATTTATCCACAGCAACCAGCCTTTTTCACCCTTATTTTCACAGTTTTAGGCCTTTTTTACTGTTTTAACGCCAAGAATCGAAATTTTGGTTGTTCCGCAAAAGACCGTCCGCACAAAAAAATTTTGATGATGCTATTATTTTTCTATTATTGCAACATTGGAAATCAAATAGGTTAACAGGACTAGATGAGCAAGAAACAACTATTTACGTTAGAGTATCCGGTAAGATGTTCCGCCTCCATTTTATACGAATTCTTAAGTACACCAGCAGGACTGCAGGAGTGGTTCGCTGACAAAGTAGATGAAAGAGACGATGTTTTCAGTTTTTCATGGAATGGCCCTGCAGACAGAGCCGAAGTAATGGAAAAGGAAGAAGATAAGTACATTAAATTTCATTGGTCACACGCTCCAAAGGAAGAATACTTCGAATTCCGTATTGAGAAATCGGAAGTAACGAATCTCACGATTCTCGTTATCAAGGATTTTGCTGAAAAAGCGGAGATTAAGGATCAGAGCCAACTTTGGGCCTACCAGGTGAAAGAATTATTTCACCGTTTAGGTAACTAATAACGCAATACAGCATCCACCAACTGATGCTTTTCCTTCAAAATTGTGTCGATATGCTGCCATTGCTGTAATGGTATGCTGCAGGCAATCTTACAGAATGCTGCCTCACGAATCTTTTTTTCCGTGATGGAATCGAGAGCATTTTCCATCCAGATAGAAGCATCCAGATCATGCTCCCATTCATTCCCGCTTAGGCATATGCGAAAACCAGCGTCTTGCAATTTTGAAGCATTGGCTTCAATGGATTTTGATAATTGCTGCATATAAACACCTTTCAGGTGAAGGGTTACAGTAAAATTATGTCCCCACCAGAAAAAAGTGCGGATAGCCAATACATCCTCCTTTCCGAACAACCTCGGATAATCAAGCATCACATATGGCAGCCCCTGAAAATTTTCACCTTTTGCAATTTTTGGGTATGCATTAAGTAAATCCGGGAATCTGGTTTTATTTTGCTCATAATGGTTTCTGAGGCTATCCGATAACCCACCAAAAAGGGCGTAGACTTTCTGGATGATATTATTCTTTGTTAAAAGAATGGCTCCATTTTGAACCAACGCTAATTCCTCTGCCGAAAGATGTATTTTTGCCGCGTTCATTTTCTAAAGATAGAGACTCAAAACATCCTGCTGAACATTTGATCAAAAAACTGGACATACTCGTTTTAAAGGCTTTCATCGGACCCTTCATAGCCACCTTTTTTCTCACGTTATTCGTGCTGATCCTCCAGTTCTTTTGGTTATGGATTGATGATTTTGTTGGAAAAGGTATCGATGCCTATACTATTCTTCGTCTCATCTTATATCTGAGCGCCACATTGGTGCCCCTGGCTCTTCCTCTGGCCGTTCTATTATCGTCCATCATGACCTTTGGAAACCTGGGCGAAACCTTTGAACTGGTTGCCATCAAATCGGCGGGCATTGGATTGTTGAGATTCATGCGCCCTCTACTGATTACCGCCGTCATACTTTCAGGACTAGCCTTTCTTTTCAACAATAATGTAATTCCGGTTGCCAACCTGAAGATGAAGACGCTTCATACCGATCTGGTAAACAAGAAGCCTGCATTTGATTTAAAAGAAGGACAATTCTATAATACCATCCCCGGATACTCTATAAAAGTTGCGAGCAAGCAAAATGACTCTATCCTAAATCAGGTATTGATCTATGAGAATAATGGAGGTTTTCAGGATAATCTAATAGTTGCTGAAAAAGGGGTGATGCGTGTTTCAGCCGACAAACGTTTTCTTGAATTCATTTTAAAAAATGGCTGGAGATACCAGGAAAAAACAGATCGTACGCCAGCCAATAGTGAATTCATTCGACTAGGCTTCAAGGAATATAAAAAAGTACTTGACCTCAGTTCATTGCAACTCAATCTTACTTCAGATTCTGTTTTCAAGAACAGATATGAGATGCTTAGTGAAAGACAATTGACAAAAGCAATCGATTCGCTGGAAAAGAGCCTCAATACATTTGAAAAAAGAAGCCGTAACGATATAGGCATCTATCTGGCTTTTATGAAATATCTCGATACCGGATGGACTAAAGTAACCATACCAGATACATTGGGGAAAATCAAGCATTTCAGGGATATACTACCCGATAGTACTAAGATGTTTGTTACCGACCAGGCTTTGTCGTATGCCAATTCTATAAAATCGTCGATGGAAGGTTCAGCTATTGAATATGATATTAGAAGGAAAGAGCTGAGGTTACATCTTATAGAGTGGCATAATAAATTCACGATGTCACTGGCCGTTTTAGTATTGTTCCTGATAGGAGCTCCACTTGGCTCTATCGTTAGGAAAGGGGGTATCGGAACCCCTGTTGTATT
>JBGAQE010000050.1:0-25024 GCA_044220885.1 Chitinophagaceae bacterium
AGGTTAATCTCTTTAATGAATTAAAATAGCTTTATAAACAAGACAAAAATTATTTACTTAAGACGATCGATCTAGCTCCCCCTTTAGGGGGTCGGGGGGTAACCTCATGGAACCTATTGAACTTCTTGGACCTTTTGACTTTTAATTTTCAAAAAAGTTCAAAAAAAGTCCTATATTCACCTAAATATAAATTTAGACTCGTCTAAAAATATATTTAGAAGTGTATATGAGATTAGCCTTTTTCCTATTTCTGCTATTGCCGGTACTTTCCAGCTGGGCTCAGGAGAAGCCATGTTCGGGTAAAGTATTGGACCTTGCTACCGGTGACGGGGTGGCAGGAGTTACAATTATGTCGATAGATAGTAGTTTGTATGTTGTTACTGATGAGAGAGGTCGGTTTTCATTTGATGCCAAAAAAGCCGGGTCATTTCGGCTTAGCAGGGTAGGGTATACATCAGAGCTTAAAAGAATAGTTCAAGGGGAGAATACAATATATCTGAATTCAACCGCAGCATCATTAAACGAAGTGGTTGTTACCGGAACCTTAAAGACGGTTTTAAAATCATCCAGCCCTGTTGCTGTTGAAGTATATACTCCCCAGTTTTTCAAACGCAATCCTTCCCCGGCAATCTTTGAATCCTTACAGCAAGTGAATGGTGTAAGGCCCCAATTGAATTGTAATGTTTGTAATACAGGAGATATTCATATCAATGGAATGGAAGGTCCATACACATTGATATTGATTGATGGTATGCCTATAGTCAGCAGCCTATCTTCTGTTTATGGATTATCAGGTATCCCCATGTCGCTGGTGGAAAGGATAGAAGTGGTAAAGGGACCTGCTGCTTCATTATATGGTCCGGAGGCAATAGGTGGATTGATAAACATCATTACAAAGAACCCATTGAAAGCTCCTGTTATTTCAGCTGATATATCTTCTACCACTTGGAAAGAGTATAATGCTGATTTGGCTTTCAAATTCCAATTAGGGAATAAAGTAGTTTCATTGGCTGGCATCAGTTTCTTTAATTATAGTAATCCTGTTGATAATAACAAAGATGGGTTTACTGATGTTACATTACAGAAAAGGGCATCTGTTTTCAATAAGTACACATTCTTACGTAATAGCAAGCGTTCAGCCAGTTTTGCCTGGCGATATCTTTATGAAGACAGGTGGGGCGGTGAAACCAGATGGAATAAATCTTTCAGTGGTTCAGATAGCATCTATGGTGAAACCATCACTACAAACAGAGTAGAATTGATTGGATCTTATCAATTGCCCATAAAAGGCAAATGGTTTCTGAACGGATCATATAACAATCATGAACAAAAATCTTATTACGGCAAATTGCCTTTTATGGCAAGACAGCAGGTTGCATTTACGCAATTGACATGGGATACAAAAAAAGAGAAACAGGATATCCTGGCTGGTGCTGTAGTTAGATATAACTGGTATGATGATAATACTGCGGCAACTACTGATATCAACACACATAAAACAAGGCCAGACAAAATAGCCATACCTGGACTCTTTTTTCAGGATGAGTTTCAGATAAGCCCTTCACAAACCCTGCTGGCAGGAATCCGCAGCGATTATCACCCGATTCATAAATTCATTATTACGCCCAGATTAGCGTGGAAATACAGTTTTCCTGATAAGAGCATCCTTCGTTTAAATGCAGGTACAGGTTTCAGGACAGTTAATATATTCACCGAAGATCACGCGGCACTTACAGGTGCAAGAGATGTAGTGATTAAAGGGACATTAGCACCTGAAAGAAGCTATAATATCAATTTGAATGCAGTAACCACCATTACTAAACCTTCATTCTGGCTTAGTTTGGATGGCTCTTTGTGGTATACTTATTTTACAAACAGGATTGTACCCGATTACTCCACCAATCCCAATCAAATCATCTACGATAATCTCGACGGGTATGCATTTTCAAGAGGTGCCAGTATTACAACTTCATGGGCTGCAACAAATGGGTTCAGGGGGCATTGGGGATTAACTTTACAAGATGTAAAGGTTGCTAATAAGATAAATTCAATACGCACCATCAGCAGACCCTTGTTAACTGAATCCTGGAGTAGTAACTGGTCGCTTTCTTACCGATTTAATACTGCGGGAATAACGCTTGATTATACGGGTAATATCTATGGTTCAATGAAACTACCGCTGGTATCTTCTTTAGACCCGCGACCAGCAGTTTCTCCTGTTTGGTCGATTCATTCATTTCAGGTTACCAAAAATTGGGGCCGTAAATGGGAATTATATGTAGGAATTAAGAATCTGTTTAACTGGACACCAGCTGCCCGGATTCCGTTTCTTATAGCAAGAAGTGATGATCCTTTCGATAAAAAAGTAGCTTATGATGCTAATGGCCAGATACTGGCAACACAGGATAATCCCTATGCCCTTAGTTTCGACCCTAACTATGTATATGCTCCCAATCAGGGAAGAAGATTGTTTACTGGTTTAAGGCTCAGTATAAACCACTAGGGATTGGTTATGCCACATGGATTATTTTTTTTATCTTCGTCCCAATGCGGAAAGCTGTTTCCATATTCTTTTTATCTCTATGTGTTTTCACATTTTCGGAATTTCATCAATTGATGAAATTGCCGGTACTTTTCCAGCACTTTGCAGAACACCGTCAGGAAGATCCTTCTATTACCATTTTCGCCTTTTTGAAATTGCACTATAAAGGCAGTTTTGCAGTAGATGAAGATTATAAAAGGGATCAGGAATTGCCATTCCGCACTAACGAAACCCTGGTGAACAACATCACAGCTTGTGAGTTCAATTTCCCTCTTTACGTTGTTGTTCCTCATTACCCTGTTAATGAAAAAGAGTATAACATCCTCAATGAAAATAAGATTCCTGTAATCTGTATTCAGGATATTTTCCAGCCTCCACGAATAGCCTTCAGTTAATCGTATTTTCATCTATTATTTAACAGGCATAAATTTCAATAATGCTAAATTCGATAATTCGCTTTTCCGTAAGGAATAAGCTGGTTATTGGTTTAATGGTGCTGGCATTGGTTGGACTCGGGATATATGAATTCACCCGATTACCAATTGATGCGGTGCCGGATATTACCAATAATCAGGTACAGATAATAACGGTTTCTCCTTCTCAGGCAGCTCCTGAAGTTGAACGACTCATAACCTTTCCCATTGAACAATCCGTTGCCAGTATTCCGGGAATTACTGAAATGCGTTCTTTCTCCCGTTTTGGATTGTCGTTAGTTACAATCGTTTTTGATGATGCAACAGATGTGTATTGGGCACGTCAGCAAGTGAATGAAAAACTTTCACAGGTAAAAGATCAGATTCCTGTTGATGCAGGTCGCCCTGAACTGGCTCCAGTAACAACAGGTCTTGGTGAGATTTTCCAATATGCTGTTCGCCCGAAGAAGGGATATGAAGGAAAATTCACTCCCACTGAGTTAAGGACCATTCAAGATTGGATTGTACGCCGCCAATTACTCGGTACCCCTGGTGTGGCAGATGTAAGCAGTTTTGGTGGATTCCTCAAACAATATGAGGTCGCCGTGATTCCCAATAAGCTGAAAAGCATGGGTGTTACTGTGAAAGAACTATTCAGTGCTTTACAACAGAATAATCAGAATACCGGGGGTACCTATATTGAAAAAGGCCCCAATATTTTATATATAAGAAGTGAGGGACTGGCAAAGACCACTGAAGATATAGGCAAGATATTCGTCACCCATACTAAATCGGGCATCCCCGTATATGTAAAAGACCTTGCAGAAGTTCGGATAGGTCATGCTGTTAGATATGGTGCCATGTGTTTTAATGATGAAGGAGAAGTGGCCGGGGCTGTTGTGATGATGTTGAAAGGAGCTAATTCATCGCAGGTTATAGCTTTGGTGAAAGAGAAAATTGCACAGATTGAAAAAACATTGCCTGAAGGGGTTGTGATAGAACCGTTCCTTGACAGGACAAAGATGGTAGGACATGCCATTGGTACAGTGAAACAGAATTTGTTGGAAGGAGCCTTGATAGTTGTTTTTATCCTTGTGCTTTTTCTGGGAAACATCAGGGCGGGTTTGATAGTAGCATCTGTTATTCCATTAGCGATGCTATTCGCCATCATAATGATGAATCTTTTCATGTATCGGGAAACCTCATGAGTTTGGGGGCGCTCGACTTCGGGTTGATTGTGGATGGAGCTGTGATTATTGTAGAAGCGGTGATGCACCGCTTATATCATAGCCGGCATTTCGCCACCGTTAACAATATTACCCAGGAACAGATGAACACTGAGGTGGAGCATTCGGCAGGCAGAATGATGAATTCGGCTGTTTTTGGACAAATCATTATCCTCATTGTTTATTTGCCAATTTTAAGTCTGGTAGGAATTGAAGGAAAGATGTTCAAACCAATGGCACAGACGGTATCCTTCGCCCTTATTGGTGCATTTGTTTTATCTCTTACTTATGTTCCTATGGTTACTTCTCTCTTGTTGAATAAGAGCCTGAAGCATTCCGATACCTGGGCCGATAAGATGATGCGTTTCCTGGAGAATATGTATCAGCCTGTATTGAACCTGGCATTGAAATTTCCTAAAATATTGATCGGGGCTACGCTTGCCATGTTTTTAGTAGCAGTTTTCGTTATGTCAACATTAGGTGGTGAGTTTTTACCAAAGCTTGAAGAAGGAGACTTTGCAGTTGATAGAGGTGCTTACAGGAAGTTCGTTGACAACAACTATTAAATCGACTCAGAAGACCGCACAAATATTATTGAAAAGATTCCCCGAGGTATTGAAAGTTGTAACAAAGATCGGTTCGGGAGAAATTCCAACCGATCCAATGCCTGTGGATGCAGCTGACATGATGGTAATATTAAAAGACAAAAAGGACTGGACTTCAGCAAAGTCATTTGATGAACTCGCCAATAAGATGAGTAAAGCATTGGAAGAAGTGCCCGGTGTAAGTGCCGGCTTCCAGTATCCTGTTCAGATGCGATTTAATGAACTGATGACAGGTGCCCGTCAGGATGTTGTGTGTAAGATTTTCGGGGAAGACCTTGATTCACTTTCTGAGTATGCCCATCAATTATCAAACATTGCCAACACTGTTAACGGAGCTACAGATATGTATGTGGAAACAGTTACTGGTTTGCCTCAGATTGTTATTAACTATGATCGTAATGCTATGGCTCGTTACAAATTATCAGTTGCTGATGTTAACCAATTAGTACAAACAGCCTTTGCTGGAACCAGTGCCGGATTGATCTATGAAAATGAACGCCGGTTTGATCTAGTAGTACGATTGAACGATTCTGAAAGAAAAGATATAACGGATGTTCAACAATTATTGATTCCTACACCTGATGGATTGCAAGTGCCATTGTATCAGGTAGCATCCGTTCAGATAAAAGATGGTCCGAACCAAATTCAACGCGAAGATGCAAAAAGAAGAATTGTTGTTGGCTTCAATGTTCGGGGCCGTGACGTTCAGTCTATAGTTGATGAGTTGAATGAAAAAGTGGCAAAGCAATTAAAATTCAGTCCTGGATATTATGTAACCTATGGCGGACAGTTCAAGAACCTGGTTGAAGCAAAAGCGCGATTGACAATTGCAGTACCTGTTGCCTTGCTGCTCATCTTTATTATGCTGTATTTCGCATTTGGAAAGCTAAAATATGGGGTGTTGATATTTTCTGCGATTCCGTTGTCTGCAATAGGTGGTATTCTGGCACTCTGGTCCCGACAAATGCCATTCAGTATTTCAGCAGGCGTTGGTTTTATTGCTTTGTTTGGTGTGGCAGTATTAAACGGTATCGTACTTATTGCTGAATTCAACCGACTGAAAGAACAAGGATTACATGACCTGAAACATATAGTTATGGAAGGAACTAAAGTAAGGCTGCGTCCGGTATTGATGACTGCAGCAGTAGCCTCACTCGGATTTTTACCAATGGCCCTTAGTAATGGTGCCGGTGCAGAAGTGCAACGTCCATTGGCAACTGTGGTAATCGGTGGTCTGGTGACGGCTACATTACTTACCCTGTTATTATTACCTGTATTGTATATGTGGTTTGAGAAGGAGAAAAAGAAAAAGAAAAGAAATAAGGGTATTCCTCCAGCTGCCACTTTAATTCTAGCTATTGCATTTGTTCCTTCTTTTGCTTTTGCACAACACAATGAAAGTAAAAAAGCTTCATTAGAGCAATTGTTACAAGAAGCAGTTTCTCAGAATAAACAGTTGGGTGTTTCAAGAACAGAATCGCAATATTGGAAACAACTCGAAGGGAATGTATTTGAAGCTCCAAGAACACAGATAGGCGCTGAATACGGTAATATCAATAGCGCAAAGAATGATAACCGGTTTTTTATAAATCAATCTTTCAGCCTCCCTGTTGTTTACCAACGCCAGAAAGCTTATTATACTGCGAAATATACTGCAGGGGAATTGGGGGTTCGTTGGAAGGAACAAGAACTGCAGAAGGAAGTGAAACTTCTTTTCTATGAAATGACCGATTTGCTTGAAAGACAGAAATTGCTTCAACAGTTGGATTCTGTTTTCAAACGTTCCATGGAAGCAGCAACTCTTAAGTTGAAGACTGGCGAAAGCAATTTGCTTGAAAAGACAAATGCTGAAACGCAATGGCAGCAACTGCAATGGCAACAAAAGCAGGTGCAGTCAGATCTATTGATTGCACAGCAAAAGATGCAATGGCTGCTGAATAGCAAAGAATGGGTATTACCTGATTATATACAACTGAAAAAGGTTTTACCTGTACTGCCAGATACCTCTATGCTGGTTTCTCATCCTCTATTGCAATACCAGCAACAACAGGTTCAATTGGCGTCTGCACAAACGGCCATGGAAAAATCCAGGCTTTCTCCAGAGCTTACAGCAGGATATAGTAACCTGTCAATTATTGGATGGCAATCTCCTGATGGCATAACTCAGAAGTATTATAGCGGAAGTAATCGCTTTAGTATTTTCAATTTAAGTGTTGGGTTGCCCATTTTCGTTAAGGCTGCACGTACAAGAGTAAAAGCAGGAGTGCTGCAGGAGTCGATGGCAAAACAACAGGCTGATGCCACTGGACAATATCTTTCCTCACAGCTTATACAAACCCAGGAGCAATTAAAGAAACAACTGGAACATATTGCTTATTATGAACAGTATGGACTTAACCAGTCAGCTTTACTATTCAAGAATGCTGGTATCGGCTTACAAAAAGGGGAGATTAGTTATCTCGAATGGGCCATGTTAGTCAATAATGCCATTCAATTACGGACAGGGTATCTGGATGCTGTTAAGTTATATAATCAGCATGTTATTGAAATAGAATTCTTAACCGGAAAATAAGTTACATGAAAGCGAAGTATTTATATATAGCAGCAATGGCCTTTTTATATTCCTGTTCTTCAAGTACTCCACAGGAAAAGGCAGATGCTCAGGAAACAGAATCAACTGAAGTATCTTTTACTGAAGCGCAATTAAAGACTGCTGGTATTGTTATTGGGAAACCTACCAGACAGGTAATACAAAGTGAGCTTGTTGTGAATGGTGTAGTTGATGTGCCTCCTCAGAATATGGTTTCAGTAAGCTTCCCTATGGGTGGTTTCCTTAAATCGACCCAGCTGATGCCAGGAATGCCTGTTAACAAAGGCCAGGTGATTGCTGTGATGGAAGACCCTGCTTTAATTCAGTTACAACAAGATTATCTGGTGGCAGTTTCCAGATTACAGTACCTGCAGTTGGAATATGACCGCCAAAAGGAATTGAACGAAAGCAAGGTGAATGCAGACAAGGTATTTCAACAAATACAATCCGAATTCACCAGCCAAAGGGTTATGGTAAAGGGATTGAGTGAAAAATTAAAGCTCATTGGCATTAACCCTGATAAGCTATCGGAAGCTACTGTTTCAAGGAGTGTGCCTGTTTATTCTCCAATTCATGGATATGTTACTAAAGTGAATGTCAATATCGGAAAATTTGTAAACCCATCTGATGTATTGTTTGAATTGATTAATCCGGATGATATACATGCGGCATTGACAGTTTTTGAAAAGGATATTTCTCAGGTGAAAATAGGACAGAAAGTAAAAGTGTCTTTTGCAGATGATGCTACCAGGGAATATGATTGTGAAGTTATATTGGTTACAAGGAATATTGACGAAAGCAGAAGTGGTACTCTTCATTGTCACTTTCTATCTTCCCCCAAGCAATTATTACCTGGAATGTTTCTTAATGCACGTATACTGGTTGGTAAAACAGATGCCATCACTGTTCCAGAAGACGCAGTAGTTCGCTCTGGTAATAAAATAAGCAATATGTTGTGGAATCAATTACTGCCACTAAATTCCAACTACTTGAAGTTATAACTGGCGTAAAGGAAAATGGATTTATTGCAATTGAGTCACAAGGAATAGAAGGAAAGAACCTCGTAATTAAAAGTGCTTATTCTGTTCTAAGCAAATTGAAGAACAATTCTGATGAATAAGAAAACAGAACTATAACTATTTTTCAAATAAAAGATCCGGAAGCAGTTGTTTCCGGATCTTTTATTTATAATCTTCCCTCACAGGACTAAATACATCGATCACTTTGCAATCAGTTGCTGCTACTGCAGAGTGAAGGGTATTGGAAGGTATTATATGAAACATTCCTGCTGTTAAAGAAAAAGGTTGTCCTCCAATCATCATATCAAGCTGTCCTTCCAGAATATAAGTGATCTGTTCATGAATATGACTATGTTCGGGTAATACGCTGCCTTTGTCTATCAGTACAAGTCCCATACTGGCTTTGTCCCCATGTGCATAGTGCCCAATTATACCTGGCACCAAGTGTTTTGCTTTGATATCGGTTAGTAATGACATGATGAAGTATGATTAGTTAAGATTATAAATAAAAAAACCCTGGCGGCCGAAGCGGACAGGGCGATGATTTTTATATAGGAACTGAAAATGAGTTATATGACTCAGGCAATCGATGCGTAAAGGTACTATTAAATATTGATTTTATTTAATTTGGGAAATCTATTTGTTGCCTTATTTCTCAAAACTGATGACTGTAACTCCTGTGTTCTTAAAACTATTGAGTTGCATCAAATCAATTATGCCTTCTTCAAGGGTAACTATTTTACTGATTAAAAGTTCCGGCTGAAGTTTGCCTTCTTCAATAAGTGTGAATATGGAGTGATATTGATGAGCTGCCATACCATGGCTTCCAATAATTTCAAGTTCATTAGCAATAACGGCAGACATTGGGATGGGAGGGTTAGATTCTGCTCCTGCCAGTAATCCAAGTTGTATATGACGACCTTGTTTGGCGAGACTTAAGATTGAATTGGTGCAAGTCTCCCTGCTGCCTAGTGCGTCAATAGAAACAGTAACACCTGATTTTATTATTTGTCTTACAGCTGCTGGTACATTGTCAACTTCTCTTGCATTGATGGTTGCAATAGCGCCAAAACTTTTTGCAAAAGTCAGTTTCTCTTCATCAATATCAATAGCTATTACTTGTGAACCGGCCGCAACTGCTATCATAATCGCAGATAGGCCTACACCACCGCAGCCATGAACGGCCAGCCATTCTCCTTCTTTGATTTTTCCTTGGGCTATTACACCCCTGAATGCGGTTATGAAACGACATCCAAGTACTGCTGCAGTATTGAATTCCATTGAATCGGGCAGTTTGACCAGATTATGATAGGCATATGAAATCCTTACATATTCTGCAAATGACCCCCAGGCCGTAAACCCGGGCTGAAAATAGTTATCACAGATCTGTTCTTGTCCTTTTAAGCATGTAGTACAATGGCCACATCCACCACAAAATGGAACAGTTACCCTGTCGCCGATTTTGAAATGCCTGATATTTGAACCTTTAGCCTCAATGGTTCCGGCAAATTCATGTCCGGGTACATGGGGTAAATGGATATCCCCATCATGGCCTTGCCAGCCATGCCAATCACTTCTGCATAAACCGGTGGCTGCAACTTTAATCACTACATCTTCGGGTCCGGGAATAGGATCAGGCAGTTTTTCGATGCTGATTGGGGACTTGAATTGTTCGTAATAAGCCGCTTTCATGAAAGGAAGTGTTTGTTCAAATATAACTTACAATGGCTTATTCTGAATGCTTCTGAGACCTAAGTGATTGACTTCGGTCTATTTTCCTCAAAAATGCTGTCATACATTTGCCAAAGCTTTCTTTTTGAGAACAAAAAGCTTCCTCCATTGTTATCAGGCTAAATACTTACGTATGTCCTTACGATTCAGGTTCTTATTTTTAATTGTATTGGCAGTTTCGGCAGTGTCAAATACTACATTCGCCCAGGGGAATGCATTCCTTTCGGGTACTGTGGTTGACAAGAACTCTCAAAAACCATTATCAGGCATTTCAGTGAAATTGCTCCCTTCTGAACGAGGGATGGTTACCGATGCTGCTGGCTACTTCAGGTTTAAGGAAATTACTCCGGGTACCTATAGTTTGGTTATTACCGGAATCAACTACCAGAATGTTCTTCTTTCCAATATCGTAGTTACAACAGGTAATGAAAACACTTTTACTATTGAAATGGAGCCTGCCATTAAAGGTTTGGATTCTGTTGTTGTGAGTGCCAGAAAGAATACGGCAAAAGCCAGTAGTTTGGAAACACCCTTGAGTGTACAACGACTAACAGTAGAAGAAATCAAAAGAAACCCAGGAGGTAATTTTGATATCAGTAAAGTGTTACAATCCTTACCAGGTGTTGGAGGTGGCGTTGGAGGAGGAGGATTCCGAAATGATATCATTATCAGAGGAGGAGCTCCAAGCGAAAATGTATATTATCTTGATGGAATAGAGATTCCAGTAATCAATCACTTCGGTACGCAGGGTAGTGGTGGTGGTCCACAGGGTATACTAAACGTTAACCTGATTGAAGATGTTAAGCTTAGTAGCAGCGCTTTCGATGCCAGATATGATAACGCATTGAGTAGTGTTCTGCAGTTCCGTCAGAAAAATGCCAATACTACTCATACCCAAGGTAATGTGCTATTAAGTGCTACTGATCTGGCATTGACACTTGATGGTCCGCTTTCATCTAAAACAACCTATCTGGCTTCTGTAAGACGTAGTTATCTGCAATTTCTCTTTCAGGCAATCGATTTGCCGATTCGGCCTAATTACTGGGACTTTCAATTCAAATTGCAAACCAGGATAAATAAGAAGACAACTTTCAGTGTGCTGGGAATTGGGGCTATCGATGAATTCAAGTTTGCTGCACCAAAGACTGCTTCTCCGGAAAAATTATATGTGATCAACAGCAATCCGAGTATCAATCAATGGAATTATACTGTAGGTATGAGTTTGCGTCGTTTGACCGATAACGGCTTTTGGAATTTAGCCCTCAGCAGAAATACATTGAATAATAATGTAAAGAAATATGAGGATAATAGCAATCCAACTCCTCAAACTCAAACATTGCTTACAGATAGCAGGGAAACTGAGAATAAATTGCGATGGGATATGACTACCAATATCGGGGAATCAAAACTGACTTATGGTGTGTCGTTGCAATATGTTGACTTTACAAACGATTTCTTTTCTATTTACAGGAAAGAATTGAGGGATGATAATGGGGTAGTGGTACAACCTGAGATCAAGATAAGTAGTGTTACACAGATAGATTTCCTTAAGTACGGGGCTTTCTTTCAATTCAGCCGACGTTTTTTTGATGAACGTGTTGCAATAAGTTTTGGCACAAGGATCGATGGAAATTCTTTATCAAATAGTTCTTCAAATCCTTTCAAGCAGTTTTCACCAAGAGTTGCCGTAAGTTATGCACTGGCACCACAATGGAACCTTAATGCCAGCGTAGGCACATATTTCAAATTACCTGCTTATACCCAATTGGCATTTAAGACAGCTGTAAACCCTGGTGGTACTGCCTCAAATCCGGGTGCCTATATTCAAAGCACGCATTTTGTAGCCGGAACAGAATATCTGCCAAACAATACCCTGCGGTTTACACTTGAAGGATTCTATAAAAGATATGCTCATTATCCTGTTAGTGTACTCGATGGAGTTAGTTTGGCCAATAAAGGAAGTGACTTTGGAAGCATCGGAAATGAGCAGGTGGTACAGAAGGGTATAGGAAAGGCATGGGGATTTGAATTCTTTGTTCAGAAGAAATTGACAAAACGCTTTTTCGGGATATTGAGTTATACTTTCTATCGCTCCGATTTTACAGATATTACAGGTGCATTCATTCCAGCGAGCTGGGATAATAGACATCTGTTGAGTATCACATGGGGTTATAAGTTCAGGAAAAACTGGGAGCTTGGCCTGAAGTTCAGATATCAGGGTGCTGCTCCTTACACAGAATTTGATATGGTTGCATCAAGAACTAACTACCTGAGTCAGGGAACAGGAATACTGAACTATGCAATGTTTAACGGCAACAGGTTACCAGCATTTCATGCAAGTGATGTTCGCATCGATAAGAAATGGAATTTCAGGAAAATTACGCTGGATGTGTTTCTGGATGTGAGCAACTGGTATGGTGCACCATCTCCTGGAGCCCCTCAATATACTTTCAAGCGTAATGATAATAATACTGCTTTCCTGACTACCGATGGATTGCCGGTTAAGCCCAATGGAAGTAATGCTATTCCTTTGTTATTGCCAAATAATGATGCGCAGGTGACTCCGACGTTTGGGTTTATTATTGAGTTTTGATTTTAATTCAAGAGTAAAGAGGGCTTCGCGCTGAATACAAATGCATTTCACCGCAGAGACGCGGAGACGCAGAGAATTGCTCACTGCGTCTCCGCGTCTCTGCGGTTATAATTTTATAGTTTCGGGTTCTATAACGGTAAAGGGAAAGGACGTCAAAAAAGCTTACTACGTATTACTTCTCAAAGATACTCGTCGTTTTTCCAGCACCTTAACGATGATATAATAAGCTACACCAATAATGAGTAATCCTATCCACACCATTTTCTCTTGCCAGATATTTGAGAAATCAGTTACACCCACACAATTAAAAATCAGGAAAACCAGGTTGAGTAAAAGAAAGCCAGTTTTTTCCTGTTTCATTGATTTCTTCAGATTGAATGGATGAATAGATGGGATCCATTTACTGAAAGCAGGGATTACAGCGGGAGTTTTTGCCGCCCATTCGGTGTAAAGAGTACCGAATTTTCCTCGCAAGAATTGCTCTTCTGCAAACATGATCCTTTCATAGTAAAACCAATACAGAAGAACAAAGAATAGAATGAACCAGGTGTTATGGGTAAGCATGGCAACTCCCAGCCACATGAAGAAATTACCTATATATAAAGGATGGCGGCAGATGGAATAGATGCCAGACCTGTTTACCGTATCAGCTACTTGTCCTTCTGATGTATTTCTTCCAGAAGTGTTTTTGGCGGCACAACCCACCGTATAAAAACGAATAGCCAGTCCGAATAACGCAATGGCATAAAACAGATAATGATATAATTCCTTCTGCGGAGAATCAGGAACCGGGGTGCCAAAATACATTACCGCTATTGCAGGTATAACTATTAGGATGGGTAATACGCCTCTGTAACGGAAAAGGAAATTGCCCTGTTTTTCGAATTCTTCCTGTAGTGCCACGAGTTAAAATTTGGCGTAAAAATACAGATATAAGGGTAAAAAAGTGGGCTAATCTTTAGGAATACAATAACCGGGAAGACGGGGAGGATTTTTCACGCAAAGACGCAACGATATGCATTTATCACTGGGTTATATTTTTAAATTAAGGAGCAAAGTGTCGCTTCGCGACAAATACAGAACCAGGATGGAAAGGATTTAATGACTTACATGATAAGCAGCCAAAACCTTATTAACAGGTGAAAGGGGTGAAAAAAATACAAAAAACATAGGAACATAGGTATATATTATAGCTCGGGATTTCCTGATTATTTGTAAGGCCTATGTTCCTATGTGTTCGGCTGTTTTTCTTTCAAAGTGGCATGAAGGAGAAAACAACTCTACGTCTCCGACTCGCTGCGGTTAAAAATTAATAATCAAAACCCCTTCCCATCTTACCGGTTATACCCCACCGCGGAGCGGTAAAAAAAATAAGGCCCCATTTTCATGGAGCCTTCAAAAATTGATCAATATCTATTTACGCATTCCTATTGATACAGTTCAAGTCTTCAAACGCTACTTCCAAACGCTTGATGAAACTTTCTTCTCCCTTACGGAGCCATACCCTTGGATCGTAATGTTTCTTATTTGGTTTATCTGGTCCTTCAGGATTTCCTAATTGGGATTGCAGATAGCCTTCATTCTTCTTGTAATTATTAAGAACACCTTCCCAGAAAGCCCATTGCAAATCGGTGTCAAGATTCATCTTGATAGCACCATAGCTGATAGCTTCACGAATCTGGTTTTGAGGAGAACCACTTCCGCCATGGAAAACGAAGTAAACTGGCTTAGGACCTGTTCCGAATTCCTTCTGGATATAATCCTGGCTGTTTTTCAATATCTCAGGACGAAGTTGAACGTTACCCGGACTATAAACACCATGTACATTACCGAATGCAGCTGCAACAGTAAACAGGCGACCTACCTTACCAAGCTCTTTGTAAGCAAATGCTACATCGGCTGGTTGAGTATATAATTTTGAATTTTCTACATCACTGTTATCAACGCCATCTTCTTCACCACCGGTAACTCCCAATTCAATTTCAATACCCATTCCGAGTGGAGCCATGCGCTTGAAGAAATCAACAGAAGTGTGAATGTTTTCTTCAATAGGTTCTTCACTGAGGTCGAGCATATGACTGCTGAATAAAGGTTGACCGTGTTCTTTATGATAGCTTGTTCCTGCATCAATCAGTCCACTGATCCATGGCAACCATTTTTTGGCAGCATGGTCTGTGTGTAAAACAACAGGCACACCATAGTATTTAGCGATATTATGGATATGCAATGCTCCTGAAATAGCTCCTTGTATATTGCCCTGTAATTGGTCATTTGGCATTCCCTTTCCGGCGATGAATTGTGCACCGCCATTTGAGAATTGAACTATTACAGGAGAATTTACTTTTGCAGCAGTTTCGATAGTAGCATTGATAGTGTTGGTACCGATCGTGTTTACAGCAGGAATAGCAAATTGATTTTCTTTAGCGTCTTTGTAGAGGGCTTCGAGCTCTTCGCCGAACAGCACCCCGGCTTTGTACTTTTTCATGTTTAATATTACTTTCTCGGGTTAGTTAATTTGTTGGATTCCCCAAAAAGCAAGCAAGTTTTTACTGAGGCGCAAAGGTAGGATTTAACGACTGTTTTGCGAAAAATCAATATCCTAACGGCTGTTAGGTCTTGATTATGAAGGAATGCTGAGAGTGTCATTAATATTCTTCCGACTTTCGATTCAATTTTTGAACCTGTACCATATTCTTTCTTAAGGTCTGTTTGAGTTGTGTTTTCACTACTTGTCCCATAGAAGTACACTTTAAAAAAGCAGGATTATTGAAATAAGCAGCCAGTTCTGTTTTCAATAAATCAATTTTTTCTTTTGGAGCAATCGGGTCTTTCGACATGATGTTCAGCAAGTCCATTAATCGGAAACGTGAAGAAGCCACCCTGAAGGCCATCATCGTCCTTTCTTCAGTCTGATATTGAGTTATACTGTCTTTGTTGAGATGTTTTAATGAAAGTTCTACCAACGCCAGATTTTCTTTAAAGAATTGTGGCAGATATAAGTTCTTTCGTCCTTCATAACTCTGTTGGTCGAAATCGATACATCGTATCCGATATTGATAGTCTTCAACATCAGGAGTTATCTCGATTACGAAATTATAACTGCGCATATCTCCTAATAACCGAACAAAACATCGTTCATTGAATTTTACGAATTCTTTTGCCAGTCTTATCTTATTTGTATGTGGTTCTTCAAGATAGCTTTTGATGAAAAGGTCACCCGGAATTCCTGGAATATGTTCTTCCACCATCGTATTCATATGGGTGAAATAGGTGATTCTGTTGGGTGAAAGCAGGTGCTCTAATTCCAATCCATATATGCGGCTTGCATCCGCTATCTTGATATAATAGTGGTCGTAGTTGTCGTTGTATTTATTTACAATCCGAATACGGAAGGGTTGTGAATTACCAAAACCACAGAAATCTATACGTGCTACGTCAAGGTGTTTGGCAAAGCTGAGGTCTCCTTCGGTTTTTAGGATGGCATATATATGTACCAATCCTTCTCTCAAAAATTCCAGTTGCGGCGTATCATACAATACTGTTTCCCAATGAGTATCGTTATCGTGTTTGTCTTTTAAGGGAATGGAATAGGTGAATCGAAGTAAATCTTTATAAGATACAGGTAACTTAACTTCTCTTCCGTGTTGCTTAAGATAATTTCTGAAAGTCTCTTTCACCGGAAACATCGGTTTCTTTCTCGATGGCTTTTCCAATTCGTTGCCGGTAAAACTGTCTAGGTTGTCGCTGAAGGTCAAATTAGGAGGTTGAAGGATAAAGTTACACTGTTTTCTTTAGAGAGTTCAAAAGGTTCCAAATGTTCAAGAGGTTACCCCCCGGTTTAAAGGTTGTTGTTGAACATGAATATTGAATAATTATCAGTTTGTTTGGAAAGATTAGAATGGAGAATGTTTATACTTTTTCTTCTCGATTAAGATAATAATATTGAAAATTAATCGGAGAGATTGACCTAAAAACCTTTAGGGGGTTTAAACTTAAAACCTTGAACTATCTATTGGAACTTTTTGAACTTGTCATACTTCATTCTACTCCCATACCAACTAAACCCTTCCCATCCACTAACAATATTTTTGTACCGGGAAGGAGTGCCTGCAATTCATCAACATGTTCCTGTTTTTGGATATCGTAACTGCGTAACTGGATTAAAAAGAAAAAGAAAGTTGATTGATATTGGATTTTTTGGTTTTTCGGACTTTTGGATGTTGCTGGTTCTTCGCTTGGATATTGGATAACGATTGATATAATATCAATCAACTTCTGATACAAAAGTATATCCACAATGGCATGTGGACAAGAGCGAATCTGCCCTATTATTTTCATTCGGTATTTACCGCAGGTATAGTTAAGTTACAGATGCTGTATACGTATTCATTCGAAGTTTCGGTTCGTAGATTTACTAGAATGTTAACTCGTTTTAACCGCGGTTAAAACGCCAGAAGCCGCTACTGGAGCGGCTTCTGTAAGAATTATAGTTGATATTTCAGGTTAGTTGTGCAGTGCCTGTATGATGTCGTATTTCGTAACAATGTGGAAATTCCCCCCTTCGTCTTTTGCTAAAATGGCGCCATTTTCGCGGGTTATCAGCGTACTTAAACGCTCTACCGGAGTCTCAAAATCGACCATTGGGTAAGAAGCTTCCACTACTTCCGCCACTTTTGTGTTGCGGATATCGATTCCAGACAACATTTTATTAAATAATCCACTTTCGCTGATAGAGCCTGATATATCATGCCCACTTTGTACCGGTAAATTCTCAATATGGTATTTCTGCATCAGGGCTATAGCCTCTGCAACTGTATTATCTGGGGCAATAGTTACCAGTTTCTGCTTGGCTCCACGGCTACTAACAATATCTTTTAAAGTTTTAACAGCCAGGAAGCCTCTTTCTATCATCCATTGATCATTATATATCTTTCCTACATATCGGCTTCCATGATCATGGAATATACAAACCACCAGATCGTCTTTTTTCAATCTGTCTTTTAATTGAAGTAATCCCTGCAAACAACTTCCAGCACTATAGCCACAGAATAATCCTTCCTCTTTAGCCAATCTCCTTGCCATTACCGCTCCATCTTTATCAGTAACCTGCTCAAAATGGTCGATTACTTTCATGTCGTAGTTCTGCGGAACGAAATCTTCTCCAAACCCTTCACTTATATATGGATGAACTTCTCCCATATCCACTTCGCCCGTGCGGAAGTACTTTGTGAGTAGAGAGCCATACACGTCAATAGCCCATATCTGAATGTTTGGGTTTTTCTCTTTCAGGTATTGAGCAGTTCCTGTTACTGTACCTCCTGTACCCGCTGTACAAACAAGATGGGTTATTTTTCCTTCAGTCTGATTCCATATTTCAGGTCCCGTACTTTCATAATGCGCCTGACGGTTCGCCAGATTATCATACTGGTTGCAATGGAAAGAATTGGGAACTTCTGTAGCAAGTCGTTTCGCCACACTGTAATAACTTCTTGGATCTTCCGGTAATACGTTTGTTGGACAAACAATTACTTCAGCACCAACAGCCTTCAGTATGTCGGCTTTTTCCTTTGACTGCTTATCAGTTGTAACGAAAATGCATTTGTAACCTTTAACACAGGCAGCCAGTGCCAATCCCATACCTGTATTACCACTAGTACATTCAATGATGGTGCCACCAGGCTTCAGCTTACCTTCTTTTTCAGCCACCTCAATCATCTTTACCGCCATCCTGTCCTTGATACTATTACCCGGATTGAAATAATCCACTTTAGCCACAATGGTTCCTGGCCAGTCCTTTGTAATCTTATTCAACTTAATCATCGGTGTATTACCGATCGTCTCTAATATATTCTTCTTTATATCCATAGCATTGGTTGAGGGGCAAAGGTAGGGAGAATGGGTTAGATGCTAGATGCTTGATGCCTAAGGCCTAGGGCTTATTTTTGTCTTTGATACAATGTTTTAGAGCTTCGTTTGGGATTTTTTTAAAATGTTAGAATAATGATAAATTAAAACAGTAATATTATTTTAGTTACGAAGTACAAGAACTTCGGGCCAAAGACAAGAATAAGCTTTAAGCCTTAGGCATCCAGCATCCAGCATCGAGCATCAAGCTTCCAACAAAAAATGAAAGCATATCTAATAAGCGGCCTCGCCGCCGACTCCAGAGTCTTCAAACACATCCGCCTCCCGGAGAATTTTGATATTGTACATCTTGATTGGATACAACCAGTACGAAATGAAAGTCTACGGGATTATTCGATAAGGATGGCAGAGAGAGTGAATACTGATGAACCGTTTGTAATACTGGGATTATCGATGGGAGGTATGATAGCTTCAGAAATTTCAAAATTGAAACAGCCTGCAAAAACTATCTTAGTGTCAAGTGTTCCTTCTTCCAAAAACCTACCCATATATTTTAAAGCGGCAGGTTCCCTTAAGTTATACAAACTAGTTCCGGTTGCTGCATTGAAATGGGCCGCAAGAACAAAACGCTTTTTCACTACTGAAACCTCAGAGGATAAAGAACTCCTTCGGAAAGTGATCCAGGAAAGCGATAATCATTTTATCAAATGGGCTGTAGAAGCCATACTGAAATGGAATTTGCAGGAACTGCCTTCTAACTTCATTCATATTCATGGCTCAAAAGATGAAGTGCTCCCCATACGGTTTACCCGACCCACCCATATAGTAAAAGGTGCCGGACATATGATGGTAATGACAAACGCCAAAGAAATCAACCAGATTCTCTCTGCCGAACTGGAGACCTTGCTAAAATAAAATGTGGGGAAAAACAAAATTTTTTGTTTCAAGTGAACACATACTTTTGCGTCCCTGTTTACTGTTCAATAAGTTCCAATTGTTCAATAGGTTCAAAAGGTTCTTTGGTGGGACATCAAAACTAACATCATATATTTTGTTTCGTTGTTAAACATAGGAACTTTTTGAACCTATTGAACTTGATAGTTTACCGTTTTTGGGATGCTCGATGCTTGTTGCCTAAAAAATGCCTAAGGCCTAGGGCTTATTCTTGTCTTTGATACAATAATTTGGAGCGACTGCTTTAGGATTATTTTAAAATGTTAGAATAATTATAAACTGATAAATTAAAACGAAGTACAATAATTTATTTAAGATCCAAGCTGAAAGCCGATGCTGATGTTACAGAACTTCGTACCAAAGACAGAAATAAGCCCTTGGCCTTAGGCCTTAAGCTTTAGTACTTACACTCACATCGAGCATCCAGATTGAGGATCAAGCTTCCAACAAAATGAAAGCTTACTTAATAAGCGGCCTCGCCGCCGATTCCAAGTCTTCAAACACATCCGCCTCCCGGAGAATTTTGAGATGCCGCATCTTGACGGATACAACCAGTACGAAATGAAAGTCTACGGGATTATTCGATAAGGATGGCAGAGAGAGTGAATACTGATGAACCGTTTGTAATACTGGGATTATCGATGGGAGGTATGATAGCTGCAGAAATTTCAAAATTGAAACAGCCGGCAAAAACTATTTTAGTGTCAAGTGTTCCTCTTCAAAAAACCTACCCATATATTTTAAAGCGGCAGGTTCCCTTAAATTATACAAACTGGTTCCTGTTACTGCATTGAAATGGGCCGCAAAAACAAAACGCTTTTTCACTACTGAAACCTCAGAGGACAAAGAACTTCTTCGGAAAGTGATCCAGGAAAGCGATAATCATTTTATAAAAATGGGCTGTAGAAGCTATACTGAAATGGAATTTGCAGGAACTACCTCCAAACTTCATTCATATTCATGGCTCAAAAGATGAAGTGCTCCCTATACGGTTTACCCGACCCACCCATATAGTAAAAGAATTTGTGACATATATGGTAATGACAAAACGCCAAAGAAATCAACCAGATTCCTATCCCCGAACTGGAGCCCTTGCTAAATAAAATGTGGGGAAAACAAAAATTTTTTGTTTGTTTGAACTGCTACATTTGCGTCCCCTCAGTTGGGATAGCCGTATAAAGGTTTAAAGTTTTAAGGTTGGGGTTCAAATGCTGAGCCCAAAATTAAATACTAGGTGTTTTATTTGTATTTGTTTTAATGCGCGAAGGCATAGTATTTAATTATGCTGTTACACTTAGAAACCTTAAACCTTATTGAACATTAAACAAAGTATTTAAAAACAATCACCAATGATTGATCTCAAGTACCTAAAGAATCGCCCAAAAGCTCAACCTCACCCTTCAAGCAGATCAATAACGTGTAAACGATTTACAGGCAGAAGGAGCTACAATTCCTTTCATGGCGCGTTACCGTAAAGAGGCGACAGGCAATATGGATGAAGTGCAGATTGGAAATGCAGTGGAAGAAATAAAGTATTTTACTGAATTGGATAAAAGAAAAGAGACTGTTATCAAGACTATCGAAGGATTGGGTAAACTGACGCCCGAACTAAAGCAGAAGATTGAAGATTGTTTTGAAGCCACCACATTGGAAGACATCTATCTCCCTTTCAAACCAAAAAACAAAAGCAACGCAAGCAATTGAAAAAGGATTGGAGCCACTGGCAACACTTCTTCTCTCAGGCCGATATAGATCCGGAAACTGCCGCCGCTGTTTATGTGAAGGAAGACGTGAAAGACGTTAAGGAAGCATTACAAGGTGCAAGAGATATAATGGCAGAATGGATCAGTGAACAGGAACAGACAAGGAATAAAGTGCGCCAATTATTTACAGAAGAAGCTGTACTCCGTTCCAAAGTATTAAACAGTAAGAAAGAAGAAGCAGATGCACAGAAATACCGCGACTATTTTGAATTCAGCGAGCCGCTGTCTCAAAGTCCTTCACATAGATTATTAGCTATCCGTCGTGGCGAAAAGGAAGGTTTCCTGGTAATGGATATCACTATAGAAAAAGAAGTGGCGGTTGAAGCGTTGGAGAGAATCGTTATCAAACAATCTAACAAAGCATCTGCAGAAGTAAAGAAAGCATTGGAAGATTCTTATGAGAGACTATTGAAATCATCCATCGAAAATGAATTCAGGTTATTGAGTAAGAATAAAGCGGATGAAGAAGCGATCAACGTATTTACTGAAAATCTTCGTCAGTTATTATTAGCATCTCCATTAGGTTCAAAAAGAGTATTGGCATCTCGATCCTGGTTTCCGTACAGGATGTAAATTGGTTTGTTTGGATGCACAGGGAAATCTTGTACATAACACCGCCATCTATCCGCATCCTCCACAACAGGAATGGCAGAAAAGTATCGCTGAATTGAAATTCCTGGTAGATCGATATGATATCGATGCCATCGGTATCGGTAATGGTAACAGCAGGACGTGAAACAGAACAATTAGTAAGAAGCATAGATTTTGGAAAACCAGTTAGTGTGTTCCAGGTGAATGAAAGTGGCGCTTCAATCTATTCGGCTTCTGAAGTAGCAAGAGAGGAATTCCCTGATCAGGATGTTACCGTACGAGGAGCTGTAAGTATCGGCCGTCGCTTGCTCGATCCATTAAGTGAATTGGTGAAGATTGATGCAAAATCAATTGGCGTTGGACAATACCAACATGATGTAAACCAGACCAAACTTAAAAGAAGCATTAGATAGGGTAGTGGAGAGCGCCGTGAACTTCGTTGGTGTGGATGTTAATACAGCATCGAGACATCTCTTACTATATGTTTCCGGATTAAGTGCAACCCTTGCAAAAAATATTGTTGAATACAGGGCTAAGAATGGTGCTTTTAAAAGCAGGGAGGAATTGAAGAAAGTGCCATTGATGGGACCAAAGACTTATGAGCAATGCGCAGGATTCCTTCGCATTCCGGCGCTCAACATCCATTGGATAATTCATCAGTACATCCGAAAGCTATGCAATTGTTGAAGCCATGGCAAAGGATGTGCAGGCAAGTCTCGAAGACCTCATCCAAAAAAATGAACTCAGAAAGAAAGTCGATCCAAAGAAATACATCAGCGAAAAAGCAGGTGCCTTCACTATTGAAGATATCATGAAGGAATTGGAAAAACCCGGTCGTGACCCGAGAGCTGTGATAGAAGAATTCCGTTTCGATGATACCATCAAGACAATGGAAGATGTGAAAGTAGGAATGGTAGTTCCTGGTATTGTTACCAATATCACCAACTTCGGTTGTTTTGTAGATATCGGAGTAAACAGGATGGATTGGTACATATCTCCCAGCTCAGTAATACATTCGTCAGCGATCCCAACCAGGTAGTGAAATTACAACAGCGTGTAACCGTTACTGTAACAGAAGTAGATATAAACCGCAAACGCATCGCTTTAACGATGAAAACCGCTGGCGGTGATCGTCCTGCTTCAAATACTGAAAGACGTCCAGCTAACAAACCCGCAGCATCATCCAATAAAAAGCCCGAACCATTGAATGCGTTTCAGGCGAAGCTGATGGAGTTGAAGAAGAAGTTTGATGATTGAGGGGCTGGAGGCTGAATGCTGGATGCTGGATGCTTTTTGCCTAAAGCTTAAGGCCTAGGGCTTCAGGGCTTACTTCTGTTCCGGCCCGTATATATGGGTCTTCGAGCCGCATGGCATTTGTCGAAGAGAAATACGTCCGGGTCGAAGAGAGGATTAAGCCCCAGGCCCAGAGCCTTAAGCTTTAGGCATCCAGCATTCAGCATCCCGCATTTCAAAAAAGCAAACCCCCACAAAAATTGCAGGAAATCTTCCGGAAATGGTGAAGTGAGTCACCATGCTATTTTTGGAATATTATTCTGTGATTCCGGCTTTTTCTCTCAATTGTTTTTTCTTTTTCCTAGATACATATCAAGTATCATTAGTCCCAATATTATGGTAAACTATAATCAGGATATTGCTGTAGGTATTATTGAAGAATAAACCAATCCAATTTGCTGAAATCAATTGAATATTTATTTGAAGGATCGGAAGCGTTCGCCCAATTAACTTGTGAGAAGCCGAAAATTCCAAAACTAAAAATCTGTAAAGAAGAAGATCACAATTCCCCAGATGATTTTCTTATTAAGATAGCTATGGGCAGCAGGTGCAATATGAAATTTCCCTATTTCCTCCATAACATTTTGAGTGAAACGCATAGAAGGCTCATCCAAATCTATGTGGGATATAGCAAGTTGATGGACTTCCAGTAATTCCTCGTACTTTCTTTTCCACTCTTGCTGACTGGCTATAAGCTGTTCGATGAAGGAAGTTTCTTTAGGGTCGCTTCTGCCATCAATATAATCCCACAAACGAATTTCCATTTCCGCATTTCCGGCTGGATCTGCTGCATCAGGGTGAAATTGGAATGTATTCATAATGTTCATTTATGATGATTGCGAATTGAATTAAACACTACCCAACATCGCAAACCTTTTTTTAACTTTAACTTTTTACTTTTGACTTTTGACTCACTTTTACATCTCCTTCAGCTCCCTCACTTCCTCCGAAAAATACGTCTCCATCTTTTCCTTTAGTCTGGTTCTGGCCCTGTGAAGTTTTACTTTCACAGTATTAGGTTCTATTCCAAGAATCTGACCGATTTCTTCAGACTTTTGCTCTCCTTTGTAGAAAAGAGTGATTAGTTTGGCGTCGTCGGCACTCAACATCTGGATGGCATCATGTACCATACGGTGTTTCGATTTCGTTTCCACCTGATTCGCCTTAAAGCCAGAATCCACACTATCGGCAATTCAAACACTTACTCATTATCGAGTGAATGCATCTCCATTTTCTTTTTTCATAAAGTGATAAGCGTATTCAACTGTATAACCTTAGCAGTTTAATTGACTTCAACGGCCATGTTTCGGTAAGCCTTTACAAAAACATCCAGTAATTTCCTCCGCATCCTCTCTGCTCGAGGTATATCGGAGGGTGATTGTAAACACGAAGTTCGGTGACACAATAATTCAGCGAATAGTTGCGTCTCCACGCAGTACCCTGCTAACATCTCACTATCATGCAGTCCGTTGCTCATTACAATACATATGACTACAGTTGGTTGGAAAAGGTTACACCCCCCGCCTGAAACTTCGCCATAGCGGAGGATCCTAGGTCGATGCTACAAATTAGTTATAAATGGTACTATTAATATAGTATAAGAATTTCAGAAACGGATATTTACTGATGATCCAAATCGGTTTTATGACTTGCCAGGTTCCCTCTTTTGGCTGTTATAAGGGGACTGATACATAAACTATTAGGAGGGTGAAAACTGGAGATAGGCGGAAAAGCCTCATTCTGTACTTCCTATTATTTTTTCACATCTTGATCTTGTATTGGTCGCGTAGCGACCCTCTGCGTCTTAACCTGGGAAATACAATAACCTCGGAGGCGCAG
>JBGAQE010000051.1:0-26301 GCA_044220885.1 Chitinophagaceae bacterium
ACTGCTCTGGATCAGCTTCCATTCTTGATGTAGAAATGGTATGCAGGAACACCTAATCTCGCCAGTGTGGCATTGTCTGAACGATAGAATAGGTTCATTTTGTATGGATCCGGATGGAAAGAAATTTAGATCCCACCAGATTTTCTGCAACATCTCTCCTCGTTATCTTGATTTCATCCAGTGACATAAGCTTGGTTTGGACCCCATCATAATAAAAAATCATCATTTGGTTGTTAACATGGCAATAACTTGCTCAGTTGATATTGATGATAGCAGCACCAAAACCAATCGGATTCTTCAGCAGTAAAAGCTGCAAATACCTTCAGCGTTCTTTCATTATCTTTTTTCTGTGCGAAATAATGAGCCAGCATCATCACAGCTGTTGTACCAGCAGCATCATCATTAGCCCCATTAAAAGATGGAACTTCCATCGGCATTAAGCCTACCAACACCTAAATGATCGTAGTGCCCAGAGAAAATAACATATTCATTTCTTGCGACTTCTACCAGGAATGATTCCAACAACATTCTTTAATGAAGTTTCAGTAGTTTCTTGTGTGAACTCCAGTTTATAACTTACCACTTTTCACTACAGTCAATAAAAATATAAGGTTGAAATCAGCTAAAACATATTGCCTCTAACCTTTCAAGCGGTTGAGTATATTCTTATGAACCGTATCAACAGCAATAAATGTATTCTTCTTGCGGCTTGCAATTTTCTTAGTAATTAATTGCAGCGTATCCTTCGACCAACCACAACCATTTCATAACCTGAATTCTGGTCAATCTTTACAGAAGTTGTTGTTGTCAAATCCAACAATATTCCTCCCATCCACTGCTACACCATTTATATCTCCGGTAGCGCTGATGAATTTTGTCTTCACCATCTTGAACTCCTGGAAATAGGATTTGCCATTTACAGGCTGCAATCCTGCCTTCTTAAATTCCTCCGCAATAAAATCTGCTGCCTTATCGATACCTGGCGTAAAAGGTCTTCTTCCTTTCATATCATCGGAAGAAAGAACTCGCTCTATCCTTTCAACTTCCGTTGCGTTAATGATTTTATCGATATTCTGCGCGAAACTGATAACGGCGATAAAAAACAAGCTGCCTGTCAATAGTACTTTTTTTCATCTGTTTAATGATTTATAATTGAGATTTATGGGCTTGTTTAGATTTATTTTGAGTCTTCTTTATTGATATAAATACAAACCACATATATGGGATTCATAGAGATTATTAACGTATCTATTGTTTTGGATGTAAACACATGATTTTGGGATTGTTGAGATTTATCTTCACAGGATAAATACAAACCACAAAGAGACATAGAACATAGGTCAACATTGATGTTGAACTTCTAAATTAGTTCTCAGAATGTATGTTATATTGGCTCCTCCTTCCCATATTACTTCCAAATTCTTTTTACCATTAATTTGAACCTCCTAACTTTCGGTCTTTCGGACTTGCGGTCTAATACACCGACTCTGCCGGCTGTTCCCCACGCACTCTACGGGGGCAGGCATCTCCAAATTTCAAATCTTCAAATTTTCAAATTCCCTACAAGCTCATCATCTCCTTAAACTTCACCGTCTGCCTCCTGCTCACTTCAATCTTCTCTCCTCCCTTCATTTCCAACAATAAACCACCGTTGAAATAAGGTTCTATCTTATCGATGAGGCGGAGGTTCACGATATGTTTGCGGTTAGCTCTGAAGAAAGTTTTTTCATCCAAACGCTCTTCAAGGGCATTGAGTGATTTAAGGATTAGCGGCTTGTGAGCCCCGAAATATACTTTAGCGTAGTTACCAACGCTTTCAAACAAACGAATTTCATTCAGCTTCACAAACCAGCAACGCTCGCCGTCTTTCACAAATACCTGGTCTTGTTCGTACAATATAGATTTGTTTACGTTTACTGTTCCATTGCTTACCTGTTCACGCTCTTCCTGGAAATGCAGTTTTTGATGGCATCAGCGAGACGTTTAGGTTCTACAGGTTTCAAAAGATAGTCAAGGGCATTCACTTCAAAAGCTTTCAATGCATATTCATCGTAAGCTGTAGTGAAAATTACATTAGGTATCCGATCCAGCTCAGATAACATATCGAAACCAGTCTTACCCGGCATCTGTATATCAAGGAAAATAAGATCAGGATTGATATTCTCGATCTTTTCAATGCCTTCTCCGGCATTTGCGGCTTCAGCCACCACTTCAATTTCAGGATAGTCCATCAGTAACTTTTTTAGCTCGTTACGGGCCAGCCTTTCATCATCAATAATAATTGCTTTAAGCATAGTTCATCAATTTATGGTTACAGGTATCAGCACACGGGCCTGTACCACATTGCCGTTTACCTGTTTTATTTCGAAATTCGACTTTTCACCAAATAACAACTGAAGTCTGTTCCTGGTACTTGATAATCCAAAACCATCTTCATTTACTAAGATGGATAACTGGCCCGAGTTCTCCACCAGCAATTCATGATAATCTCCCTTGAAATCTGAAACTATCTTTATAACGCCACCGCTCACCTGTTTTCCAATACCATGTTTGATGGCGTTCTCCACCAGCGTCTGCAACATCATGGGAGGTACAGGTTGATCCAATGTGTCTTCATCGATCTCGTATTCCACTTTTAACCTGTCTTCGAAACGGATATATTCAAGGGCGAGATAATCTTTTACAATGTTCAGTTCCTTTTCAAAGGGAACAATTTCCAGCTTTTCCGCTTTCATACTGCTGCGGAGAATATTACTAAGTTCTGTAATGGCATCGCGGGCCCTTACAGGGTTCTCATCAATCAATGCCCTGATACTGTTAAGGGCGTTGAAAATGAAATGAGGATTGATATGCGATTTGATAGTCTTTAATTCAAGCTCTTTAACCAATGCTTCCAGCTTTAATGTATCGAGTTGCTGGCGGCGGCTCTTGTTGATATAATGATAAAAATAATAGATCAATACCCAGGGAGCAATCAGGATACCCGTATTCAGGATATTGATCAGTAATCGGCTGTAAAAATCAATATTACTGGTATCATTGAACGACATTACCTGAAACGATCCCATCACCAGCAAACTATACACCGTACTGGTTATGATGATGGCAAGGGTAAGGCGGGTAGCCATTTTCTCAATCGGTAATAACAACCAGCCCGAGCGTTTTATATATTCCCTTAAAATATGGGTGCTTATTATACCACCTACCATGTAGATACTGATTCTTGTAATATTGGCGATAGTAAGTTTATCCTTGAAAGTGACAGCATAAAATAGCATGGAGAACCCAACAAGTCCCCAACCTCCTAACTGGCAAAGCCAGTAATTTGATATCCTGCTAATTAATCTCATTCCTATTATGGCAAATCTAATGATTCAATACCCTTGAAACCGCTATTTTGGATATATGGCCAATTACCTGTGTCAATCGGTGCTGGCCTAACCCTGTACAATTCGGAAAATAAGTGTTTTTTCTAAATAAAATGCCTGTGTTTGAACCAGTTCGGGGGTTTTTTGTTCTGTTAAAATACCAGTTGGGAAGAACTGGCCGTTATAATAACGTATTTTTGAGCCTGTAAAAAGCACTTGATGGAAATAACTCCCGGACCACTCCTAAAAACGATTAACTCTCCTGCCGACATGAAGTCGCTCAGCAGGGAACAAGTACAGCAACTTTCCGACGAGTTGCGTCAGTATATCATTGACGTTGTGAGTGTTCATGGCGGGCATTTCGCCGCCAGCCTGGGAGTAGTGGAACTGACCGTTGCATTGCATTATATATACAACACCCCTTACGACCAATTGGTATGGGACGTGGGTCACCAGGCTTATGGACATAAGATTCTTACCGGTCGCCGCGATAATTTCCATACCAACAGAAAATATAAAGGTCTCAGTGGCTTCCCAAAAAGAAGCGAAAGTAAATATGATACATTCGGTGTGGGTCACTCTTCCACTTCTATCTCCGCAGCATTGGGAATGGCTATCGCCTCCAAGTACAAGGGAGAAGACAGGAAGTCAATAGCTGTAATCGGGGATGGTTCTATGACCGCAGGTATGGCTTTCGAAGCCATGAACCATGCCGGTGTTGCCGATACCGATATGCTGATTATCCTGAACGATAACTGCATGAGTATCGACCCGAATGTGGGTGCCCTCAGGGAATATCTTACCGATATCACTACTTCCCAAACTTATAATAAGATAAAAGACGATATCTGGAATGCACTGGGAAAACTGCCTATAGGTAAAAACTTCACCCGCGAAATGGCCAGTAAGCTGGAACATGGTGTGAAAGGTTTTATCAACAATAGCAGTAACTTATTTGAAGCACTCAAGATCAGGTATTTCGGTCCAATCGATGGACATAATATGACCAAATTGCTGGATACCCTCCAAGATCTCAAGAACATTCCAGGACCCAAACTGCTTCATATCATTACCACCAAAGGAAAGGGATATGCATTAGCAGAGAAAGACCAGACCAAGTGGCATGCACCAGGCTTATTCGATAAGGTAACCGGAGAAATCCAGAAGAAAAGATACGATACTCCCCAGCCTCCAAAATATCAGGATGTATTCGGACATACCATCATAGAACTGGCAGAGAAAAACGATAAGGTATTCGGAGTTACTCCGGCGATGCCTTCAGGCTCTTCACTCAAATTCATGATGGATAAGATGCCGAACAGGGCCATCGACGTAGGTATCTGCGAACAACATGCTGTTACAGTAAGTGCCGGTATGGCTACGCAGGGACTGAAAGTATTCTGTAATATCTATTCCTCTTTCATGCAAAGAGCCTACGACCAGGTGGTGCATGATGCGGCTATCCAGAAATTACCAGTAATCTTCTGTTTGGACAGGGCAGGGTTAGTTGGAGAAGACGGTCCTACCCATCACGGTTGTTATGATATCTCCTATTTCCGCTGTATCCCTAACCTGATCATCAGTTCACCAATGAACGAAAGTGAATTGAGGAACCTGATGTATACAGCCCAATTGGAAAGCACGAATATGCCATTTGTGATCCGCTATCCACGTGGAGAAGGGGTTATGCCTGAATGGAAGACCGAGATGAAGGAAATAAAGATCGGTACCGGAAGAAAGATAAAAGACGGAAAAGACATTGCCATATTATCGCTAGGACATCCCGGCAATTTCGTAAGTGCTGCTATCAGAGAATTGAAAGCAGAAGGCATTGACCCAGCCCATTACGATATGCGTTTTGTAAAACCGCTGGACGAAAATATGCTCCACGAAGTTTTCAGCAAGTATGATAAAGTGATTACTGTTGAAGACGGTGCCATACAAGGTGGTTTTGGATCTGCTGTATTGGAATTCATGGCAGCCAACAACTACAAAGCTGAAATCAAGATTCTGGGTATACCCGATCGCCTAGTTGAACATGGTACTCCAAAACAATTATACGAAGAGATAGGAATCGATGCCGGTGGAATAGCTAAAGCTGTTCGGGAATCGTTGAGTATGGTAAAGACAAGCCAGGTGCTATTGGGTTAAAAGTCAAAAATCAAAAGTCAAAAGTCAAAATTGGTACAGCGTGATTAATCTTGAAATTCATTCAAGCTTAATAACTCAATACCCATCCTGTCCATCCTTTCCTCCTTTAAATCCTGTTTAAGACAATTGTTTTCTTTTAATCAAGTTCCAGACAAAAAGTGTTTCGAAGAAACACAACAATCCTGTGCATCCCTGTTATCCTTTCAAATCATGGTCCTGTACTTCTTGTAAGCGAAATGTTAAATGCATAGTGGTTTTAAGTTTTCATTAATACCTGCTATGGAAATAACGCCGTTGAGTATCTTTTTAAATACTCAAAATGGCTGCTTCCATGAAACGCTTCTTTCTTTTCTCGCTCCTCTTCCTAACTGTATCCATCGTTATTGCTGGTACCTGGTACCTCAGTCATTATAAGAAACACAAAACAGTAACCACCCTTAGCTTACCCGAAAAGAAATCAAAGTCATTGCTGGAACAAGCCAGGAAAGCAAAGGCCTTTGCCAAAGAAGAAAAATACAACGATAGCATTTGCTTCCTTGTAGATATGAGCCTGGCCTCCGGCACCAACCGCTTCTTCGTTTACAACATGAAGAACAACTCCTTAATAGATGCAGGCCTTGTAACCCATGGACGATGCAATAAAGATTTCCTAACCGGAAGACAGTACGGCAATGAAGTCGGTTGTGGCTGTACGTCACTCGGCAAGTACAAAATAGGTAACCCCTATCAGGGCCGATTTGGATTGGCTTATAAATTACATGGACTCGACAGTACCAATTCGAATGCTTTTAAACGTTTTGTAGTATTACATTCTCACTCCTGCGTGCCTTCCAGCGAAGTGGATCCGGCACCTATTTGTCAAAGTGATGGTTGTCCAACGGTTTCACCTGCATTCTTGCAGAAACTGGCGGGTATATTGGATAATTCGAGAAAGCCGGTGTTGTTGTGGATTTATGAGTGAGGGAAATTAAAAAGTCAAAAGTTAAAAGTCAAAAGTAAAAATGGGTCAAACAATACAATAACCGCAGAGACGCGGAGACGCAGTGGAATACATCTCCGCGTCTCTGCGGTAAAATGCATTTGATTCTTACACTGCAATAGTATAATCACAGCTAATCAAATAAATCCCAGTCTGTACTGGCTGTTCATCCTGTATTTCCTTAAATCCTTTAATCCTGTTCCAGACAAAAAGTGTTTCGAAGAAACACAAAAATCCTGTGCATCCCTATTATCCTTTCACATCAAGGTCCTGTATTCGCTCTTACTCTGGTTGCTCTGGTGAAGCGGGCGTTTCATTGAAGGGTTAAAGAAGATATCATCTTCCCTCGCATCATTCCATTCCACAATGAAATTATTACGGCCTTCGCCGGTCATGATCATCATGTATTTCTGTTGTATCAATTCGAGCATGGAAAGAAACATGAAGATGGCATGGATACGGTCGTTACATACTTCGAAGATTTTTTCAAACGCCATCACTTTCTCTTTCTTCACAATATCGAGCATATACTCACGACTGCCCTCCATGGTATAGTCGTACTGAACAACGGTATGAACCGGTGGCTTCTTCTTCCGATCTTCCAGCTTCTTCATCAGCTTTTCAAACGTCTTCATCAATTTGAAAAGGGTGATGGTCTGGATCTCAGTGCCTTCGCCGGCTTCCTCACCAATAATAGAGAGCTCCTTCTGCAGGTTTCCTCTTCTCACCATCAGCATACGGATAGCTTCCATCTCGGCCATTTGAGCGGTAGCCTCTTTGTAGCGCTTGTATTCCAAAATCTTATCGATCAACTCCTGGCGGGGGTCGATTTCATTACCCTGGGCATCCACTTCCTTACGCGGTAAAAGCATCTTGGCCTTGATACGCATCAGGGTGGAAACGAAGAGGATGAATTCACTCGACAATTCAATGTTCAATTTCTCCTGACCATGTATAAAGTCAAGAAAATCATTGATTATACGGGTAATAGGAATATTATATATGTCGAGTTCATCACGCTCAATAAAGAACAATAATAAATCGAACGGACCTTCAAACTGCGCTAATTTAATCTGGTAGGATGCCTGGCTCACAAAGCTTGTTTTTCAATGAAAAAATAAAGTCCCAATCTACGACTGGGACTTGTAAAATTAGCAAAAACTTATTCAGAATTTGGCAGACAATCCTACGCCCAAAAGGGAGCGCATCTGGGTGCCGGCTGAGTTCTTATTAGGGCCAAATTGGCGAACATCATCATCATAAATCAGGTCGAAATTATAGGTAACCTGTAACCACTTGTTCACTTTCATTGAAATGGTATTGGTCCAGAATACATCTACATTTCCTGGTTTTGGACCAGTCTCAGTAACCAATAACTGGTCTGGACCAACCGCTGCATATTTATAAGAAGGCAGGTAGTTGGAATAAAGATCCAGACGCGATTTATAGTTTACATTCTTGATGATCTCTTTATTGAAGTTAACAGAGGCATAAGCACCGAGTTCGAAACGAACTTCACGGCTTGGGTCTACACCATATAAAGTAGAGATAGGTAATTCATAACCACCGCCAGGAATAACACCAGCTTGGTAGAAATAGCTCTTAGGCTTATTTGTTACAATTACAGTACGGGCAGAAACCGGAGAGAAGAAAATAGAAAAGTATGAATTGGGTTTCCAGTCAATACCAGGAGCAAATGTTAAGTAAGCTGGTGCCATGAAACCAGAAGTACGGCGTCTGAGGCCTTTGCCTTGATAATCATAATCAAATCCATCAGTGAATTGGGAACGGAAATTAGCAACAATAGAAGCGCTAAGATTCTTTCCAATACTGCGACCCAGTTTGCTGAACAGATCAATTTTATCGTCGTTCTTTCTTACACCCAGTGAAGAAGTATTTACAAAAGCGTATCCGAAATCAAATGTATTATCCCAAGACCATTTGCCTAAAGTACGATTAGCATAAAGGCTGGCATAAGTGGCGAGGGAGATAGAGAATTTTTCAGCACCTGCTGCCCAGTTACGGCTTCCACCCTGACCCAGCGCCAGAGAAAAAGTACCGCCTGTTTTCCAGGTCTTGTTCGATTTTTTATCGGGATCATTTTTACCACCCCTTGTAGCCTGGTTATGCATATCCTTTACGCCGGCATCTTGCGCCTGGGCTGCTACGAATACAAAAGATAGGGTGGCGAGTAAGATAATTTTTCTCATACAGGCTGTTTGGTTTTGGTATAAAAAAAGGCATTTTGAAGATACTCAAAATGCCCTACAAATATATCATTTTATTCCTTTTCCCCATATTCCGGAGAAAATTGAATGGCCGGGTATTAATGCGGTATCCCGACTGGCTTTTATCAGAATTTCTTTATGTATCCAAAGCCGAAATACTGTCTGAACTGGGTTCTTCTGCTGGCATTATCTGCCCCTAACACCCTTACATCATCGTCATAAATGATGTCCATGCCCAGATTGGCTGAAATGCCTTTATAAATATTGGCACTGATAAGATTAGTCATGAAAACGTCGACATTCTGTGGATTGCGTTTATAATTAGAAAACAATTCCAGCTTTCCCTTATAAGTTACATTCTTAACGATATCCTTCAGGTAATTAGCCGTTAAATAAGCACCCAGCTCCTCATTTATTGTTTCACCCAAAGGAACGCCATACGCGCCCCCTTTCTGACCAGGAACTACCAGACCAGTAGCATTCACAATCACCCAACGGGAAGAAAGGGGAGAAATGAAGACTGTAAGATCCTTGTTTGGTTTGTAGTCAAGACCAAGCGATACTATCAGATAAGCAGGAGCCAGAAACTGAGATATTTTTACACTTGAATCGGCCTTTGGATAGTTGAACCCGGGTGCCATTTGAGTACGGAAACTCACCAATCCACCCACATACCATTTGGGTGCTATCTTATAACCATATTTGGTCAGTAATTCTATACGGTCATCACTCTTGCGTTCTCCTAATGATGTTGTCTTCACATAACCCAATGCCACATCCAAACTATTATCCCATGAATGATTTCCTTTTGCATAATGCGCAAAAAGATTCATGAATCCTGATGCATTGATCTGTAATTTATCTCCACCCGCTGCCCAGTTGGAAAGAGATGTCTGACCAAAATTAGCATTGAACAAACCACCTGTTTTCCATGTCTTGGTGGTTGTGTCTTTTGGATCTTTTACGATAGTTTTTGAAGACTCTGCTTTTAATTGTTGAACAGTTTTGTCCTGTGCCTGTAACTGCCCGATGCTGATACATACAAGCAGTATTCCTACTAAGTTTTTCATTTTTGATTTTTGTGGTTGGTAATTAAAAAAATGTTCCTGCGAAAACGCATTCCTTTTGCAAGAAAAGAACAGGCAAGGGGAATACAAATCGCAGGAACAAGTGAATACTATGCAGTGGTATTTATTTTTTTAAAGAATCACGGATCTCACGCAGCAAGGTGATATCTTCTGGTGGAGCAGCAGGTGCTGCAGCTTCCTCTTTCTTCTTCATACTGTTGATGGCTTTGATAACTATGAACATTACAAAAGCCACAATAACGAAATCAATAATTGTAGTGATAAAAGAACCCCATTTCAAGGCTATTTCAGTAACTGCCGGAGTTGTGATGGCACCAGCTGCGTCTTTCACTTCGGCTACTGCTTTCTGGATTACAAACTTCTTTTCGTTGAAGTCAACACCGCCGGTCAAAAGACCAACAAGCGGAGCAACTAATCCATCGGTAAAGGATGTGACTACTTTGCCGAATGCACCACCCATTACAAACGCAACAGCGATATCTACAAGATTACCTTTGAGCAAATTCTCGAATTTTTTCATCATGCCCATAAAATAAAGTTTTGGTTGAATTAATAATAAATCTAATGTAACAAAAAAGCGATTTCCCCACATTGGGAGTCGATAAATTTAGATAAAAGGTTGCTCGTCATTCTATTATACCCGGCTTACACTTATTTTTTTGAGCCCGGGGAACTGCATTTTTAGACTTTTTAAAGTATCCCTCACCTGCTTCCCGATTATATATTCCTTGTACCAGTTCTGATCGCTGGGAACAATCGTCCATGGCACATCATTGCATTTTTCAAAACAATCATCATAAACAGCCATATACTGATCCCACAACTTGGCCTCTTCAAAATCCTTCTCATTATACTTCCACTGTTTTGTACTGTCGTGAATCCTTTCTTCCAGCCTGCCTTTCTGTTCTTATGGTGAAACATGCAGATAGAATTTAAGGATATGGGTATTATTGTGGTTTGTCAGCAAGCTCTCAAAATCATTGATAGCTTTCATCCGTTTTTTTGCTGTTGCATCATCGCACCATTTATGAACCCGGGTGATAAGTATGTCTTCATAATGCGACCGATTGAATAATTGTATCACCCCTTTAGCGGGCACGGCTTGATGTACTCTCCATAAGAAATCATGACTCAGTTCTTCGGGAGTAGGTGCTTTGAAAGACTTCACCATTACGCCCTGTGGATTCAATTTGCCGAAAACGTTCCTGATAACCCCGTCTTTGCCACTGGCATCCATTCCTTGAATCACTACCAGTATCGAATGTTTGCTTTCAGCATATAACAGATTTTGCAACTCATCCAATTCCGCCAATATCTTTTCGGTCTTGGCCTTGGTTTCTGCCTTGTCTAAGTTCTTAGGAGCACGGGTGCTGATATCTTTCAGACTGATTTTTCCCATCGGTAAAGTTTTTTTAAAGTTATTGGAATTTGGCTGTTTATCGGCAACTTGCAGGCTCTTTAATGAACGCCACACAGCCAAATAGATTCATCAACTGGACGCTTTTCCTGCTGCTATCCCTTATCTGGGGCAGCTCCTTCATACTCATGAAACGGGGCATGTATACTGAATCTGGACAACCCACCCTATCAGCTTATCATGTGGCAGCTATTCGAATCTTAAGCGCCGGACTAGCCCTCTTACCTTATGCCATCTTGAACTGGCGCAAAATTCCGAGAAAAAAAACAGGCTATGTTGTGCTTTCTGGATTCCTGGGAAGCTTCATTCCTGCCTTCCTTTTTTGTATTGCAGAAACTAAGATAGATAGTGCTCTTGCAGGATTCCTGAATGCATTAACACCCATCTTCACTATTGTAGTCGGTATACTTTTTTATAATTCAAGTATACCGAAAGGCAAATTACTGGGAGTAGCTGTGGCATTTTTAGGAATGATTCTCCTATTCCTTTCAAGTAGTCATATCAGTTTCCAATATCTTTCATATGCAGGGTTTGCTTTGATTGCAACAATATGTTATGGATTCAATGTAAACATCGCCAACACACATCTTAAAGAAATAGGATCAGCTATAACAGCTGCTATTGCTTTCGGCGCCTTGATTATTCCTTCCCTATTGGTACTCATTTTTACCGGTTATTTCAATTTGCCTCTTGGTGAATCCGATTATATACAGTCTACCCTTTCTGCTACGGTTCTTGGAGTAATGGGAACAGCTGTCGCCACCATCCTTTTCTATATGCTATTGAAGAAAGCAGGTGCTTTGTTTGCATCCATGGTTACTTATGGAATTCCATTCATTGCATTAGGCTGGGGATTATTAGCAGGGGAAAGCATCACCCTGTTACAAGTAGTTGGATTAGCAGTGATCTTACTCGGTGTATATCTTACCAAAAAATAAAAATCCCCGATAGTAATACTACCGGGGACCCTTGTATTTTCATATTCCATCAAACAGTCATGATTTCTTTTTCTTTTGCTGCCAGATGTTTATCAATTAAAGAGATGTAGCGGTCTGTGGTATCCTGGATCTCTTTTTCTGTATCCTTACAGATATCTTCACTCAATCCGTTTTTCTGCAATTTTTTTACGCTTTCCATAGAATCGCGACGGATATTCCTTACTGCTACTTTTGAATGTTCACCTTCGCCGAGTGCTTTCTTTACCAATTCCCTTCTTCTTTCTTCGGTAACTGGAGGAAGGAAAAGGCGGATCATATTACCATCGTTTTGGGGAGTAACTCCTATGTTAGCAGCTATGATTGAACGCTCAATGGGTTGCAACATATTTTTCTCCCATGGCTGAATAGTAAGTGTTCTGGCATCAGCTACTGAAATATTACCCACCTGGCTGATAGGGGTTGGGTTTCCATAATAATCAACCACTAATCCATCCAGCATGCCCGGAGTGGCTTTTCCAGCCCTCACTTTTACCAGTTCTACTTCCAAATGGTTGATGGCTTTCTCCATCAAATCGAGGGTATGCGCTTTGATACTGTTTAATTCTTCCGACATAGTTGTTTTTATTAATTGGGCTACAAACCTACATCAAATAAAAAAACCGGTCAAAATCCGGTTTATAATTTTTTGTTGGCTACAAATTTTCTGGCGAACATCAATTCTTCTGTTCCAGAATCGTGTCCTTTGTTAATGGCACCATCCTTTGGGAACCCACTTTCGATTTCACCGACTTGGCCACAAACAGTCTTGGTTTTGGACGGGTATAGTACAATGCTGCAATACCTGCAAAAAACAAGGTGATGATACCAAGTATCAACGAAGTACAACCCCAGCCTTGAAGGAAATAAGCACCCGCAATGAAGAGCATATTAACTGCCACTAAAACAAAAGTGATATTACGGTGTGAAACTCCTTTATCCAGCAGAAGGTGATGAACATGGTTCCTATCGGGACTAAAGGGAGAACGACGATGAATCATTCGCATTCCAAACACCCTGAGGGTATCTAATAAAGGAATCATCAATATCGCGAACCCAAGGGCAGGAGCAGCGCTGATAGGCACTTTCGAATTTACTACATCGGCTACATTGATGAACTTAATTACCAGGATGGCATTCACCAAACCGATAAGCATCGAGCCCGTGTCGCCCATAAATATTTTTGCCGGTTGGAAATTGAATATGAGGAAGGCCACTAAACTGCCCGCCAAAGAGAAAGAAAGAACCGCATAAGAGATATGACCAGCCTGAAGAAAATAAACACCAAATACTACGGTTGCCATTAACCCCAGACTACCCGCTAATCCATCAACTCCATCAATCAGGTTAAAAGAATTGATAATAACTATAACCGTGAAATATGTCAATAAGAGACTAAACATTTCAGGAACTTCATAAATACCAAGGAATCCATGCATGCTTTTTATCTGGATGCCACCTTTATAAATGATAAGAAATGCCGCTAATACCTGTCCAATGAATTTCTTGATGGGAGAGAGAACAAGGATATCGTCTTTTAATCCGAGGAAGAAAATGACAATACCCGCTGCCAGGAAATATTGGAATTCAGGGGATGTCCTGAACTGTACAGCCAGTAAACAGGCTATCATGAATCCGGCAAAAATACCCATACCACCCAATGAAGGGATAGGCGTCTGGTGAACTTTTCTTTCGTCGGGAATATCGAATAGCTTCTTCCGTTCGGCCACTGTAATAATAACCGGAATGGCTAAAAATGTGATCGTAAAAGAAATGGCTACAGAGAGTAATACATCAAATATAAGCATCAGCCAAGGTTTGTGTGTCTGAATTATCTACGTGCTGCTAATCTGGCCGGTTGGGTGCTCTTGAAACCGGGTGCAAAATAAGTCATGTTCACTGAATAACAACATAATTACTACCACTTTATTGTGGAACTGGTTGTTTTTGACCCCTTTCGAATCAAATAGTTTAATGGATACTCTGCTGCTTATAATATTTCCTGTAGTTTTGCGGCCATAATTTCACTCCTTATGCCGGCCTTAAAAGATATTGCTACTCAGTTAAGAAGAGATATTGTTCGCATGGTTCATGGCGTTTCAAGTGGCCACCCCGGTGGCTCACTCGGATGTGCCGACTATTTTACCGCCTTGTATTTCAAGGTGATGAAGTTTAACCCGGTTTTCGATATGGATGCCCGTGGTGAGGATGTTTTCGTTTTGTCGAACGGACATATCTCCCCCGTTTATTACTCAACCCTGGCCCGCGCCGGTTATTTCGATATCAAAGAACTGGCCACTTTCCGTAAACTGAATACCCGTTTACAGGGTCACCCAACCACTCATGAGCACCTGCCAGGGGTCAGGATTGCTTCAGGTTCACTGGGACAAGGTATGAGTGTTGCCATCGGTGCCGCCCTATCCAAAAAACTGAACAACGATTCAAATCTTGTTTTCTCTTTACATGGTGATGGCGAATTACAAGAAGGACAAATTTGGGAAGCGGTATTATTCGCTGCACATAATAAGGTTGACAACCTGATTTCAACTATCGATTGGAATGGACAACAGATCGACGGTCCTACCAAAAAAGTAATGGATCTCGGCGACCTGGCTGTAAAATTCGCCGCCTTCGGATGGGAAGTAGTGAACCTTGAAAAAGGAAATGATGTGGATGAAGTGGTTGCTGCCCTTGAAAAAGCAAAATCACTTACAGGAAAAGGTAAGCCCATCGTTATATTGATGAAGACTGCCATGGGAAAAGGCGTTGACTTTATGGAAGGCAGCCACGAATGGCATGGTATTGCTCCAAACGACGAACAATTGAAGAAAGCACTGGAACAATTGCCTGAAACTCTCGGTGACTATTAAGTGATTTTAGTAATACTTTAGTAACAGGTTGGCTTTTTATAAGCCAGCCTTTTTTATTTTAGTAGCATCAAAACCTTACTATGTACAAGAAACTCTACTTCTCTTTCCTGTTGCTTTTATCTGTAACAGCATTTAGTCAGGATTTCACTCCCCGCCGCAACGCTCTATTCATTGAGGCAGGAGGAAACGGCCTTTTTGCTTCAGTGAATTATGAACGTAGATTGACCCCTGCTAATAAAGGATTTGCTTTTCGTATTGGGGTTGGCATGTATGCTGAAAACGGACTTTATCTTACCATACCTTTCACGGTGCATTATATGTTTCCATTGAATAATAAAGGCAGCTATCTGGATGCTGGAACAGGCATAACAGGTTCTGTAATGAATACAAATGATATTTTTAAGGGAGATGAAGACTCTTTCACTTCATTTACGGGTGTTCTTGGCTGGAGAAAATATAGCTGTAATGGGAACCGGTTTTTCAGGGTAGCTTTCACACCAGTTATCAATAAATATGGATTTGTACCTTGGCTAGGAATCGGTATCGGGTTTACCAAACTCTGATATCAACTTTTTAATTCAACGGGTTGCAAAGCTGCCTTTCTACTTGGAAACCAAGAGGCCAGTAACGCTACAAGCAATACAGTAACTGACACCAGCAACATATCACTTCCCGCCACTTCTACCGGATAATAATCTATAAGGAAAGTACCTCCCTGAATAGGCACTAATTTATAATGAACCTGCGCCCAACAAAGGAATAAACCAAGTAATACTCCTGCTACCCCACCAATTATTCCCAATAAAGCGCCTTCGCTCAGGAATATTTTTTGAATCAGATTGTTATTGGCTCCCATTGCTTTCAACACCTGTATATCTTTCTGTTTCTCCAGCACCAGCATGGTAAGAGAACCGATCATGGTAAAGGCGGCAACAATCAGCATCAGAGTAAGCAATCCATAGATGGCCCATTTTTCTAATGTCATTACTGCATACAAACTCTTGTTCTGCTCATATCTTGTTTCAATAACATAGCCAGACGGGAAGATAGTTGCCAACTGACGTTTCACTTCTTTTTCCTGCTTTACATCTTTCAATGAAAGTTCAATGCTTCCAAATTCATCAGGTGCCAGTCCCAGCATCCTTTTCATGAATGCCATATTGGTTAAGGCATATTTGCTATCTATATCCTGCTGAATGAAAAAAGTTCCCGAACCGATAATATTATCAGCTGCGAATGCCTGATAAGGATCCGTAACATTTACACTAACTCCTCTTTTGAAAAGATAGATGGTTAATGGATAAAGCGCTTTCTCTACATCCACCGCTACTGCATGTTCAATTCCGCTTCCTAATACAATGGACGCATGGTCTGCATCACCTAATGAATATTTTCCCCTTATGATTTTCTGCGATACTCCCTGAAACACTTTCGTATTGATCATCTGTTCCCTTCAGGAATACGATAGTTTGCAGATCCCCATTCTGCAATAAGGCTTTCTCTTCAACAATCTTTGAATACGCTTTTATACCTCCGAGTTCAGAAAGTTTTTTGAATTGGGATTCAGACACTTCATCATTTTCCCACTTGCAGGAGCAATTCGAATATCAGGATAGAAAGAAGAATAAAGCGATTTCACCAACCCTTCAAACCCATTGAATACACTTAATAGCACTATAAATGCAGCGGTATATAAGGGCAATAGCCACTACACTCACCCATGCAATGATATTGATGGCGTTGGTAGATTTTTTGGCTTTGAAATAGCGCCAGGCGAAAAGGAAATTCAACAAAAAGGTTTTAGTAGTATGACGGACTTTTAGTTACTGGCTTCACCAGGTTTCTCTTCGTCTTTTATCTTCTTGAATAATTCTTCCATCTTAAAAACTTTTTGATCGAGCGTTTCATCATGGTAAAAACGGAGTACGGGCATGCGGCGCAGTTGCTTGGCTACCCTGGCTGTCAGCTCTTTCTTTATCTCCCAACTCTTGTCTTCTATCTTTTGCATAACCGCTTCGTTATCCTTCACCTGAAAAAGACTCAGGTAGATACGGGCTTCCAGCAAGTCGGGAGTAATCTTTACTCCTGTGATAGAAACCATACCGCCATCCATCATAGTAAGGCGCATCCGCAGGAAAATATCATTCATTTCCTCCTGAATCAATCCGGCTATTTGCTTCTGACGTTTTCCTTCTTCCATTTTCATTAACAGTTTAATCAGGGTAAAATTAGTTACTTTGCACCGTTTAAATGCAGCTATGAAGCGATTTTCGACGATTTTAAGACATTTACGAGACCAAAAATCCAATATCGTCCTGTACTTTGTAAGTGTCACTTTTTCAATAGTGTTCTCTCTGATCTCGCTGGCGGGTATCGGCCCTTTCCTGCAAATGATCTTCAACAAGAACCCACCACATTTCGATAAAGCCCCCGAATTATCAGCTTCCGCCTCATCAGTTTCGAATTATCTGCAATATCATCTGGGCGACCTCATGTTGCAACAAGGAAAATCCACAGCCCTGGCCTATATCGTTATCGGTGTCATCATCGCCATACTTTTAAAGAATGTATTCATATATCTCTCTTACCGGGTAATGGCTCCTATCCGAAACCATGTTATGACAAGCCTCAGAGCCAGTCTCTACGGAAAGATATTACAATTGCCTATTGGCTTCTTCACTGAACAACGTAAAGGAGATATCATCAGTCGTATGAGTAACGACATGAATGAAATTGAATGGAGTGTAATAGGAACCCTGGAAGGATTGATTCGGGAACCTCTCACCATTATCTTCTTCATAGCTACACTTATTTTCCTGAGTCCAACACTTACGCTGATTGTAATGGTCTTATTACCGATTGTGGGATTGATCATCGGACGCTTGAGCAAATCACTTCGTAAAGATTCCGGAAAAGCACAGCAGAACAGGAGTATTGATGTCGATATTGGAAGAAACCTTAAGTGGACTTCGTGTTATCAAAGCCTTTAACGCAGAGAAAAAATAGGTGACACTTTTTATAATTCCAACAGGATACTAAATAACCTTCGCAACAAGATCGCTTTCCGCCGCGATATGGCATCACCACTTTCAGAATTTCTTGGTGTAATAGTATTGTGCAGCATTCTTATGGTTAGGTGGCACCTGGGTATTGGAAGGAAAGATCGATATGACGGCTGATAATTTCATCCTTTATATCATCGTATTCTCACAGATAATCAATCCGGCAAAATCCTTATCAACCGCTTTCTATAATGCACAAAGAGGTAGCGCCGCCATTGAACGTATTGAAGATGTATTGAAAGCTCCGGTACTCGTTACTGAAGCAACGAGTCCAAAAACACTGAATGAATTCAAGCATAGCATTGAATTCAAGAATGTATCATTTAACTATGAAGATGCTGTGATTCTCGATGGCATCAATCTGACAATAGAAAAAGGTAAAACTGTTGCCTTTGTCGGTTCCTCTGGTGCAGGTAAGTCCACTCTTGCCGATTTGGTACCTCGTTTTCATGATGTAACAAGTGGTGAATTATTGATTGATGGTATCAATATCAAAGAATTCTCTTTGTCAAGCCTTCGCCATCATATGGGTATCGTAACACAAGAGCCCATTTTATTCAATGATACCATTGCTTCAAATATTGCATTGGGAGATAGCAGTGCCAATATTGCAGATATAGAAGATGCCGCCAAAATTGCCAATGCGCATTCATTCATTGAAAACAAGGAAGAAGGTTACCAAACCAATATCGGCGACCGTGGTAGCTAAACTCAGTGGTGGTGAACGCCAACGTTTGACTATAGCAAGAGCCCTGCTAAAAAATCCACCAATACTTATATTAGATGAAGCCACTTCATCATTAGATACAGAAAGCGAAAGACTGGTTCGGGATGCCATCAACCACATGATGCAGAACCGCACAAGCATCGTAATCGCGCATCGCCTCAGCACCATCCGCCATGCCGACGAAATCATCGTTCTCCAAAAAGGCAAGATCGTTGAAAGAGGTACCCACGACGGACTTATGTCGCAAAACGGGTATTATAAGAAGTTGATTGATATGCAGGAAGTTAAATAAGTCCGGAAGTCCGTAGCGTTTGAATATTGAGATCTCTGATATTTAAGTCCGCGGCTCTTGAGCTTTGGAGATACCTAATTTCAAGTCCGGAAGAAAATACAAATGCAAGTCCGAAAGTCGAGTTTTAAACTCCCTGATATTTTAGACCGAAAGTCCGGAAGAAATACAAATACAAGTAGGGAAGTAAGAAAGTGAGGAAGGAGGAAATGAAGCATTTAGTTTGGGAGTCGCCCAACCCTGAAGGGGTTGAATCATAGTATCCCCGTGAAAACCCGCTTTCCAGGAAGTCAGAAAGTCATCAAGGTATCTTTTAATAGTTTCCCCAACCCCGAAGGGGTTGAATAATATGCTCCCGTGCAACCTGGGAAAACGGCAAGTCACCTCATCCCCGGCCCTTCTCCTGAAGGAGGGGGTGTCTCTCCGTTTGAGAATTTTAAGCAACCCGAGTGGATGTTCTGAAATCCTGTTTTTCTATTCTTACTAAAGAAGAAAAATTCAAATTGAAAATCAATCCTACCAAAAATTCTCGTTTCATATCTAATCTTAATTCGAAGACACACCCTTCCTCCTTTAGGAGAAGGGCCGGGATGAGGTGTATATACTTCGGCTTGTATTTATAAGTATTCCCTATGAAACTCCTTGAACCTATTGAACTAATTCCACAACCGGTATACAAAGCCCCCCCATCTTCGTACATTCAGGGCTCAAATTTCACATCACATGAGAAAAATCGCTCTGACTATTTCCTGCATCGTCTTTTTTCTGACGGCTTCCATAGCACAGAAAAAAACATTCACCTACGAACAACTATTCAGCCGTGGAAGTGGCCCCGCTCCTGCCCTTTCCAAACCCCTGCCGATGATCACCGGATGGGTAGACGACAGCCATTACATTGAAATGCGCAAAAACGAAAGCGATGGCAAATCATCCGCTTTTTCTGTTGACGCAAAAACAGGAACTGCTGTTCCTTATACAGCACCTGTAAAAGAAGCCACTGCTGTCCCTGCCGGACCAGCCCTGGCAATAAAAGATGCGCGTAACCAGACCTTGAGTCCAGATAAACAATGGGCAGCTTACACAAAAACTGATAATAACCTCTACCTCTATAATGTTTCTACCAAGTCCGAAACACAAGTAACCAAAGATGGCTCAGAAACCATATTGAATGGTTATGCCTCCTGGGTGTATTATGAAGAGATTTTGGGTAGGGGTAGCCGTTATAAGGCTTTCTGGTGGAGCCCCGACAGCAAGAAACTATGCTATATGCGTTTTGATGATGCACAGGTTCCTGTATTCCCTATTTACTGGAGCGATGGACAACATGGTAAACTGGAAAACACACACTACCCAAAAGTTGGTGATAAGAACCCTGAAGTAAACGTTGGTGTTGTAAATGTGGCACAACCTACACAAACCATCTGGACCGATTTTAATCCAAAAGACGATCAGTATTTCGGTGCACCTGTTTGGACTCCTTCCAATGAATTGTGGGTACAATGGATGAACCGTGGACAAGACAATCTTAAGATCTACAATATCGATCTGGCTACAGGAAAGAAAGCGGAGATTTATGATGAGAAGCAAAAGACATGGATCGATCTTGACGAAGCCAGCCGTACCGAATTCCTCGCCGATGGAAAATCTTTTATAATGAAAAGTGATAAGGATGGTTGGGAGAATCTGTATCTCTATAGCACTACAGGACAACTGATCAACCAGATCACTACCGGCAATTTCTGGGGCACCAGTATTGTTAGAATAGATGAGAAAAACAAAGTGATCTATTTCCGTGCCCGCAAAGAGAACTCTGCCCGTTTCGATTTTTATAAAGCTACATTGAATGGCAAAACAATCACACGCTTAAGTTTTGGAGACTATAGCCACGACCAGGTGAACCTTTCACCAAATGGTGGTTACTTCATCACGACATATTCAAATGTAAGTACTCCTACAACGATGGCACTGGTTGATGGAAAAGGTAAACTGATACGCGAACTCGGAAATTAAAAGGTGCTGACTTTGACAACTACGCCATTCCAAAAGTGGAAATGACAAGAGTAAAATCAGCCGATGGCCTATTTGATTTACCAGTTGTGATTACTTATCCTGTAAACTTCGATCCAACAAAAAAATATCCTGTACTCATCAGTATCTATGGCGGTCCTAATGCAGGTACCGTGTACGATCGCTGGCGTCCTGCTGGTGGCGCATCACAATGGTGGGCTCAGGAAGGATTGATACAAGTGGCATTCGACAATCGCGCGAGTGGACATTTCGGAAAAGTGGGATTGAACTATATCCATCGCCAATTGGGTAAATATGAAATTGAAGACTTTATGGATTGCGGTCGCTGGTTACGTAAGCAGTCCTGGGTAGATAGCAATAAAGTGGCTATTACCGGTGGAAGCTTCGGTGGTTATATGACCTGCATGGCATTGACTTATGGGCGCAGATGTGTTCAATTATGGTATCGCCAATTCATCAGTTACTGATTGGCAATTATATGATTTACACTATACCGAAAGATATATGGATACGCCGGCTGAAAACCCTGAAGGCTATAAGGCTACATCTGTTATGACTTATGCCGATAAGTACAAAGGAGCTGATCCGTATCGTTCACGGTACTTCCGACGATAATGTTCATGCAGAACAGTATTCAACTCATTAATAAACTGGAGGAAGGAAGAAAGCATTTTGAATTCATGCTGTATCCAGGTGAACGTCATGGTATCGGCGGCAATAGCCAGAACAAAGCTATTCACAGCCGTAATGAAGCGTATTCATTCTACTACCAAAACCTGTTAGGTAAACCTATGCCGGCAGCATTCTGGGGTGGACCAACGGGTTCTACACAAAGAGGATTCTAAATCAATTCTGTTCGATAGAAAAAGAGAAGGTGATCCCCTTCTCTTTTTTGTGTAACTCTAAAAAGCAATAGATATGGCCTGATAATCAGCACAACTTCAAACCCATTCCGCGGAAGATGATAACAATCATACCCTCCTATGACAGGGTAGCTACAAAACAGCAGTCCTTCTCCCGAAATTTGGCAAAGCATCTAACGATACCTTAATGCCTGACCATGGAAGATAGCACCAACATAAAGCCGGCAAAGGAGAGAAAAATCAAGGGCAAAGTTGAAATCGACATACAGAAATGTAAGGGTTGCGAATTATGCACTATCGCCTGCAAAGAAAATGCCCTCTCTCTATCAGAAACCATCAATATCAAAGGTTATCACTACATCATCGCCAATAACGAATCCTGCACGGGTTGCGTAAACTGTGCATTGGTTTGTCCCGATGCTGTTATCACCGTTTACAGAACCCACCCAAAAAAGAAACCAGTAGCTATTACACCTCCGGATATAAAAGAACAATTGCAATCCATGCTTCAACCCGAAAAAAAAGAGGGCGTATGACAACAGCAAAACTCATGAAAGGAAATGAAGCATTGGCGGAAGCAGCTATTCAAGCTGGCTGCGATGCTTATTTCGGTTATCCCATCACCCCGCAATCGGAAGTGCTGGAATACCTCGCTAGAGAAATGCCCAAACATAATCGGGTAGTGATGCAGGCAGAAAGCGAAGTCGCTTCCATCAACATGGTTTATGGGGCGGCAGGAGCAGGATTCAGAGCAATGACCAGTTCCTCTTCTCCAGGATTCAGCCTCATGCAGGAAGGAATCTCTTATCTCGCAGGTGCTGAACTGCCTTGTTTGCTGATGAATGTAAACCGTGCTGGTCCGGGACTTGGCACCATCCAACCCGGACAAGGTGATTATTTCCAATCGGTAAAAGGAGGTGGACATGGCGATTATAAAATGATCGTACTCGCTCCAGCTTCCGTTCAGGAAATGGCCGATTTTGTTTTCCTTGGTTTTGATCTGGCTGATAAATACAGGAACCCGGTTTTGATATTATCGGATGGCGCTATCGGACAAATGATGGAGAAAGTGGTTTTCAAACCATATAAAAATCCAGCTATCGATAAATCATCATGGGCCACCACTGGTAAACCGTCAACAAGAGAAAGGAACTATATCACTTCCCTCTTCATTCAACCAGAACGGATGGAAGTACATAACCTTAAACTGGAAGCAAAATATCAGTTGATGCGAGAGAATGAAGTGCGTTGGGAAGAAATGAATACCGAAGATGCAGATTATATTTTTGTAGCGTATGGATTAAGCGCCCGCATCTGCCAGAAAGCAATGGATGTGGCAAGAGCAAGAAATATTAAAGTGGGCATCTTAAGACCTATCACTCTATTCCCCTTCCCTTATCAACGACTTGAAGAGCTGGCATCGAAAGTAAGAGGAATACTTACCGTTGAATTGAATAGCGGACAAATGGTGGAAGATGTAAGACTGGCAGTAAAAGGAAAAACACCAGTAGCCTTCTATGGAAGATTAGGTGGAATGCTTTTTACTCCGGAAGATATAGAACAAGAATTAGAAACCTTAATAGCTACACACCATGTCAACTGATGAACAAATACTAACCATTACTTCATCGGTTGCAGCTGCAACGGAATGTACTCCCGATGAATATGAAATGGTGTATCATAAACCAACTACTCTGGTGGACGTGAGCATGCACTATTGTCCCGGATGTGCGCATAGCCTGGTTCATAAATTGATTATGGAAGTGGTGGAAGAAGAGAATATTCAGGACAAGACCATCGGCATTGCCCCTGTAGGTTGTTCTGTTTTCGCCTACGACTATATGAATATCGATATGCAGGAAGCTGCCCATGGAAGAGCTGCTGCTGTTGCTACCGCTGTCAAAAGACTAATGCCGGAGAAATATGTATTCACTTATCAGGGTGATGGCGATCTCGCTGCCATTGGTATTGCTGAGACTTTGCATGCCATCAAACGTGGCGAAAACATTCTGATCGTGTTCATGAACAATGCGGTGTATGGAATGACAAGTGGGCAAATGGCGCCAACCACTTTACCAGGAATGAAAACAACCACCAGTCCTGATGGCCGTGACACTTCATTCTATGGCTCTCCGATTCGCATAGCCGAATTGATGGCTCAATTACCCGGAGCTTATTTTGTAACCCGTCAGGCAGTGAACAGCGCTAATGCAGTAAGAAGAACAAAAAAAGCCTTACAACAGGCATTCAGATATCAGCAATTGCATAAAGGCACTTGTTTGGTGGAAATAATTGGTAACTGTCCTTCTAATTGGAAAATGACACCAGCAGAAGCATCAAGGTTCATTGATGAAGAAATGGTAAAGACATTCCCATTAGGAGATGTGAAAGTACCCGTAGCAACAGCTAACAATAAAGAATAATAACCATGTTAGAAGAACTCATCATAGCAGGTTTCGGCGGACAAGGTGTACTATCAATGGGCATGACCCTAGCCTATGCAGGAATGGTGGAAGAGAAAGAAATATCCTGGATGCCTTCTTATGGACCAGAGATGAGAGGTGGCACTGCTAATTGCATCACCATACTATCATCTGAAAAAATAAGCAGTCCAATAATATCTAAGTTCGACGCCGCCATTATCCTGAACCAACCTTCAATGGATAAGTTTGCAAGCCATATAAAACCCGGAGGATTGCTGCTCTATGAATCAGGTAATATCTTTCATCCCAGTGAACGAACCGATATAGAAATAATCGGAATTCCCGCTACAACAGAAGCTATTAAGATGAAGCAACCCAAGATCATGAACATGATCATTCTGGGAGCTTTTCTTGGTGTTAAGCCCGTTGTAAAGAATGACTCCATACTGGAGGCATTGGAAAAAGTATTACCAGAAAAATACCATCATTTACTTCCTATCAATATTCAGGCTTTGGAAAGAGGAGAAGCCATGGTGCAGGAACTAAAAGTCCATTCTGTAGTTTAAGTTACTTTTACAGTACCGTAATCAAATAGTCAGCAATGAAACCTGAAGAAATTTCGCATCTGCGTAAGGAATATACATTACATAGTCTTTCGGAAAATGATGTAGCTGCCACTCCTATCGAACAATTCGAACGTTGGTGGAAGCAAGCATCCGATTCAGCGATTGAAGAGATGAATGCAATGACTTTATCTACTATTGATGCCAATGGCATGCCTGATGCCCGCACCATATTATTGAAAGGGTAGATGAAAAAGGCTTTGTATTTTACCAATTACAATAGCACTAAAAGTGTACAGCTCGATTTCAATCCCAATTGTTGTCTCTTGTTTTTCTGGAAAGAACTCGACAGGTTCATATGGACAAAGGTATACCTTGTAAAAGAGTATCGACTATTTAGGTCGTCGACGGTAAGATTTATGTCAAATTTCCCGTGCCATGTATTACAGCCTGGTGAAGAACTTTTCAATATGCCGATGATTCAAGCATCGCAAGCAAACCTTGCCGTCGCGGATCAGTATAACCCGTTCGTATGGAATTCTGGCAGGGGCGACCGAGCAGGATGCATGACAGGATACTTTACACTCAGAATAGTGGAAGTTGGAAGACCGAAAGGCTAGCACCATGAGATTGTTCGAGAAGTTCAATAGGTTCAAGAAGTTCCAGAGGGTCTATGTGTTACTGAATGAGTAATTGCTTTTTTTCACGCAAAGAGGCAAAGGAATAATACATCTAGTACTGCTTTTCCTTATTGCTTTAAGGGGCAAAGAGTCGCTCCGCGACGAATACAGGACTAGGAGGTCAAAGGAGAAAAAGAGAATACAACCCCTGCGTCTCCGCGTCTCTGCGCAGAAAATTAGTAAATTCCGAAGCTCAACACACTCGTATCTAACAAGAACATACTTACAACCATAACTTAAAAACATACAACGTAAAACTTCTCAACTTGAAAGAGATTACTTATACATTTTCTTCATATGCTTCACCGAAAGCTCCACCATCTTCTCCAACACTTTCACATCCACATCTTCCAGCTTCTTTATATATACACAGGCTACTGCACTTTTTATGCTTACATTTTCAACTTTTTGCTAATAATTCATCTCGTTTTCTCAAAACCTGAAGATAAGTAAAGGATATTTCAGCCTTGCGTGGAGAAGATACACCAATGGCGCATCCCTTCCTACCGCTTTCATATTTATAATGATAAGAACCAAAACCAACGATAGCTGGTCCCACATCTTGGCATCGTAACCAGATTGCCTTTTCAT
>JBGAQE010000052.1:0-24333 GCA_044220885.1 Chitinophagaceae bacterium
AAGTATCAACAAGTATGTCTGAATTGGATTCTGGTTTAAATCTACCGTTCACATATACACCAGACAATGTCAGGGTATTTCTGTTATCGATAAAATAGTCCACTCCACCTCTCATGAAGGCGAAATAGCCTTCACTGATATTCTTATCGTCCTGGAAGAGTTGGGTATTTGGAGTATTCACCAATGTTAAACGGTCGGTATTACCATTTGAGATCGATTTACGCTGGTTATACATAGCGCTGGCAAATACGTTTATCTTATTTTGGCGGATATTGATATCGCCACCCAGATTGTATTTACCACGCTGATCAATACCTGCCCTTAAGTTACCGTTGTAACCGGCTTTGCGGTTCTTCTTTAAAACGATGTTGAGGATACCGGCGGTACCACCAGAAGCATCAAATTTTGCAGAAGGGTTGGTGATCACTTCAACAGAAGCGATGGCATCTGCAGGTATTTGCTCCAGAGTTAAAGTAGTTGGACGGCCATCTACATATATCTGAGGGGCATTATTTCGTAAGGTTACATTACCATCAATATCTACATTTAAAGAAGGTACATTACGCATTACGTCAACCGCAGTTCCACCGGCAGAAGTGATATTCTTCTCCACATTGAAAACTTTACGGTCGATACTGGTGGTCACCAGGGGTTTTGCACCTGTAACAGTTACTGTCTCCAGTACTTTTGAATCTCCTTCCAATTTGATATTGCCTAGATCCTTATCGATACCCGCCAGCGCCTGGCTCATATCTCCACCCTGACCCATTTTCATTTCAAAAGCCACTTTCTGGTCTATTTCCTTATATCCGATAGCAGATATCTTCAAACGGAAATTACCCATGATAGGCAGGTTTTCCAGACTGAAATCACCCGCTTTTGAAGTAAGCATACCGGCAATTACGGTATCTTTTCTTTTCTTGATAACGGTATCGAACTTGTTCTGGATCAGCTGTATAGATACAGCCTCGATGCCTTTATTAGTCTTGGCATCTACGATTTTACCGTAAAAACGGCCGATATTCATGTTTCCCCCGCCCATACCGCCTCTGGCGCCGCCCATGCCTCCTGGCATCTGCGAAAAACCGGCTAACGTTAAAAGGACAAGAATGGGTAGTAAAAAGATTTTTTTCATTTTATAGCTGTTGAAGTAAGATGTGCAAAATTGGACGTTATTCAGTTGACAAACTTGTGACAATGTGATGAGTGGTAAATACAATATTTCCGAAAGATTGTTCAGTGAGAATCAATCTTTTATTAATTATCCGGTTGTTAAAGAAATGTGAAGACTTATTTGGTTAAAAGGGTCAATCCTACCTGCAGTAAACCGATGACAAAACCGAGTACGGCGCCAATGATTTCTACAAACCGGAATTCCTTTGCCATGATCTGGTAAAGTATGGCTTCCAGTTTATCGCTTGAAAAGGCTGCAACCTTCTCTACAACGATTTTTTCCAGATCCAGATCTTGCTGCAAAGTGCCCATATACGATTTCAGGGTAGTAGGGAAGATGGTCTCCAATTCAGTGATGAATACTTCTTTTAATTGATTGATGGTTTTATCACCAATAAACATGCTGATTACAGGAAACACTTCACTTAACTTATTACGCAGGAAATTGTCGATATGTGCCTCGATAGAGGGCATTATTTTCTTGATATTTTCAGGTCTTGTTATTTTCTGTTCAATATCACTGAAAGAAAGCAACTCTTGGCTTACCAGTTTACCTAGTTTTTCGGCAAATTGTTGCTGGCGTTTTGGAAAGATACCATGGAAGGTCATACCCAGAATCTTCTTAGGTTCCCGTGGATGAAACAGCATTTTTATAGCGATCCAATTGGTAAACCAACCAATAAAAGCAGAAATAAGGGGGATCAAAACTAACCAGATGTTCATTGTTATATTTTCAGGGTGCAAATAACGCTCAATTCAGGCACCTTTTTAAATTTTTTATCTGGCTCTTTTGAGGTGAATGCAAAATATTTGTACATTTGCCGCCCAAACGGTGGCTGTAGCTCAGTTGGTTAGAGCATCAGATTGTGGTTCTGAGGGTCGTGGGTTCGAAACCCATCAGTCACCCACCTTAGAAGGAGTTTCGAAAGAAACTCCTTTTTATTTTGCACTCGAGATTTCTTTCAAAACCCGGTTTCTTTCCCTATTACCAACAGATTATTACTGTTAATATCAATTTAGATTTAATATACTGATTTTCAGGCTAAACTATCCGTACTTTTACATACGATTACTATCCTTCCTTGATTTGCTCCATTTCTCAGTCCTATTAATTTCTTGATTTTTTATTCTATCTAAAACGGTATTATGAAAAAAAGCAATAAGCTTTTTCAGGCTACCCGTAAGCTAAACATTTTCCTGGCTGAAGATGATAAGGAGGATTGTGATTTGTTTCAGGAAGCAATAGTTGAATTGGAAATAGCATCAACAGTTACCATATTCCCTGATGGAGAGCAGCTGGTAAAACAGTTAACAAAAAAGAGGAGTAAACTACCTGATGTACTTTTCCTTGACCTTAATATGCCTCGCAAAAACGGTTTTGCTACACTGGGAGCCATCAAGAGAAATGACAAACTAGATCAGATTCCGGTTATAATACTTTCAAGTGCGCATGAAGATTTTAATGCTTCCCGGGTTTTTAGCGATGCGGCTCATTACTATATACGTAAACCCAGTAAGTTTTCTGAATTAAAAAAATTGATTTCAAAAGCCTTAACTCTTACCCTGAAGGAAAATAATCCTTTACCAGTGATGGAGGACTTTATTTTAAAAAGCGATTAAAAGCTGTTGCCATGAAAACAAATCTTCCTCCAAACAACCTCCCCGAAAAATTAATTAAGTCAACTAATCTTTTCCCGGTTGTTGGAATAGGCGCCTCAGCCGGAGGTTTGGAAGCATTCAAAAGACTCCTTAAGTCCATACCCGAACAATCAGGAATGGCCTATGTGCTTGTTCAGCATTTGGCCCCCAATCATGAAAGCCTTTTACCCGATATACTGCAAAAAGTAACTACGATACCTGTTTTAGAGATCACCAATGATATAAAAGTAGAACCAGATCATATTTATGTTATTCCCAGTAATAAAATGATGATTGCTTCTGATGGTGTATTATTACTTGCCCCCCGTTCTTCCACTCATAAATATGAAAGAAACCTGCCTATTGATATCTTCTTTACTTCATTAGCGGAAGTACATCAATCACATGCTATCGGGGTTGTATTATCAGGTACAGCGAATGATGGCACCATGGGGTTGAAAGCTATTAAGGATCATGGAGGCATTACAATTGCACAGGATGAAGCTTCTGCTGCTTATGAAGGAATGCCCAATAGTGCTATCCAGGCGGGAGTGGTAGATTTCATTCTTCCTCCCGAAAAAATTCCTGAAAAGCTGATGGAGGTCATTAAAATATTAAACAATGCTAATTACGAAGACAATAGTATCCCCTTGGAGGATGATGAGGTTTTCAGACAAATAATTTCCCTTCTTCGGCTTCGAAAGGGTACCGATTTTACTTATTATAAACAAACAACCATTCGAAGAAGGATTCTTCGACGAATGGCAATCAATAAAAACGATGAGCCGCTAACTTATCTTAAATACCTGAAAGAAAGCAAACAGGAACAGGATCTGTTATATCAGGACTTGCTGATACCTGTAACATCATTTTTTCGCGATCGTAAGAGTTTTGACAATTTAAGTGAAAACATACTTCCTCTACTTATTAAGGATAAAACTGTTAATGAACCCATACGAATTTGGGTGGCTGGATGCAGCACTGGTGAGGAAGCGTATTCATTCGCTATTTCGTTCAGAGAATTACTCGGTAACCATTCTTCAGCGGTACCGGAAGAAAAAGTGCAGATATTCGCCACCGACTTAAGTGAGCCTGCAATTCTTGCTGCACGTACAGGCATTTATAAAAAGCTGGATCTGGCTGGTATATCACCCAAACGCTTGAACGATTATTTTACCAAGACAAATGATAGTTACCAGATCAACAGACAGCTCAGGGATATGTGTGTATTTGCCAACCATAACTTTTTGAAAGATCCTCCATTTGGGAAAATTGATCTGATAAGCTGCAGGAATGTGCTGATATACCTGGAACCATATCTTCAGAAAAAAGCATTGACAACATTTCACTATGCCCTGAATCCAAAAGGGTATTTACTTCTTGGCAAATCTGAGACAACCGGAGGCACTTCCAATCTCTTTACACTGGCAACTAAAAATGAAAAACTCTATATAAGAAAAGATGTATCGAGTAGATTTATTCATGTGCACAGCCAACGGGTGGAACCACATCCTAACCCAGGCAAAAACAAACAAAAAGCAGAGAGTATGCGATCTGATTTTCAAAAGACAGCTGATGATATTATGCTCAGCAAGTACACCCCTTCTGGTGTAGTTGTAAATGATACCATGGATATTGTTCAGTTCAGAGGTAGTACCAGTAATTATTTAGAACAATCTTCTGGAAAACCCAGCCATAATTTGCTTGTAATGGCAAAACAGGGTTTGTCTTTTGAGTTAAGAAGTATTTTACATAAATGCAAAAAGGAAAAGACTGTTGTTTCAAAAGAAAATATTCCGGTTCAGGTCCATAACAATTTAGTCTATATAACTATCGAAGCTATTCCATTACCTAATACAATAGAGCCGCATTACCTGGTTCTTTTTCATGACACTAATTCACAGAGAAATGTTCAGTTACCTTCCAATGGGAAAAAAACAAAGTCAAAAGTAAATACTGATGGAAAAGATATACGCATTCAACAGTTAGAACAGGAGCTGGCGCAGGTAAGGGAAGATATGCGGAGTATCACGGAAGACCAGGAGGCTGCCAATGAAGAATTACAAAGTGCCAATGAAGAATTATTAAGTGGAAGTGAGGAGCTTCAAAGCCTTAACGAAGAATTGGAAACCAGTAAGGAGGAATTACAAAGCACCAATGAAGAGTTAACGGTAGTTAATCAGGAAATGATAAATTTAAACGAGCAGGTGGAAGCTGCCAAAAACTATGCTGAATCCATTGTTGCCAACATCCGTGAGCCTTTGCTTGTTTTGGATAAAAATCTTCGGATCAAGACGGCTAATAAATCCTTTTATGTCACATTCAGGGTAAATGAGATGGAAACAGTAGGGTCATTGATCTATAACCTTGGAAATAAACAATGGGATATACCTGAACTAAGAACACTTCTCGAAAAAATTCTGCCTGAAAAATCAGTATTTAACGATTTTGAAGTTATTCATTCCTTTCCATCACTGGGTGAATTGGTAATGCTTTTAAATGCCAGAGAAGTAGTAAACAAAAGCAATTCGGAAAAACTGATCCTGCTATCAATTGAAGATATAACAGAACGAAAAAGGGCGCAGCAAAAGGTTATAGAAAGCGAGAACCGCTATCATAACATGATCTATTCATCTCCTTCCATGATTGGTATTTATAAAGGACCAGATATGATCATAGAGATTGCAAATGATGCAATTTTAAATTCGTGGGGAAAAACCAGAGATGTAATTGGTAAGTCAATTTTTGCTGTATTGCCAGAAATCATGACTCAGGGATTTGATAAAATACTGTCGGATGTTTATAAGACCGGCAAAGCCTTTCACAGCTATGAAATGCCCGTAACCCTGATTAAAAATGGTAAAAAAGAATTGATCTATTACTCTTTCATTTATCAGCCTCAGCGAAATGTAAATAACGAAATTGAAGGAGTAGCTGTAATAGCAAATGAGGTTACCCCTCGAGCAATATTCAATAAGAAAATAAAGGAAAGTGAAGAAAATTTCAGGCAATTGGCAGAGCTGATGCCCCAACTGATTTCAAATGCAGATGAAAGCGGGAAATCTTTTTTTTATAATCAAAACTGGTTAAATTATTCAGGACTTAGCCTGGAGACTTTAATTGCTAATGGATGGAAAAGTACGGTTCATCCTGAAGAAGTTAAAGAAGTCAGGAACCGTTGGTTTCATTGCATTAGTTCCGGAAAAGATTTTGAAATGGAATTGAGGTTGCAAAATAAGAATGGTGAGTATAAATGGCACTTAAGTCGTGCTATTGCGTTGAGAAATGAAAAAGGGGTGATTGTAAAATGGATAACTGCTGCCACTGAAATTCAGGAACAGGTGGAATATAGGAAAGCACTTGAAAAGGCAGTAACTGAAAGAACTCAGGAATTGTCTATAGCAAATGACTCGTTACTAAATAAGAATAATGAGCTTCAGAAAATGAATAAGGAACTGGAGTCATTTGCTTATGTATCCAGTCATGATTTGCAAGAACCATTGAGAAAGATCCAGATTTTCTCCGGGCGTATAATGGAAAAGGAAAACGATAAACTGTCTGAGAATGGAAAGAAATATTTCCATATCATGCAGGATTCTGCAAATCGTATGCAAATACTAATCGAAGAGCTTCTGGCATTTTCAGGATTATCAACAGCTGAAAGGAAATTTGAATTATATGACCTTAACACTGTTATTGACAACGTAAAACTGGAGCTGAAAGAGATCATTGAAGAAAAGCATGCTGTTATTGAAGCCAACGAACTTTGCACAGCCAATATCATTGTGTTCCAGTTTCATCAATTGATACAGAACCTGATCAGTAATTCCCTAAAATTCTCCAAGCCTGATCTGCCGCCACATATAATAATTAAAAGCATTATTATAAAAGGAAAATCTGTTAAAGGAGTTAAACTTCCACCAGATCATAATTACTGCCATATCAGTCTTTCAGATAATGGCATAGGTTTTGAAAAGAAGTTCTATGATAAGATATTTGAAGTGTTTCAAAAGCTTCATGGAATAGGGGAATATGCGGGCACTGGCATTGGCCTTGCCATTGTCAGGAAAATCGTAGATAATCACAATGGCGCCATAACGGTGAAAAGCCAGCTGAATAAGGGAACCACATTTGATATTTACATACCTGCTAATTAAAACTATTCAAAATGGACAATGTAGCAGTAAAGATCATCCTGGCCGATGATGATGAAAGTGACAGACTTATTTTTATTGAAGCGTTCAGTGAATTGAAAATAAGATCTGAAGTGATTGCCTTGCACGACGGTAAACAGCTGATGGAGTATCTTGCCAAAAATCAGGTTGATTTACCAGCCATTATCTTTCTTGACCTGAATATGCCTCGAAAAACAGGTGTTGAATGTTTAAAGGAAATAAGATCTATAAAAAAACTTAAGGAAATTCCAATTGCTATTTATTCAACTTCATCTTCAAAAAATGATATTGAAGAAACCTTCCACAACGGAGCTAATGTTTATATAAAAAAGCCCAGCGATTTCAATAAACTCAAAGAAGCTTTGTATAAAGTAGTCTCTTCTGCAAATCCCTATTTAGATCCTATTTTTAATATCGACAATTTCCTCATGAAGGTTTGATAGACATGCATGGATACTTTCAGGCTGCCGATTGGTTTTCCCGTAAATAATTCATCACATTGTTTATCTGGACAAAGTGCCTTTGCTGATGTGCAATCAGGAATCGGAAAGTATCGCCAAGCTTTAGGGCTACCCATTTGCTTAAGCTTGTTGGGATACGAATAGAATTGAGGTTACAAGCCTTTGCAATTTTTAATAAGTTTATAAGATGCTGTTGATGGGTTATAAATTCAGAAAGGGTTTCAGATACATTGATGGATGATGATGGAATGGCATTTTTTGGAGCACTCATCTTGTTTGAAATCTTGTTGCCTTCTTTGGGCTTCATGATTTTTGTGAAGTAGTTTCCCAACAAACCTGGCTTGAAATCTTTTGCCGACCCAGCTTCATAATGAGATATTTTCTGCTCTATTTCTGTTAAATAGAACCTGCTGTAATAATTCAAATGATCTATGATTTCAATTATACTCCATTTGTCTTTTCCCGGCACTTGTTTTAATTGGGAATCTGTCATGCGTTGCAACTGGTCTGCTTTCAATATGATTTCCCTTACATCTTCTTGAAGTTGCTCCAATAGAACTTCTGATAATACTTTTTTCATCTCCAGCGAATTTAATAGAAAACAAAAATGCGGATCATCTTCCTGAATAATATTGGTAAAAACCAAGATTTTGCTATTTGCAAAAAAGAATGGACTGTGATCAGATCTTTACACTTCCCATCAGCTTGCTGAAATTTGTGGCATCCATTCCAAGATAGGAGGCAAGATATTTATGAGGAACCAATTGAAGAATATGGGGACTTCTTTTCAAAAGGGTTTTGAATTTTTCTTCATTGGTATAACTCTGCAATTCAATATGCCGTTCCAGAGCCCCTTTTAAAGCGAATGCAGTGGCTTTGAAAAAAAGCTGCTGTATGCCAGGATGTTTGTTTATCAGGGCCTGTATCTCATCATAGCTTATCCTGAGAAACCTTGAAGCGGTTATAGTTTCGAGATAATATAGTGATGGCGTTTGTGTGAGAAAACTGTCAGCCACACCGCTGAATGATGGGGGATAGGTGAAAATAATGGTGGCTTCCTGGTTTTTATCTCCCAGAAAAAAGGCCCTTTGAACGCCTTCCAGAACAAAATAGAGGTATTTTTCAGTCTCACCGGCTGTAGTAAGCAGTGTCTTTCTTTTAACAATCAGAGGTTTCCAATTCGCTGTTAATTCCTCCAATTCAATCGAACTCAATGGATAAATAGCTTGAATGAATGCCTGTAATTTTTCCTCGTCCATCATAATCCTGGATATAGTAGCAATATAAAAATCTTATGGCACTTGAATACTGCTGTTCCCAGCAATCTCATAAATAGCCTTTGATATGTTTATGCTTATTTCCTATTAAAGTATGGATATCAATTATTTATACAAAAAGTGCATGGCCCCATCCAATGAAAAACTTTCTCAGCACATGTACCGACTCCCGACTCCTGACTACCGACTCCCGACTTACTCGCAAGGACTCCCGACTCCTGACTATCGACTCACGACTTACCCACCAAGACTCCCGACTCCCGACTCTAACTTACCGCTGGTGTAAAATATCAGATAATCAGTTGTTAATATTGATTCTAGGTGGCAACAACTGGAGCGATTTATCGTTATTTTTGGTCAAATGTCTAAACTCATAAAATATATGTTTAGTAAGAGAACGTTACCCGTATTGATACTGTTTTTAGGTGCTGGTCTTATCGTGGCTTTCCGGACTTTCGGCTGGGGAGGTAATCCCCCAACCAAATACGATAAGATTCTTCATAATGTAGGGGATATGCTGAAAGAGATTCATTACAGCCCTAAGAAGTTTGATGATGCTTTTTCAAAGACCTTATTCAAGAAATTCCTCACCGATAAATTCATCGATGAGAATAAGAATATCCTTTTGCAATCAGATATCCAGGCGCTGAAGAAATATGAGACAAAGCTGGATGATGAAATTGATGGAGCAACAGTAGCTTTTGTTCCTGCCGTTTGTGAAGTGGTTAAAAAGAGACTTCCCGAAGTAGAGGCTGTTTACAAGGAACTTCTATCAAAACCTTTCGAATTTACAAAGGACGAATCAGTGAACCTGAATCCTGACCAATATGATTTTCCGAAAAATGAAGCGGAAAGAAAAGAGTATTGGAGAAAAAGGCTGAAATATATGGTTCTTGACAGGTACTACGATATGGTGGAGAACCGTGAGAAAAATAAGAATACGGAAGGCTTTAAGGTGAAGACAGATCAGGAATTGGAAAAAGAAGCCCGTGAAAAGGTGGCGAAAATCATGGATAGGGTATTTGTAAGATTGAATTTGAAAATCAGTACTGATGATCCTTTCAATGATTATATCAACCTGATCACTGAAACAATGGATCCTCACTCTAACTTTTTCCCTCCTGTAGATAAAAGATATTTCACAGAGCAGATGAGTGGTCGTTTCTACGGAATCGGTGCTTCTTTGAGAGAGGAAGAAGGTAGTATCAAGATAGGTACCTTATTGGCTGGTAGTCCTGCCTGGAAATCTGGTCAGGTGCAGGTAGGTGATGTAGTTATGAAAGTGGCCCAGGGTGCGGATGAACCTGTGGACCTTGCCGGTTTCGTAACTGAAGATGCTGTAAAAATCATTCGTGGTACAAAAGGAACAGAAGTTCGTTTGACACTGAAAAAGAATGATGGCTCTATAAAAGTGGTTTCATTGATTCGTGATGAAATAGTTCAGGATGAAACTTTCGCCCGCAGCGCTGTTGTAAACACAGCAAAAGGCAAAATAGGTTTCATATATCTATCAGAGTTCTATGCAGACTTCGAAAATCCAAAAGGAGCCCGTTGCTCTGAGGATGTAAGAAAAGAGATCATTAAATTGAAAGAACAGAAAGTGGATGGCATAGTGATGGACCTTCGTAATAATGGCGGTGGCTCATTATATGATGTAGTTCAAATGGTAGGATTGTTCATTGAAGGTGGCCCTATTGTACAGGTTAAAGACCGTGATGGTAAACCACAGGTATTCTTCGACCGTGATCGCTCTGTTCTGTATGATGGCCCACTGGCTGTAATGGTAAATGAATTCAGCGCTTCTGCTTCTGAAATATTTGCAGCAGCTATTCAGGATTATAACCGTGGTAAGCACATCGGTAGCACCAGTACGTATGGTAAAGGAACTGTAACAACGTAATATAGGTCTTGATAAGATCATCGGATTTGTAGAACCTAATAGCGACCTGGGTACTATCAAGCTCACACTTCAGAAATTCTATCGTATCAATGGTGGCTCAACCCAATTAAGAGGTGTTGCTTCCGATATCAATATCCCGGATGTATATGAATATTCTAAACTGAGGGAGAAGGATAATCCGGATGCTTTACCATGGGATGAGATTCAAAAAGCAGAATACAGTAATTGGAAATACAGTCTCGATTTGAGTCCTATTAAGAAAGCAAGCAATGAAAGGTTGAAATCGAACAATGCTTTTAATGTAATTCGTGATAACGCCCATTGGATTTCTGAACAAAATGATAAGGTGTATACACTCAACCTCAAGAAATTCCAGGAAGAGCAAAAGCAAATCAAAGAAGCGGTTAAACAGATTGAAACATCTGCAAAACTCACTTCAGAACTGGATGTAACCGCTTTACCTGAAGATTTGAAGAAATTCGAATATGACAATGGTAAACTGGAAAGGTTCAAGCAGTGGGTTAAATTGCTCCGTGGTGATATCTATCTGGATGAGGCTATCAATGTGGTGAACGATATGGTAATCCAGAAAAACCTGGTCTACAACTCAAAGAATTAAATGTAAAGAGCTACTATAGAAGCCGTCTTTTACAGAAAGACGGCTTTTTTTGTGTCGAAATACGGAAAACTATGCCCTTTTCGCCCCGGATTACCCATGTTCCATCCGCTGAACTGTTCATTTTGCTTATTTTTGCCACCGATTTTTTGATTGAATTATGTATACAATTATTTATCAATTTGAGCAGAAAGGTCTTGAACCGGTTACCCTTACTGATGTGGCTCCCGATCAGAGTCTGCTTGAAATAGCCCTCACCAACGATATCAACCTGCACCATAATTGTGGAGGTGTTTGCGCCTGCAGTACCTGTCATCTTTATGTTGAAAAAGGAGCAGAATTCCTGGAAGAACTTAGCGATAAGGAAGAGGATTTTATAGACAGGGCTGTAAGTCCTCGTTTAAATTCCCGTCTCGGTTGCCAATGTGTTCTACAACCCGGAGAAGGTACCATTGTTGTTACCCTGCCCGATCAAACCCAATTTTTAGGAGAATAATACTACCCATATGCATTTTGAACCCCCAATAAAGTGGAACGACTATGAAGATATAGCCCAGAAGCTATATGAACGCTTTGGTGACGATTTCACTGAGTCAAGAATTTACCGGATCCGCTTCACTGAATTGCTCGAATGGGTTTTACAGATCCCCAATTTTGAAGGAAAGAGGGAAGATAGTAATGAAGGGCATTTGGAAATGATCCAAAGCAGTTGGGTATACGAATGGAGGGATAATCAGAAAAAGTAAAATTACCCAGTTTCATTCTCCACCATCTGTTTCAAGTAATCCCTAATTTTGACCTATCCGGTTTTTTCCCCGGAACCACTTTTAATGCCATTGCTTACAAAATTTAAGGCTATCACTACCATTGCACTCGATATGGATGGGGTTCTTACTGATGGTAGCCTGTTGGTTTTTGAAGACAGCCGTTTCCTGAGAACAATGAATATCAAGGATGGCTATGCGCTTCAACTAGCAGTAAAAAAGGGGTTCCAGGTACTTATCATTTCCGGAAGTCATTCAGACGCTGTTTCAACAAGATTGCAAGGCCTTGGTATCACCAATATATTTATGAAGCAAAGCGATAAAAAAGCTTGTCTTACTGAGTATATGAAGGAAAACAATATCAGGCCTGAGCAGGTTCTTTTCATGGGCGACGATATTCCCGATTTTCAGGTAATGAAAGCTGTTGGTTTAGCCTGTGCGCCCAATGATGCCGCTGAAGAGATTAAATCTATTGCCCACTATATATCTCCCTATTGTGGTGGAAAAGGCTGTGTGAGGGATGTTATAGAAAAAGTACTGAAAATGAATGGTGCCTGGGAATTGGAAACAGGTATCGCCAGCAAATAATGAAAATTGGCTTTTCCCATCTTTCTATTGTAATTTACGGGTGAATGAAACTGATAGTAGCATTTTTTAGATTGATTCGTTCATTGAACCTACTGTTCATTGTACTTACCCAGGTCCTTTTCCAATATTGTATCATAATACCAGCTCATAAAGCAGCAGGTATTACCCCTTTACTTACTGTCCCGCTCTTCATATTACTTGTTACAGCCTCTGTCTTTATTGGTGCCGCCGGTTATATCATAAACGACTATTTCGACCTTAATATAGACCGGATTAATAAGCCGGAGAAACTGGTAGTGGACAAGATCATCAAGCGCCGTTGGACGATCATCTGGCACCTTGTATTATCCGTTATTGGTATAGCTATAAGTTTTTATGTGGGCTGGAAAGCCAATCATGATATCATATTAGGGCTCTCAAATTCTCTGAGCGTTTTATTGCTTTGGGTATATTCAACCACATTCAAGAAAAAGTTATTATCGGGCAATATCATCATTTCATTGCTCACCGCCTGGGTGGTATTAGTGTTGGTTTTTATTGAAATGAACAGGGGGCTGTCATCTGCACAAGATCCCATTCTCCGTAAAAGTCTTTCTTTCATTTTTAAGATGGGAATACTTTATGGTGGTTTCGCTTTCATCATTTCATTGATACGTGAAGTGATAAAGGATATTGAGGACATGGCCGGAGATGGGAAATATGGATGTCGTACTATGCCATTGGTATGGGGTATTCGGGTTTCAAAAGTATTCATGGCCACCTGGTTGATTGTATTGATCGGGGCTATTTCCATTCTTCAGATTTATGTGGTTACTTATGGATGGTGGGCATCCATATCCTATACAATAATCATGATACTTTTCCCACTAGCAATTGTTTTCCAAAAGCTGGTGAAAGCCACAACCGTTTCCGATTTCCATAAACTCAGTAGTTTAGTGAAATGGGTGATGATGACAGGAATTCTTTCAATATTATTTTTCCGCTTTTATGTATAAGAAAATTGTTTTAGCTTCTCAATCTCCCCGGAGAAGTCAGTTATTGGAATGGGCAGAAGTGCCATTTGATGTAATGGTGAAACAGACTGATGAAAAGTATCCCGCAACACTTCCAATCGAAGAGATACCTGTATATATTGCGAGAAATAAAGCCATAGCCCTAATAGCCGATGCTACATTTCAGCATTATGAAAAAGGAGTGCCCGTATTAGCCGCAGATACTATTGTGGTACTCGATAATAAAGTAATTGGCAAACCGGTAAACAGGCAAGACGCAATTGATATCCTTACCGCGCTTTCCGGCAATAAACACCTCGTCATTACCGGAGTGGTAATAAAATATGGTGAACATGAAATCGCCTTTTCTGATACTACGGCAGTATGGTTTCATCCATTAACCAAAGAACAGATTGAATTCTACGTTGACAAATATGGACCTTATGATAAGGCGGGTGCCTATGCCATCCAGGAATGGATTGGTGTAACGGGCATAAGTCGTATTGAAGGCGACTTCTACAATGTAATGGGACTCCCAGTAAGCAGGGTAGTACAAGCCCTCCAAAAGATACAGTTGTAAAGCAAGGTTGTAAAATGCATTTCGTATTTGCATTAGCAAGTAAGTTTATCGTGTGAAAAAAAACGATAACTGAAAATGCTTTTATGAATGAACGGCTTTTGCAATATATCTGGCAGCACCAGTATTACAATAACAAAGAACTTTTTACAAGCGATGGAGAACCCCTTCAAATAATCCATCCTGGATATTACAACAGGAATCAGGGCCCTGATTTCAGCAATGCCAGAGTCAGGATTGGAAACACCATATTAGCCGGCACTATTGAACTGCATGTGCTTACTTCTCATTGGCAGCAACATGGCCATTCCCTTGATGATAACTATGGAAATGTTATTCTCCATGTAGTTTGGAAAAATGATTTAGTAACAGGAGGTCCGGCATTGCCACTATTGATATTGGAACCTCGAATTCCTGCTTTGCTTGTACAGCAGTATGGCGAATGGCTGGATAAGGGAAGTTTTATTCCCTGCGAAATGCAATGGCGGAATTCCACCTTCCCGGAATGGAATACATGGAAAGAAAGGTTACTGGAAGAAAGGATGTTCCGAAAGGAATTACGCATCAATAAATTCCTGGATGAATGTAATATTCACTGGGAAGAAGCATTCTGGTGGTTATTGGCAAGACATTTAGGTGACCCCGTAAACGCGGATGCATTTGAAGGTGTAGCAAGAAGTTTACCGTTGAAATTGCTGGCACGTCACAGGAATCAGATTCATCAATTGGAAGCATTACTTATTGGACAAGCTGGACTTTTATCCGATTCCTTTGAAGAAGCTTATCCCAACCTTTTGAAGAAGGAATATGAGTTTCTTGCCAAAAAATATAAGCTGCATCCTGTTCCCTGGCCGGTACTTTTTTTAAGAATGCGGCCAGGCAATTTCCCCACTATAAGACTGGCTCAGTTGGCAATGCTCATTCATACAACAGCCACCTTGTTCACCAGGCTAAGGGATTGCGAAACTATTTCGGAAATCAAATCCTTGCTTGATGTTATGGCGAATGATTATTGGCATTATCATTATCGCTTTGATGACCCCGGTAAATTCGGCATCAAAAAACTGGGTGAGGAAATGATCCGATCAATCATCATCAATGTTATTTGTCCAATCCTTATCACTTATGGAAAACATACCGATCAACCGGCTCTTATTCAAAAAGCCTTATCCTGGTTGGAACAGTTACCACACGAAAACAATTCCATCATCAGGAAATTTGAACAGATAGGTTGTGATCCAAAGACAGCCGCTGATACACAGGCATTGCTGGAGTTGAAAACACAGTATTGCGATCACCGGCATTGCCTGGATTGCGCCATTGGGAATCATTTGCTGAATACTAAGTGGGGAGGAAGTAATAAGTAGTACGTTGTAAGTAGGAGTTGTACGTTATACGTTGTAAGTTTTAAGTTAGAATTTCCACTAGACAGAGATTTGGGCTTCGAATAAAACCATTATAATTTCTTGACGACAGTTAAAGCACTTAGAGTTCCGAACTTTCAAAAAGTTCGGAACTCTAAGTGCTTTAACTTTCTTATCAATTACTTACTTTGTGCGAAACTCATCAAACGGTCCAAAGCGCAGGCTCAAAATTAAAACTTACAACGTATAACGTACAACAATTTATGAAGAAACGGCACCAGGTACTATTGGTTCTTTCCTTGCTTTCCATGATTACATTCCTCGACAGGATTGCGATATCATCTGCCAGCGGACGTATTATAGATGATCTTAAGTTGACTCCCGTTCAATGGGGATGGATATTGGGAATTTTCACTTTAGCATATGCTGGCTTTGAAGTACCAACAGGTTTTTTAGGTGACAGGTTAGGAGCAAAGAAAGTTTTGATACGGGTTGTATTATGGTGGTCGCTTTTCACTGTACTTACAGGATTCTCCACCAGTTTTATTTCACTTTTGGTTATCCGTTTCCTTTTTGGTGTGGGTGAAGCTGGCGCCTATCCTAATACATCAATCGCACTTTCAAAATGGTTTCCAGCCGTGGAGAGAGCGAGGGCCCAGTCCATCATCTGGGCTGCATCCCGTATTGGTGCTGCACTAACACCCTTCATTGTTATTCCTATCCAACAGAAATATGGATGGCAAACCACATTTTATATACTGGGTATTGTAGGTGTGCTTTGGACAATAGCTTGGTATTTCTGGTTTAAAGAAGAACCGTCCCATTCAAAATCAATTAGTGCCGATGAATTGAAAGAAATAGAATCTACACGAAATGTAGAAACACATAAAAAAGATAAGTCTTATAACTATTGGAAAAATTTCAAGTCAGCTAACCTTTGGTGTTTGTTAGGGATGTATTTCTGTTATGCAATCGGAGCTTATTTTTTCCAAAGCTGGTTGCATACCTATCTGGAGAAAGGTCGTCATTTATCGCAGGATAATCTCAAATGGGCTTCCTCCTTACCATTCATCTTAGCAGCCATAGGATGTATTTCAGGAGGCTGGTTAAGTGATAAGGCTGTTCTCAAATTCGGCATTAAATGGGGACGAAGAATTGTCCCAATGATTGGTTTAGCACTTTCCGGTATCAGCATCATATTAGCAGCACTTACACAAGACAATCTCATTGCAGTAATAGCCCTCGGCATAGGTATGGCCTGCATGGATGTAGCAGCACCTGTTTCATGGGCAGTAGCCATGGATATAGGTGGTAATAAAAGCGGCACCATTTCAGGCACTATGAATACGGCAGGCTTAACTGGAGCTTATTTGAGTACAATCGCTTTTGGTTATCTCGCAACAAAATATGGATATAATTTTCCGGTGCTATTGTTAGGAGGCATTGTGTTTGCTGGGGCGTTTATGTGGTTTCTGATTGATGCGTCGAAGAAACTGGAGGATAATTAAGTTTTATGTAGAAAAAACAATTAACCGCAGAGGCGCGGAGACGCAGGGGCGTTCCTCTGCGCCTCTGCGTCTCTGCGGTTACATTCTTACAATCTAAATATACTCTCCACTCATAAAATACCCCCTTGCCCATAACCATAAATTCAGTAGTTGAGTTGTAAGTAATAAGTACTAGTAAATTGCTTCGCGTTAATATGTTGTAAGTTAGTTTTGTGCTGACAAATAATCCTTGTCTTAATTTGTGAATATAAGTGCTAAGGTCCCGACCTAAAATAACTTAAAACTTACAACCATAAATTCAGTAGTTTCCCTCTCAACTTAAACCAACACTGACATGAGAAAATCCCTTTTACTGCTAGTAGCGGTTTGTTTCTATTCGCTGGTGATAGCGCAGAGCGACAAACCTGATATGGATGCTGTTTCAAAAATCAGGACAGAAGGCTTGTCCAATTCAAAAGTTATGGAGCATGCCTTTTACTTCACTGATGTAAGCGGCCCCCGTTTAAATAATTCTCCTGGTTATCTCCGGGCTGCCAATTGGGCAAAAGACAAATTGAAAGAATGGGGCCTCGATGCCAAACTTGAACCCTGGGGCGATTGGGGTAAGGGCTGGGAATTACAAAAATCTTACCTGGCATTAACTTCCCCTTATTACAGGCCATTAATCGGTTTTCCGAAAGCCTGGTGCTCAGGAACAAACGGTCTGCAAAATGCGGAAGTGGTGGTATTGAATGTAAAAGACTCTGTTGAATTAGAAGCATGGGCAGGAAAACTGAAAGGAAAGATCATCCTCTTGCCAAGAACAGATACTTTGATTCCTACATATAATGCAGATGCCAGCCGTTTCACAGATGATGCCCTGAAGAAAATGGCTGAATTCGATCCTAAAAACAGACCAGCTAATCAGGGAGGAAGGAATTTTAATGGACAAAGACCAATGGGTTTAAACGTAAATAAAATAAAGGATTTCGCTAAGAAAGATGGGGCTCTTGCTATTCTAAGTTGCAGTCCCCGCGGACGTGATGGTACCTTATTTGTTTCCGGTGGTGGTTCTTATGCTGCCACAGCACCAGAAAATTTCCTTGATATAGTTGTGGCTTATGAAGATTACATGAGCCTTGTGCGTCTTGTTTCTAACAAGATTCCAGTAAAGGTTGACATAGATGTTAAAACCTCTTTTACAACAAACGATATCAAAGGCTATAATGTAGTGGCTGAATTGAAAGGCACAGATAAGAAATTAAAAGACGAAGTGGTAATGTTGGGTGGTCACCTCGATTCATGGCATGGAGCAACGGGTGCAACTGATAATGCAGCAGGATGTTCTGTAATGATGGAAGTGCTTCGCATCCTTAAAGCATCTGGCTTGAAACCAAAAAGAACAATACGAATATGTCTTTGGGGTGGTGAAGAACAAGGATTGCATGGTTCAAGAAACTATGTAAAGAACCATTTCACAGATACGACCACCAAGCGTTCCAATGCAGAAGGAGATAAGGTAAGCGCTTATTTCAATTTAGATAATGGTACTGGTAAAGTAAGAGGTGTCTATACCCAAGGTAATGAAGAAGTGAAAGGCATATTCTCACAATGGCTGGAACCATTTGCCGATTTAGGAGCCAGTACCGTAACCTTACAAAATACAGGAGGCACCGACCACCTGGCTTTTGATGGAGTAGGCATTCCAGGTTTCCAATTCATCCAGGATGTTATTGAATACGATACTCGTACGCACCATACCAATATGGATTCTTATGATCACCTCTTGGCTGATGACTTGAAACAAGCAGCACCATCATTGCTTCTTTCGTTTATAATACAGCACAACGTGAGCAGAAGATTCCAAGAAAAACCAGCACCGGCAGCAGGGACTGGTGGGCAGAGGCAGGGATTCTAATGAAGTAGGGAAGGAGAGTGATTTTTTTTACCACTGAGACGGGAGACGCAGAGAGGATGCTCTCTGCGTCTCCGCGTCCCTGCGGTAATTTTTTGTTGATATGCTTAAAGCCTAAAGCTAAGGGCCAAAGGCTTAATATCGATAGCTGCCATATGTTTTAGTGAATTACGAGTATCAATATACGAAGTCTGATCTCAGTTTGGATTACAGCACAAGCCTTAAGCATCCAGGCATTAAGCATCTAGCATTCAGCTTTAAGCCTTGTTCTTAGCATTTAGCAAAGAAATCTACTGATATCGAAACTTAACCACCGCACTCTTCTGTTCACTCGACGATATCCGCATTTCATATCGTTTCTTTCCAGCAGTGATGACCATGAGCGATGTATTGGGAGGAATTCGTCCGAGATTATCGGCATACATCATGAACTCATAATCGGTATTGGGGAAGGCAGTTATATTGATAGTAAGAGGCCTGTCGGTGAGCATCTTCCTATAAACCAATAATGTGTTATTCAGGAATATGGTTACCGTATCACCATCTATCTCGGCATTGTCGTATAACTCTATCTTTATATCTGAAGTATCAATTGTTATTGTTTGTACTACTTCCTTCTCGCGGTCTTTTAGTTTGAGCGACTGCTGAAGCCTGGCCATCGTATCGTTCTGGAATACATCTACCGGAAATACAGGAACGCTTTCTTTCTCTAAATGGATTTTTCCTGGAGGACAGATATTACTATTCCCCATTTCATGTCCTTTCCATTCCCATCGAGGGCTTGTTTTCCCATTTCAGACCAGTTCAGGTCATAGGTTTTAATACAGGGAACGCAGTTGTTGGGAACATTATATTGTACAACGGCATTTTCAATAATCACCATCCTTTTTGTTTGGGGATTATACCGGCCGGTGAAATTGATTTTAGTGAACCTGTCTTTATCGTAGTAATTATAGGCGTTTCCCATAATGGCATTATCCTTACTATAATAAACGTGCAGTTCAATGGAGTATTCGGGATAGCAACCACCGGTAACCTGTGTACGTTTTCCTCTCCAGATACCCGTAAGGTTCTGTTCCATGCTGGTAAGGCCGGATAATGCAATTAAAATGATTAGGAGAAGCCGCATGAAACGAATTTCAGGTAAAATGATGGATTATCCGCTTAAAAGGGGGCTAATTTATGTGAACGGCAAAGATTATTTATCTTTTTCGTATTTGAATATGACGACCGCATTTTTCTGTTCAGTAGAAGTGATTCTCACCTCATATTGCTTATTTCCTGCAGTTACAACCATGAGGGAAGTATTGGGAGGAATTTCCCCCAGGTTTTCAGCAACCATCACTAACTGATGATATTCGTTTGCATCGTCCAGATTAAATTTCACAACAATGGCCTTTTCAGTAAGCCGTTGCTTTGAAACCACCAGTTTCTTATCCAGATAAACCGATACCGTATCGTTATCTATTGAACCGTTATCGTATACTTTGATGGTAATCTCGTTGGCATTTGTTGTAATTGTCTTCACCACCTCATTCTCCCTGGCTGTTAATACACGAGGTGTTGGGGCGATAGGTATCTTAGTCTCCGGTTTCTTGATAGTATCCAACTTAGCGATACCAACGCCAAGGGTATTTGATTTTATAGCTTTCTGATTATTCGGGAGTCTTGGCCGTTGTGTTGTTTTTTGCAGCTGGTGCTTTTGCAACTGTTGCCGGTTTTTTAACGACCGGAGCCACTGGGGTTTTGGGCTTTGCGGTTACCGGTGGCTTAGCAGGAGATGCTGGCTTTTTTGCCAGATCTGTTTTTGGCGGAGTGACAACTGGAGGAGGAGTTGCAGCTTCCTTTTCCTTATTCACTAAAAACGGCTCCTTATAAAAATCGGATGTTACCACCCTTCTCAGGAAAACAGTACCTCTGCCACAATTCGTAGAATCTTTCACATTCATACTCGTATAAGTGCCTTCCAGAAATTCTTCATCACCCGATCGTGAATATTGGAGAAAACACTGCATTATACACGCCTCATCAAAACCGGACATCTTTACTTCCACAATCTTCAGTTCGTCTAATACTATTTTTTTTGTCTTAGTATTGAAAGTACCTGTTGCAATCGCTTTACCATAAAACACCGTCGACAAATAGGAGTAGGTGACCCCTTTCATGCGATTATTTGCATGATCTAATTGTACTTCAAACTTGTACCTGTCTAGGGGAATAGCAACTTTTTTCCCATTCTCATCGAGAATATATTTCACCTGATTGAAGTACCCTCTCCAGATACCTGTTACATCCTGTGAAAAACCACTTAGGGAGAATACAATAAAAAGAGATAGTAAAAAGGTTTTCATAATGTTATACCCGGGTGGCAAATTAACTAATTCCTGTTTATTACGATAATAATCGTACGGGAGTGTTGGCAAAACTTCGTTAAATTTGCCTTTCATATTAATTCGAGAAAGAACTGTTTTTATGATCAAGATCCATTTTCCGGATGGCGCAGAAAGGGAATATGCAGAAGGCGTATCAGCCATGGATATTGCCAAGTCCATCAGTGAAGGGCTTGCCAGAAAAGTATTGGCAGCCAGTGTAAACGGGGTTGTTTGGGACGCCTCAAGACCTATCAATACCGATGTTTCCCTGAAATTACTTACCTGGGACGATACGGATGGCAAATCCACCTTCTGGCACTCCAGTGCCCACCTGATGGCAGAAGCCGTTGAATCCATGTTCCCGGGAGTGAAATTCTGGGTAGGTCCTGCATTAGACAAGGGTTTCTATTATGATATGGACTTAGGCGACAAAAAGCTTACAGAAGAAGACTTGTTGCAATTGGAGAAAAAGATGAACGAGCTGTCGAAACAACAGAACGTTTATGTGAGGAAGGAAATCTCAAAAAATGAAGCCGTTTCTTATTTCCAAGAAAAAGGGGATGAATACAAATTGGATCTGCTACAGAATCTGGCAGACGGTGAAATTACATTCTACACTCAGGGAAATTTTACGGATCCTCTGCCGTGGGCCACATATTCCACATACAGGACTTATAAAAGCGATAAAACTCACCAGCATTTCCGGTGCATATTGGAAAAGGGGATGAGAAGAATAAGATGCTTACCAGGGTTTATGGAGTAACCTTCCCATCCAACAAGGAATTGGAAGAATACCTCGTGATGCTCGAAGAAGCCAAGAAACGCGATCATCGCAAATTAGGTAAGGAACTAAGCATCTTCACCATGGATGATGATGTTGGCCCTGGTTTGCCCCTCTGGTTGCCAAATGGAACCATTATCATCGAGGAATTGGAAAAACTGGCTAAGGAAACAGAACAGGCAGCAGGATATAAGAGGGTAGTTACCCCTCATATTGCCAAAGAAAGTATGTACCTCACCAGCGGTCACCTTCCATACTACCAGGATAGTATGTATCCTCCAATGGAATTGGATGGAACCAAGTACTATCTGAAAGCCATGAACTGTCCGCACCATCATAAAATCTTTGCAGCAGAACCAAAAAGCTATAAGGATTTACCACTCCGCCTGGCTGAATATGGTACCTGTTACAGATATGAGCAAAGTGGGGAGTTATTCGGATTGATGCGGGTGAGATGCCTTCACATGAACGATGCCCATATCTATTGCACCAAGGAGCAATTCTATCAGGAATTCAAGGCAGTAAACGATATGTACCTGAAGTATTTCAAGATATTTGGAATCGACAAGTATGTAATGCGTTTAAGTCTTCATGACCCAGCAAAACTGGGCAAGAAATATGTGGACGAACCAGAATTGTGGAAAGAAACAGAGGCATTGGTTCGCGACGTTTTGATCCGCACCAATACCCCGTTTGTAGAAGTACAGGATGAGGCAGCGTTCTATGGGCCAAAGATCGACGTACAGATCTGGAGTGCTATTGGGCGTGAGTTCACACTGGCTACCAACCAGGTCGATTTTGCACAGGGACGTCGTTTCAAACTCGAATATACCAACCAGGAAAATAAGGCAGATACACCTCTGATCATCCACAGGGCTCCACTGGGTACCCATGAAAGGTTCATTGGATTCCTGCTCGAACACTATGCTGGTAAGTTCCCTTTATGGCTGGCACCTATTCAGGTTAAGGTACTGCCCATAAGTGATAAGTTTTTGCCATACGCACAAACTATTTCTCAGGAACTGAAAAATGCTGATATTCGTGCTGAAGTTGATGACAGGAACGAGAAAATCGGTAAGAAAATAAGGGATACCGAATTATTGAGAGTACCTTATATGCTGGTGGTGGGTGAGAAGGAAATGAATGAAGGAAAAGTGGCTATCCGCAGACAAGGTAAGGGTGATACAGGTACGGCCACTATTGCTGAATTTGTTTCAAGCGCCAAGTCAGAAATTAAAGAAAGAAAAGCAGAATAATTTAGAACGCATTCCTCATTCCCTGGATGAGGATATATATGAAAATCGCCCTTCCAGGGAAGGGCTTAATTTAAAAATTGTAAATGGCATTACCACAAAGACCTTTTAGCAGACCTCCTGGTGGTGGAGGTGGTGGATATAGTCGTGGACGTTTTGTTCCACGTAAAGAAGCAGAACATCGAATCAACCATTTTATCCGTGTCCCACAAGTTCGTCTCGTAGGTGATAACGTTGAAGTAGGGGTGTATTCCGTTCAGGAAGCTTTGAAGATAGCCCAGGAACAACAATTGGACCTGGTTGAGATTTCTCCAAATGCAGATCCGCCAGTTTGTAAGATCATTGACTACAACAAGTTCTTATACGATAAGAAGAAGAAGGAAAAAGAAATGAAGGCGAAAGCCAAAGTTTCTGAAGTGAAAGAGATTCGCTTTACTCCTAATACCGACGATCATGACTTCGATTTCAAATCACGTCATGCCGAAGGATTTCTGAAAGATGGTAACAAGGTGAAAGCCTATGTTCAGTTCAAGGGACGTGCTATCCAGTTCAAGGAAAGAGGTGAATTGTTGCTTTTGAAATTTGCTGAAAGGCTCCAGGAAATCGGACAACCGGAAGCTCTTCCAAAACTGGAAGGAAAAAGGATGTTTATCATGCTGGCTCCAAAAAGCAAGAAGAAGAAAGAAAAGGATAAAGAACAGGATTAATTCAAGCTTATTTTTTATAAAAGCTCCCCAATGGGAGCTTTTTTTATTACTACCCGCTTCATTCTCAATTCCTAATATCTTCATCTGGTTATAGTTACCCGTTACTCCCGAGCCATGTGCTAAAATTTACCTGTTAGTGGTAGGTAATCATACCCAACAAAATCCTTACTTTGGACAGAGCTCTTCCAGTAATTCATATACTGCTCCACTCTAAGTCCTTGATAAACTCCCCTTCATTTTTTCCTGCCCTGTCGTGAATTTATAAACCTTAATAAACTTGAATTCTATGGACA
>JBGAQE010000255.1:0-2663 GCA_044220885.1 Chitinophagaceae bacterium
ATATTTCTTACTAATTGTAAACAGTACTATAAATAAACAGAAAGCCGATAGTTTTGAACTATCGGCTTTCTGTTTAATATTCTAACTCTAACTATTTAATTATAAAGATCGACCTAGCTCCCCTTTAGGGGGTCGGGGGGTAACCTCTTGAACATATTGAACCTTTTGAACCTTTTTACAGTCCCCACTCAATCCCCTTCACCACCGCAGGCACGCCCTCCGTCATCCATTTTGGAGCAGCAGCGCCTTTAAGGTGAACATCGAAGAACTGACCAAGACGAACGGACAGGTCTTTACGATTTCTTCTTTCAACGAGGTTATGGTCTTCATCATTATATTCCAACAGCCATACTTTCTTTCCTAAGCGACGAAGAGCTGTGAAATACTCGATGCCCTGATACCAGGGTACTGCCCCATCTTTATCATTATGCATTATGAGAAGTGGAGTTGTTACCTTATCTGCATTGAACAAAGGTGAATTCTTGATATATAAATCCCTACGAGACCAAAGGGTGGCACCAATCCTCGTTTGAGTGCGTTCGTATTGGAACTGGCGATTTAAACCACTACCCCATCGTATACCGCCATATGCACTTGTCATATTCGCCACCGGAGCACCGGCTCCTGCTGCTGCAAACATCTTGGTGCGGGTAACGAGATAGGCTACCTGATAACCACCCCAACTTTGTCCCTGTATGGCCATCTTTGTACTATCTACCCACGATTGCTTAGCAAAATATTTCGCTGCTGATACAACAGAATTATATGCACTTTCACCTGGCTCCCCATTCTTATAATAGATATTCGGATCAAAAACGAGATACCCATTGCTGGTGAAATAGGCGATATTCACAGTTGAAGCACTTGGCGCCGGACCACGGTAATTGTACAATCCATCAGCATCCCTTTCATAGAAATAAAATATCATTGGATACTTTTTGGTTGGATCGAAATTTTCTGGTTTGAATAACAAACCTTCTGATTCCTTACCATCAAACATCTTCCATTTCACCAACTCAACTTTCAACCAATTATAAGGCTCCTGTTGTTTTGCTATTAAAGTGAGTCCTTCAAATTGTTTTAAGTTATTGCTCCAGAATAATTCAGAAGCATTGATATCAGATTTCTGTACAATATATCTTTCTGCATCTTTTGCCTTCGATACTGTGAATGAATTTGGATACATGCCAATCAATTCAGGTGCTTTTCCAGCACCATACTGCATTGAATGGAATCCAGCGTATTTAGTTACTTGATTGAAGGAACGAAGCAATAACTGCTGACCATCCTTAATGAAACGCTCATCCGGATCAGTTCTCTGATAACGGATCTCTGTCTTTTCCTTCCTGCCTACTCCTTGTGTAATATTCACTGGAGCACTCTTTCCTGTAGGATCTAATTGCCAGATATCATAGCGGTCATATACCAGCATATATTTATCATCTTCCGTCCAACCTGCTGTGCCATGTGGTGGTGGATCATCCGGATGATCATCTTCCTCATCCCACATAGGAAACTTAATGGACTTACTTACGTTTACCGTTGTACCTGTTGCGACCGAATAAACAAAGTATTGACGAGCCTGCCAATCGTACCAGGATACATATTTAGCAGAAGGCGACAAACTATAAAAAGCTCTGATGGGGTCATTAACTTTCTTACGGCTGCCATCGGTAGTTGAGATAATCCATGCAGATTGTTTACTGAATCCTTCCCATTGTGCCGATATCCTGTTTCCTTTACTGGAACTGGCCAATACAAAATCAGCGTTTCCTTCATCACCCATTTGAACAGACTCTGCATCTTCACTTCCTAACTGTAGAATAGTACCTGTTGAAGGATTCGCTACAGTAAGATAGCTTCTGCGTAATTCCTGACTAGCCTGTAATAATTGTTGCGGTTGCAGGTAATCATCGTTATAATGCCAAACATCCAAACGGGCGGTTTCAAAATCAACCAGGGTAGTATCTTTCGGCTTGCGTATTGGTGCTAATCCAAAAAATAATTTCTTACCGTCTTTACTGAAGCTATTGTTATAATCAGGACTGATAGTTAATCCTTTACTAACGCCTGCAGTATTTCTATCCGCAAGCAGTTTGGCTGTTTCAAAACCAACTTTGTAATAGTATAACTTATAAAATTTCGTGAGTGCCTTACTAACGCTATCCCTTTCAGCAACAAATGTCAATTGTGTTGCTGATTTGTCCATACCATAGTTCTTTGCATCGTTGAATTTGCGTAAAACCGTATCTGTTTTGCCAGAGGCTGTGTTTGTCCAAAGAATAGTGGCTACACTAAGCGTATCATTATTTTTCCGGCTTGTTTCAATCAGAAGCACCTCTCCTTTCTCACTGAAATAATATTCATTCACGAGTTTCCATCTCTTTTCAACACCGGTAATCAAATTGCGGAGTACCAATTCTGTTCCTTCTTCAACTGGATCTTCAGTGGGTTTTGGTGCTGCCGGCTTGGTTTCTTTTTTTGCAGGCTGCAATACGGCAATTCCTTTTGTTTTTGCTTCAAGGGCCTTGTTACGGATGCTATCAGCTACTTTCACAAGGCTATCTGCCATGCGAACGAGATTGTTCAATTGAGTTGCTGAATCAGGAGCCACTCTTGCTTTGGGAGCTTCCGGCAAAGCCTTATCTAAATGATAGGCGAGC
>JBGAQE010000256.1:0-2824 GCA_044220885.1 Chitinophagaceae bacterium
GATGACAGGTAGCCTCTATAAGGCGTGTTTTCATAAAACTGTTTTCTGCTGTCATAATAAATATTGATAACAGCCCCGATTCCATTACGGTTAAGGGAATCCCCTTTTAATGAAAGCTCTAAATAGTGTTTATCTTCCTTTGAATTTGTTCGAAGGTTATTCTGATAAACAAATGCTTCATCATTTATATTATTGACAACGAAATCAAGATCACCATCATTGTCGAGGTCGGCATAAGCTGCTCCATTAGAAAAACTGGCGTTTTGTAAACCCCAGGCAGTAGTTTCATCTGTAAATTTCAGATTACCGGAATTATGGTAACCATAATTATGCAACTTCACTTCAGGAATTTGTTCCAGTAGATCCTTCTTTGTAGTAACAGAAAACGCATCTTTTCTGAAAGCAACAAAATCATGATCAGTAACATCTCGTGGGAAACCATTTGTAATGATGATATCGCGATACCCATCATTATCAAAATCTGTGACCATCGGAGTCCAGCTCCAATCGGTTTCGGCAATGCCGGCAAAAAAAGCGATTTCGCTAAAGAAAGGACTGCCCACAGAATCATTATTTCCTATTCTGGGACCGCGATTTAATTGCAGTGTATTTCGAACGTATTGGTATTGATAACCCAGCGCATCGCTGTTCTGATAGGTTTGATAGCTATTGGCATTCATCATCATCTTCTTCCTGAAGTTGTCTTCGGGATTCATATCCAACTCAATAACATCAGCTAATCCATCATTATTTATATCTGTAATATCATTACCCATTGAATTGGCAGAAGTGTGTTTGAAATACTCCGTTACTTTATCTGTAAACGTGCCATCATGATTGTTGATGTAAAGGATGTTCTGGGCCAGATAATCATTTGTTACATAAATATCCTTCCATCCATCGTTATTGATATCTGCAATGGATACTGCATGTCCATATCCTTCTATCAATGCACCTGCCTTTACAGAAACATCAGTAAATGTGGGATGCTTTAACGTATCATTCCAGTTGTTTTGGTATAGGCGGCCGGTGCTTGGATGTTCGCCTTTTATCATTCGGGGTCTGAACCTATTTGGGAAGTCTCCATCAATGATATGGTTTACGCACAAATAAACATCCAGGTCGCCATCATTATCATAATCGAAGAATGCGGCCATGGTTGTTTGTGTAGTATCATTCAAACCATATTCGGAAGCCATCTCTTTAAACACAGGGATTTTATTTTCATTATTTCCCTGGTTCACATACAACAGATTTCTTCTCTCTTCAGGATTGTCTTTTACCGAAGCACATACGTACATATCCATCAATCCATCGTTATTGATATCTACTGTTGCCACTCCCCTGCTCCATCTGCCTTTTCCTTCAACACCTGAAATGGAAGTGATATCATCGAACTGAAATTTTCCTTTGTTGAGATATAGTTTGTTGGGAACTGTATTGCCTGTAAAATAGATATCCTGCAAGCCGTCACGTTATTGGTGGCAATTCCAACGCCACCACCATTATGCACATTTTCAAAATCAAGAACGTTTACCGTATCTGTTTCATGAATTAATGACCGGAGAAATGGATGGTCGATGAAGATGAAGCAGTGTAAATAAGGTTTTCTTATTGTTACATGCTACCAATAAAATCAATGGAAGCAAAAGATAAAAAGGAGAGTTACGCATAGTGACATGAAGGTAAAAAGCAATACCCAAATTCAACAATATAAGTATAAAAAAAGGGCAGAGATTTTACCCTCTGCCCTATCTTGAAATATATCAATACTTCTTAGTTATATCCAGGATTTTGCTTCAAAGTACCGTTTGAAAGGTCAATTTGACGCTGAGGAATAGGGAAGTATTCGCTCTTACCAGTTACGAATGTTGGTACTGAAGGCACCTTCAGATATTCGCGCTGATTATTAATGCTTGGAGTTGTAGTTCCGCTTACATATTTGTAATAAGCATCAAGAGTAGCTTTTGCTTCACCCCAACGAACGAGGTCGAAGAAGCGATGTCCTTCCATACCTAATTCAATTCTTCTTTCGAAGTGTACTGCTTTACGAGCAAGTACTTTATCAACCCATGGGGTAGTGTAAAGACCTACTTTGTAATTAGCAGCAGGAACAGCGCCGTCAAGAACAAAACCAGCTGGGTTTGCCGCACGTGCACGAATTTCATTCACATACTGACGAGCTTTTTCCAGGCTTCCAACTTCAACTTCACATTCTGCCAACATAAGGATTACATCAGCAAAACGGATGAGGGTATAGTTAGTAGCAGTAACACCACTTGTCCAGAAACCTTTATCAGAAAGCTTATCTTTTTCAGCTTTTGTGAATACGTTCTTCACTGGTGAATATGGTCCACCATAAGATTGAAGACGAACCCAGTCAGCACCTGGGTGTTTGCCATGATCGAGGTAAGGAATACCACGACGGCCTACAGTCCAGTCGATACGAGCATCCAGAGCAACTGTTGTTGGAGTAAATGGAGCAGCGGAAGTGATTCCCTGGTCATTTTTTACTTCGTTTGCATTATAGGTATCGAGCAAAGGAAGACCATTTGCATCAACCTGGAATGAGTTTACGAGATCTTGTGAAGGTTGGAAGAAACCGCAGCAACCACCAGGACCGGCGTTATAAGGGAAGTTCAATACTTCACCCCATCCACCGTTGGCAGCATCTGGTGCACCATCATTCACAGAATACTGAACAGCGAAAACTGATTCGTTGCTATTTTCTGTTTCAGCATCAAATGCGGCATGGAACTTAGACAACAGTCCGAATTTTTGACCTTGTGCATTTTTACCTGTAGTATAAACCAGGTCAAATACA
>JBGAQE010000053.1:0-26930 GCA_044220885.1 Chitinophagaceae bacterium
CGCGTCTCTGCGGTTATATATATCACTTTAAGAAAGGCCCACTATTAGTAAGCCCTTTGGAACATATTGAACCTATTGAACGTATTGAACCTCTTTGATCTTTTTGAACTTTACGCCAGGTATCTGACTAGACTCCTCTTCGCAATCGGCAACAACGTCTCATCCACCGGAAATTTGAGAGGGGTTTCAATGGAGTATACTGCCGGGTTGGGGAGTGATATACGATTACGGATAAGGTCTATCTTGATGTATTCGTAGGTGTTCACGATATTTCGTTCGTACTGGCTGATGAATTCGGTTTTTATGGAACGGTATTTCTCCTGGTGCTTTTCAAAAAAACTCAATCGGTATTGATATACTCTTGTTTCCCTGTAGCTTCCTTCACTAAGAAAGAAATAGCCTTCATTCGTTTCAATAGGTAGTAAACCGATGGGGAATATATTCAGTTTGTCTTCTACGAATTCATAGATTTCCGTACCACTTGTAATAGTCGATTTCATTTGTCCGGAAGCATATTGTATAATGGCTTCCAGTTCCTGCATCAACTCATCATCCTCAACCATCTGTTCGTATAATAGTTGAAGCTTTTCCAGTTGAATGCCAGTGAATTTCTTCGGGAATTGTTCCTGCAGGTATTTTTTGTTTTCACGGAACGCTACCAGATTATTGTAATGAAAGATGAGATCAGCTAATTGAGGATAGAGCTTGTTCTCGTTGAATTGGCGGGTGATGTTTTGCAAATAGGCTAATAGAGTATATTTCTTCAATTCAAAATCGATAAAGCCATCAGCAAACCATGTTTCTGATAAGGATTTCATATTTGGATTGATTTAATGAGTATAATACAATTTAATGAAATCAGATGGTAATTCCATAAGATTGTTTAATTGTATATTCGTTAAAATTGATTGCTATGGGAAAGCTACTGGCTCTGTTTATTTCGATTTCTTTTCTCTCTGCTTGTTCACATACCTATTATATTGTTCGACATGCTGAAAAGGAAACTCCTTCAGCCAATATGTCTAATGATGTTCCATTGTCAGACAAAGGGAAAGTCAGGGCGGAAGCATTAAAGGAATTGATGAAGGATAAAAAAATAAAAGCAATCTATTCAACAAAAACACAACGAACCCAAAACACTGCAAAGCCAACAGCAGATTATTTCAAACTAGATATAATACCATACGGCCCTTTACCCGACAGCGCCTTCATAGCTTCCATGAAAGCCATCAGGAAAAACATATTGATTGTCGGTCATAGCAATACGGTAGACGATATTGTAAATGGTATCGGTGGGAAAAAATATGTACCTGGTGATTTACCGGATTCGGCGTATAGTAATCTTTTTAAACTTAAAGTTAGAAATGGGAGAGTGAGCTACTTGCGGTTAAATTTTTAATTTAGGCCCTAAGCCTTTCTATACCTCCCGATTTCCATCAAAGTTCTCCAACTCCTTCGCCACAGCATTCAGGAAGGTAGCACCGAGGGCACCGTCGATGATGCGATGATCGTAGCTCATGCTTAAGTACATCATATGACGGATAGCTATGGAATCTCCTTGTTCGGTTTCTATTACTACCGGTCTTTTCTTGATGGCACCTACAGCCATGATGGCTACCTGAGGTTGATTGATAATTGGAGTGCCCATCAAACTGCCGAATGTACCTACATTGGTAAGAGTAAATGTACCACCACTCGTATCATCAGGTTTCAGTTTGTTGTTGCGGGCAGCATTTGCCAATTGATTTACCTGTTTGGTGAGTCCTACCAAATTCAATTGGTCGGCATTCTTTATTACAGGTACTATGAGATTTCCGGATGGTAATGCAGTAGCCATTCCGATATTGATATCTTTCTTTACAATCAGTTTATCACCATCTATACTACTGCTCAACCAAGGGTATTTCTTGATACATTTTACAATCGCCTCTATAAACAGTGGGGTGAATGTGATTTTTTCATTTTCCCTCTTCTCGAAATCTTTCTTGATACGTTCGCGCCAGAGAACCAGGTTGGTTACATCTGCTTCAGTGAAACTGGTTACATGGGGACTTGTATGTTTGCTGTCCACCATATGTTTTGCAATCAACTTCCGCATGCGGTCCATCTCAATGATCTCAACATTACCAGGATAGTTGCTTATGGATTCAGTGTTTGAAGAAGGACTTGATACAGGTTGTTGTTTTACTGATGGGGCTGCAGTTTCCTGCGTCCTTGTATATGTTGCTTGTTGTCCGTTTCCTGATTGTCTGTTTTGCAGGTAGGCGAGAATATCCCTTTTAGTAACCCTTCCTTCGTTACCTGTGCCTGGAATCCTTTCCAGTTCAGTCATGCTTACTCCTTCGCTTGAAGCAATATTCAAAACAAGGGGGGAGTAGAACCTGTTTCCGGATACTGCGAAATTCTGAGTGGCGGGTACAGCAACTTCATAGCTATGAGTTACTGCTGTTTGAACAGGTGCAGCTTGTACTGGTTGATATACGGGCGCAGGTGCGGCAATGGGTGCGGCAGGTGCTGATTCCATGGCCCCTGTTTTTATACGTGCAATTACTGCTCCTACAGGTACCACATCATTAACATTGAATAAAATGGATTCAAGGATTCCTTCTGTGGTGGAAGGCACTTCACTATCCACTTTGTCTGTGGCAATTTCCAACACAGTTTCATCCATTTTTATGGAATCGCCTGGTTGTTTCAGCCATTTCAAAATCGTGGCTTCCATAATGCTTTCGCCCATTTTCGGCATAATCAGGTCTACAACAGCCATATTCAGTAGGAGATTTAAGTTGTTAGATATGATTTTGAAGGCTGGTCTGTAATTCTTTTAAATTTCACTATCCACCGGCAATTTCCAAATAGCAGAAACCGACCTGGGGCATTCAGATCCCTTACAGCAAGCAAGCAAAACCGGGTCAAAGGTAATGATTGGGGTTTATAGTTTTATCAGCTGTTTTCCACTATGAATTTACGGAGCATATTGAGGGCATTATTGGCCGTAAGCTCAATATTCCGCTGCCTGTCGAACCTGAAATGGAATTCATGAGTCCTTACTTTTTTAGAATTACCCACAGCTACCCAAACATTGCCTACAGGCTTCGACAGGGTGCCTCCTGTTGGGCCCATAACCCCTGTGGTAGCTATGGCATAGTCTGTATTTAGTGCCTGCAAGGCACCTTTCATCATTTCAATGGCCGTTTCTTCACTTACCGCTCCTTTAGCGTCCAGGGTCTCTTTTTCTACAGAAAGTATTTCTTCTTTTACTTCGTTAGCATAGCTTACTACCCTCCTTTTGGTAATAATTGCTTGATCCGGAAATAGAAGTAAGCAAATGAGCTATATAGCCCTGTACAACTTTCGGCCGTTCCCAAAGTTTGATGTCTGGTTGTTAAAAGTCTTCCAACTGCTTCCTGTAAGGTAATATCTTCATCAACTACCATAACATCTGCAACTTGTTGCTTAAGAATATCGAAAAGCGCTTCTAGTTCAATATGAGTCCTGCTGTCGTATGCGGCTGTTGTAAGCCTTAGTTTTACCATGCCATAATTTGGCAAATAGGCAACTTTATATTGGTTGGGGAGGTTTTTCTCAAATTCCTGAATCCGTTCTGCGAGGAAAGACTCCCCAATTCCAGCTGTAAGAAGGGTACGATGGATGATAGGAGCCATCGTGAATTTCTTTTGAAGCATTGGCAAAACACTATAATGCATCATGCCCTTCATTTCATGTGGTACACCAGGCATCGACACAAAGTATTTACTGTTCTTTTCAAACCACATTCCAGGGGCTGTTCCCCTCTTGTTGGGAATTACGGTACAAACATCGGGTACTTCAGCCTGTTTTAGGTTACGTTCAATTAAAGGACGTTTTAATATGTTCTCGAAGATATTCCTGACGTTCGCTTCTGCTTCTTCATTAACTACCATCTTGCCATCAAAATATTGGCAGAGTAAAGGCTTGGTGATGTCGTCGGCTGTTGGACCTAAACCGCCTGTAATAAGTATGATATCCGACAGCTTGCTTTCTTCGTCAAGCGATTGCCAGATATCTTTCCAAACATCTCCGATAGCAATCCTTCTATGTACCCAAATGCCGATTTTGTTAAGCTCTTGTGCCATCCATGCACTGTTCGTATCGATGGTTTGACCGATCAGTAATTCATCTCCAATGGTGATGATGGTGGCTAATACTGTTCCCCGGTTCATATAATGCAATAAAAAAATGAAGTAATATTGACACAAAGTTACAGCAATTGCTATGAGACGATATTTTTTGTTTATATCCTTTTTATTCGGGTTTCTGCCTGTGTTTTCGCAAACTGTAGGTGAAAAACTGACCAAGGCCATTACTGAAATGGAAAAAGATAGCAGCTTAAAGCATGCTATTATAGGATTTTGTGTGGCAGATTCAAAAACCGGAAAATTACTTTTTGATAAAAATGCCGGAATAGGGTTGGCTGTAGCCAGTACCCAAAAAGTGCTCACCAATATTGCTGCTTATGAATTATTGGGTAAGCAATATAAGTTCAAAACTGAATTGAGGTATTCGGGCATTATAAAAGGGAATGAATTAAATGGTAACCTGTTCATCATTGGATATGGTGATCCCACCCTTGGTTCTAAAAGGTTTTCACAAATGAGTGATGACGCCTTCCTGAAAATGATTTCTGGTAAACTCAGACAACTTGGTGTTAGGAGAATTACTGGAGATATAATAGCAGATAATTCAAGATTCAGTACTGAATCTATTCCCAATGGTTGGGTTTGGGAAGACATTGGTAATTACTATGCGGCAGGCCTCTGGGCTGTTAACTGGAAAGAAAATAGTTTCGACTTATTGCTGAAAGCTGGCGACAACCCTGGCGATAGTGTTGAAATATTGAATAATCCGGATATTATTGATATGCCTTTAAAGAATCTTTTAAAAGCAGGACAGAAAGGTTCGGGCGATAATGCATTTATCCATCTGCCACCAGATGGTACCAGGGGGTATGTATCGGGTACCATTCCAGCCGGTGAGAAAAAGTTTGTGATATCCGGGGCGGTACCGAATGGCGCGCAGTACTTACTTAAGAATCTGGCAGCCGAGTTTTCCTCCTCAGGCATTGAAGTAAAAGGTAAGTTTAGGGTGGAAGAAACGCTTACATCAAATAGAAAAACTGCTGCTGATAAATCGGATATTTTGTTTACGGTTAATTCGCCAACATTAGATACTTTCAGTTATCATTTCCTTCATAAGAGTATCAATTTGTATGGAGAAGCTTTGGTGCGAACCATAGCGTACGAAAAAACAGGATTAGGTACAAATGAGAAAGGGCTTGAATTGATAAAAGAGTTTTATTCAAAGAATGGTATTGATGGATATTCTATAAATATAATTGACGGCAGTGGACTTTCTCCACAGAACAGGGTAACTCCCGAATCATTGGTAAAAGCTTTACAACTGGCAAAAAACAAAACCTGGTTTGAATCATTTTATACAGCATTGCCAGAGTATAACGGACTAAAGATGAAAAGTGGTTCTATCGGTGGAGCCAGGGCATTTACAGGCTATAGTAAAGCGGCTAATGGTGCAGAATATACTTTTGCCATCGTTGTCAATAATTATAATGGCTCCTCCTCCGCAGTTGTAAAAAAGATGTACAGGCTTTTGGATATTTTAAAATGAGCTGCTGAGGCGGGATGCTAAAAGCCAGATGCAGGATGCAAAAAGGCAAATACAGAACACATTTTACAGCAACTTGTCAATAGAAATACAAAAGGTTGCATATAGTAACTGTAAGTATATAATAAAAGGTTATGAATGACTCTGCGCGAACTCTGCTACCTCTTGTTCTCCACGGTAGAATGTATTTCAAGCACATTTTTTATTTGTAAAGCCTTGCTTATTACAATAGGACTACCTCTTAAAACTAATTACTTAAAGCTTACTACTTACCACTTTTCTTACCAATTATCAATTTTTATTCCGGTCATGATTACTCGTTTTAATACATAATTTAATACCTTCATGTGTAACAAAACGATTGCATATGTCCAAACAGAATTTTTCAAATCACACACGGTATATACCTCTTTGGCATTTCATTACAGGAACGGCTTTGCTGGCATTCATTGTAGGAAGTATTATTAATCTTGTAAACTCCTCTAAGGAAAACAGGTATTCTGCTTCCTTGTTAGTTTTAGCGGGATTGATATTAGTAGTCATATTCTGGTATGCCCGATGGTTTGCTTTAAGGGCGCAAGACCGGGCCATACGAGCAGAGGAGAATCTTCGGCATTTCGTATTAACAGGCAAATTACTCGACCGTCATTTACGCACCAGCCAGATAATTGCTTTACGATTTGCTTCTGATGAAGAGTTTGTGGAATTAGCCAAAATGGCAACTGAAGAAAAAATGCGAAGTGTAGCTATTAAGAAGGCTATTAAGCATTGGAGGAGTGATCATCACAGGGTATAGGAAAGTTTAAGGGTTTAAGGTGCAGAAGATTGAGTTTGTTCAAGAAGTTCAAGAAGTTCCAAAGGGCTGATTAATGGTAAGCAGCAAATTTTTTTTAGTTTTGTTTTACCAAGGTATATCCCGACTAATTCGAGAAGAACTACAGATAAGCAGGAGGTTACGCAGCGTTTTTCTTTGTAGTAATCTTTTTTTCGAACGACTTTGCGTAAACTCTTGTTTGTGTTTTTCTCTGTATTAAAAGGCAAATTAAAAACTTGAACATCCTACCATTAATCAGCCCTTTGGAACTTCTTGAACTTCTTGAACCTCTTGAACAAACTCAAACTTCTGCACCTTAAACCCTTAAACTTTTGACTTTCTCAAAAGTACTCCCTCAACTTCGCCGCCAGCACTTCCGGCATAACCGTCTTCTCCATGGTATCGGCAGTCATGAAATACAGTACTACTTTTCCAGTAGTCAATAATTTTTCTTTTTCATTATAAACTTCCTGATGAAATTCTATCCGGTGGTCGGTGGGAAGTTCTTTCAGCATTGTTTTTACTGTAAGCAGATCATCATAATGGGCAGGACGAATGAATTTGGCATGCCACTCAACAATCGGCATTATGATGCCCATGGCTTCCATTCCTTTATAGGTGAATCCCATTTCCCTGATGGCTTCTGCTCTTCCAACTTCGAAATATTGGGCATAATTGCCGTGATACACCACATTCATCTGGTCGGTTTCGGCATATCGAACCCTGATTTGGGTGGTAGCGGTAAACATCTTTCTTGAGTTGAATTGGTAATAAATTCAGGCAGCAAATTAGGCCATTATTTGCCCATTGCCGCATCCACACTATATCTTCCAGGTCCCACTAATAATAGGCCAAAGAAAACGGTCAGATACACCAGCGCCATTTCACTTTCTGAGAAGGCTTTTCCTTTATTGAGCATGAAAACAACAATCGCCATTGCCGTAATCAGAGGTATCAAAGCCAGTCTCGTGAATAATCCCAATACCACCAGAAGGGAGCAAAATACTTCTGCAAACAGCACAAGGAGCAACGACCAGCGGCTACCAATGTGAAAGGGGTCATAAAAATTCCTGGATCTTTCAGAAAAATTCATCAGCAGAGGGATGCCATGATTGAGGAACATGAGGGTGCCAAAACTCAATCTAACCAGTAGCATGGCTATGTTAAACGACGTGTCTGTATAATGGGTAGAGAGTATTTTTTTCATCTAAGCAGGATTTTTTTTCAAAAGTACAAAATTGATTTTTGCATTTCTTATTGAAAAGAAATGTTAATTGACCCACTTATCCACAACTGTTTGGAACGATGTTTGGATAACAATGAAATAATTGGAAACTTTAACTCGTTAACCCACCACTAAGGAAACAGGAATGAAAAAAGTTGCTCTCATCTTCGCCCTCCTCGTTCTTTCAATACACTCCCTTCTGGCACAACAAACCAGGTATCTCAGCGACCCTCAGTCTGTCTACAAACAGGCTAAGGAATATTTCCAAAGGGAACAGTATAGCCTTGCCTATCCTCTTCTGAAAGAACTGGAACTTCAACAACGCGAAACAGACCGTAGCAATAGTGCTATCGAATATCAGGAAGTTAAATTCTACACTATTGTATGTGGACTTAAGCAGAATGAAAAAGGAGCTGCCGATAAAGCGGTTGAATTCATAAATCTGGAAGATAACAGGGCGCGTGTTGAAATGATGAGCTTCCACCTGGCTGAGTATTATTTCAGGCAGAATGATTTTACCAGGGCCATTGACCAATATGAACAGACATCAATCGACAATCTGAGCAATCAGGAAATAGCTGACCTCAAATTCCACGAAGGGTATGCTTATTTTACCGTACAGCGTTTTGATAAAGCCAAACCATTGTTAGATGCAATCCGGCAATCAAAGGATAATCCGAACTATGCCGCCGCCAATTACTATTATGGTTTTATCTCATTCTACGATAAGAAATATAACGATGCTCTTGAATCCTTACGGATTGTAGAAGATCACCCTGAGTATGGAAAAGTTGCCCCTTACTATATTTCAGTCATCTATTATATGAAGGGCGATAAGCAAAAAGCATTCGACTATGCTGAATCAAAACTTAAGAGAGGTGGACTGTTCTATGAAAAGGAAATGCAACAATTGGTAGGACATGGTTACTTCATGCAGGAACAATACGCAAAAGCACTTCCTTTCCTCGAGAGTTATGCCGCAAAAGCCAGTAAGCTTACCAGGGAAGATATTTACGAAGTAGCCTATTGTCATTATAAAGCAGGTTCGTGGACAAAAGCCATAGACGGATTTAAGCAATTGGGTGGAAAAGAAGATTCATTGGCGCAACATTCAATGTATCTTTTGGGAGATGCCTATTTGAAGACCGGACAAAAAGTGAATGCCCGCAATGCCTTCCTGTTTTGCTCTACTAACAACAGCAATAGTTCGCAAAGGGAAGTATCAATGTACAACTATGCTAAGCTTTCTTACGAGCTGGGGTATCAGGATGTGGCATTGACCGAATTACAGAAATTCCTTCAGACTTATCCCACTTCAACATATACAGAAGAAGCCCGGGAGCTGATGGTGAATGTATTAGCCAACACCAATAATTATAAGGATGCCCTTGCCTTACTTGAAGGATTGAAAAATCCATCGCCATCGGCAAGGAAATTATACTCGCGAATACTTTATGGTCGTGCTACAGAAATGATCAATGATGGAATGCTGGTTACGGCTGGAGAATTACTTACAAGGGCCGAAGCACTTCCTTCCAATGAATCCATTCTTCCTTACATACAATTCTGGAAAGGGGAGATAGCCTACCGTCTGGCAAAAACTGATGATGCCATAAGGTATTATTTCGATTACCTGAAAACTGGTGCTGTAAATGGGGAAGTGAATCCGTCCAATGCCAAATATAATCTCGGATATTGCTTTTTGAGAAAAGAAAACTATAAACAGGCGCAGGGATTTTTTGAACAACTCTATACTACAGTTAAGATAAACTCTTCTTCATTAGAGCAAGATGCTTATATAAGAACTGCCGATTGTTATTACATGAGTCGTGATTATAAGAAGGCCAAATCAATGTATGATAAGGTGCTTGAGTTTTCATGGCCGGCTTCAGATTATGCAACTTTTCAAAACGCCATGATTGCAGGTATCAGTAGTGGAAAAGAAAAGATTAACCTGTTATCATCGATAAGCAGGAAGTATCCAACATCCAGTCTGATCCCTGATGCGAATATGGAAATAGCAGGAAGTTATCTTTCCAATGAGCAATATCGTGAGGCGATTGCTTATCTCAAGAATGTAATATCAGACCCCAATTCTTCATTGAAGCCCAAAGCTTATTTGCGTTTAGGAATCGCTTATTATAATCTCGATAATAATACAGAAGCTCTTAAACAGTATGCAGTCTTACTGCAACAGTTCCCGAATTCTCCAGAAGCAGAAGAAGCATTGGATAATGCAAAATCGATTTATGTAGAAGAAGGACGTAGTAGTGAGTACGTGAATTTTGCCCGTAGTATGGGTAAGGAAATATCAACCACACAGGAAGAACAATTGGCCTATCAGGAAGCAGAAGTGCAATTCAATAATGGCAATTTCCCTGCGGCCGCCAAGAAATTCGAAGATTATTTGGGTAAGTTTCCTCAAGGAAAACATTCTCTCGAAGCCTTATACTATAAGAGCGAGATTTACTTAAACCAAAAAGATTGGGCTAAAGCAGTTACTGGCTATGAAGCATTGGCCGACAGAGTTCCAAATAAGTTTGGAGAAAAATCATTATTGAGTGCCGCCCGTCTGAATTTCTTTGATGTGAAAGATTATGAGAAGGCAGAAAAATATTATAGCAAACTGAAAGAATTCGCCACCACACAGGAAAATAAACTCGAAGCAATGAGAGGGTTGTTGCGTAGTCAATTCCAGTTGCAGGCATGGGAAAAGACCACTGAAAATGCAAAAGAATTACTGGCGCAAAAAGGAATTGGTACCGATGATAAGGTTTTAGCAAATCTTGCATTGGCTCGTTCTTATCAAAGAAATGCTCAATACAGTGAAGCCATTACCAGCTATAGAAATGTTGCTTCACTAAGTAAAGCCGCATACGGAGCAGAAGCCCGCTATGAAATCGCTAATTGTTTCTTCATCCAGAACCGCTATGCAGATGCAGAGAAAGCGGCTTTTGAAGTTATCAATAAGGCTGGTTCTTATGAGGAATGGGTTACAAAAGCATATTTACTTCTTGGAGATGTATATTTTAAACAGAAGGACTATTTCAATGCTAAAGCTACTTTCCAAAGTGTGATCGATAATGCCAAAATGGAAACATTGCGACAAGAGGCTGAAAAGAAATTAGCACAGGTAATAGAAGAAGAGAAGACGAAATCTAAAGTGGGTAACTAAAAATCCAGAATCGGTAAGTACAGAATTGCAAGTACCATTTTTGAAAAGCACAAAGAAAAGATAACAATGAAGCAGCTAAAATATATAACTCTCTTTTTAAGCGTTACCTGCCTGATGCAGTTTACTGCCAGCGCCCAGGATACTACCAAAAAGAAAAGCATCGATATCACATCTACCTTCAAGCCTGTTCTGAGGGAAGCTTCTAAAATAAATTTCAATGCAGCCCCACCAACAGCTGATACTTCCGGAACAAAACTTAGCTATAATATTCCAGGACAGCAATTGTTCTTTGGGTATAGTCCGGCAGAATTGAAACCTGTTGCTCTAACCATCGATTCGGTTACCGCCTGGCAATACAGCAACTATATTAAAGTGGGAATTGGAAATGTGCATCAGCCATATATTAAAGCTGGGTTCAGTTTTGGCGATGGTAAGTCAACCTATTTCAACATATTCGCCAGCCATTATACTTCAAAGGGCAGTCTTAAATACCAAAAGAATAGCTTTACCGGGGTAGGAGCAGCTGCTACATATCTAAGTCCTAAACATCTTGAATGGAATGGCCGTATCGGCTTCAGTAGCGATGATTATTATCTTTATGGGTATAGTCCTTCAACATTGGTATTTACAAAAGATGAACTGAGGCAACGTTTCCAAACTATTGATGCCGCTGTCCATTTCAGGAATACAGTCCCTACTGAATATGGATTAACCTATCATCCTTCATTAAAGATCAGTGGGTTCACAGATAATCATTCATTAAAAGGAAGTGAAACCAATTCTGTATTGGATCTGCCTTTGGAAAAAACATTTGGAAGTTTATTCTCCTTCCGATTGGCTGCTACTGCAGATATCACCAGCTACTACCTGAAAGATAATTCTCAGAAAAGAAGTACACAGAATAACCTCTTTTATGTTTCCCCTTCAGTATTGTTGAAAACGCCGAATATTTTCATTCAAGGTGGATTACGTCCATCATGGGATAATAAGATATTCACGATGTTGCCGAACATCATGGCCGATATCACTACCGATGATCAGCGCTTCACTTTCCAGTTAGGATGGATAGGATATTATAATAAGGGAAGCTATAAACGCTTTGCCGGAATAAATCCATGGTTAGCACAACCAGATTCCCTGTTAAATACCAGGATACAGGAAAGATATGTTGGGTTTAAAGGGTCCATCGACAATCATTTCTCATATTCTGCAAAAGTCGGTTTCCAGCAATACAGGAATATACCGCTTTTTGTGAATGATATTGATGATGGAAAAACCTTTAAGATCCGATATGAGCCAAAGATGGAAGCCCTTCAGTTACATGGTGAAGTTGCCTATACAGTAGGTGAACAATTCAGTGCTTATGGTTCATTGAACTTTAACCAGTTTACCAAATTACAAAAGGAAGTAAGAGCCTGGGGATTGATACCATTGGAATTGAATGCAGGTCTACGCTGGCAATTATTAAAAGACCTCTGGCTTCGCACCGATCTTTGGGTTTGGGATGGTCCGCAATACCGTACCAAAACAGGTGATCATTTCAAAAACGACGGAGCCTTCGACCTCAATATGGGAGCAGAATTCAGGATTACCAAAAACTTTAATCTCTGGTTACAGCTGAACAACATCATGAATAACAAATACCAGCGCTGGAACCAGTATGAATCATTCGGGTTTAATATTTTGGGGGGAGTGACGTATTCGTTCAACCAGAAGTAGGCTGGAGGCTAGATGCTAAATGCTTGATGCTAAATGCTGGATGCTTGATGCTGGTTGCTTAAAGCTTAAGGCCTAAAAGGCCCAAAGCTTAATTTAGTAGTTGAAACTTAATATAGGCTTCGGAACATAACTCTCGTAGTTTTCAAAAACATTCGGCCTTGTCGAAAATTAAGCTCTAGGCTTTAGGCCTTAAGCTTTAGGCATCCAGCATCCAGCATCTCGCATCCCGCATCCAGCAAAAAAATATTTTTGCGTTCATTGGAAAAGCCGTTCTTTCGCACTCAACCATGCTTCTAAAAGAATCACTATACAGCTATCTTTTACAATTCCGTCAGTTGCCAATACCGGGATTGGGGACTATTTTGGTGGAAAGAAAGCCTGCACAGACGGATTTTGTAAATAAGCAGTTATTACCCCCTTCATATTCCTTCAAATTCGATAAGTATTTTGATGCTCCCGATAAGGAGTTTTTTACCTTTCTGGCGGCACAGAATGATATGGCCGATTACGAAGCTATTCGATGGTATAATGAATGGAGCTATGAATTGAGGAATAAGATACGTACCGACAATCCTGTTGTACTGGAAAAAGTAGGTATGCTGAAAAAAGATCTTTCAGGAGATATTGTATTTGTTCCTGCCCCTCCTTTAGACCTTGCCCTTGAGCCAGTGGCTGCAGAAAGGGTAATAAGGCAGAATGCAAAACATACGGTACTGGTAGGAGACAGGGAATGGACGAATGAAGAAGCTGCTGAAAATCTTTCTGGAGATGAAAGCAAAGAGAGTAAGGCCTGGTGGATCATTACTATTATTCTTACCACGATACTTTTATTGAATCCTGTTTTTTAAATTCTACCAGAACGGTCTCAATACCGGAGCCATCGGCAACCAGCAAACCATCGGCTTTTAGTAATAACAGCTTTCCAATTCCCGATTTTCTTTCTTTTCTTTGCTGGCGAAATATGGAATCAATCATTACTTACTCAAAATGTCCGGTTTGTAATAGCGCCCAAATCAAAGAAGCTATACAAGTAAAGGATCATTCAGTATCCGGAAAGCAGTTCTCTGTTTGGGGATGTGCTGAGTGCCAGTTCCGGTTTACCCAAAATGTACCTGATGCCGTTTCCATTGGACCCTATTATCAATCTGAATCCTATATTTCACATAGTAATACCCAAAAAGGACTTGTAAACAGATTGTATCACCGGGTTAGGAAAATCACTCTTGCCAATAAAAGGAAGTTAATTGGTAAAATGACAAATCAGGCAACCGGAAACCTGTTAGATATTGGAGCAGGTACTGGAGCTTTTGCTTCCTATATGGCCCAAAGCGGGTGGAGGGTTACTGGTCTGGAGCCAGATGCACAGGCCCGTAAAGTAGCTTCTGAAGCCCATCGAATTCAACTTCTGTCAATTGATGAACTTTTTCAACTACCGGTACAACACTATGATGCCATCACTATGTGGCATGTACTCGAACATGTTCATGACCTGGCAGGGTATATGGTGCAACTGAAAAAATTATTGAAGCCGGGTGGTTGCCTGTTCATTGCCGTGCCGAATTATACTTCGTATGATGCAGAACGGTATAAGGACTATTGGGCGGCTTATGATGTACCAAGACATCTCTATCATTTCTCTCCCCAGTCAATGAAGAAATTGCTGGAAAAAAACGGATTGAAATTGAAAAGCTGCAAACCGATGTGGTTCGACAGTTTTTATGTAAGTATGTTAAGTGAGAAATACCTTACCGGAAACAGCAGCATTATTAAAGGAGCCTGGGTAGGCGCTCTTTCCAATCTTAAGGCAATATCAGATAAAGAGCGTTGCAGCTCCCTCATCTATTGCATAACCTTATAAACTTACTGGAGTTTGATTTCGTAGAAAACAGGCCAATTCTTTCCTGTTACAAAAAAAGTTCCAGTTGCTTTGTTGTAAGCAATTCCATTGAACTCGTGGGCAAATGGATATTTCTGTGTGATTTCTGATTCAATCTGACTAAAATCTATTCGACCAACTACTTTACCGGTTTTAATATCAATCTTTAGGATATATGGGGTTTGCCAGCGATTGGCATATAAAAACCCATCTACATATTCCAATTCATTAATTGAATCCTGTGGCCCTGAATTGTCTAGTACTCCGATAATATTATTAACCTGTAGGGTGACAGGGTTAAGGAAATAAATGCTGTTAGTGCCATCGCTCATAATCAGATTGGCAGTATCATGAGTCAATCCCCATCCTTCATTGCTTGGGATGGCAAATTCACCTTTCTTTTTAAAGGAAGGATACTCATAAATGAACCCTTTTTTACCTTTCCAGGTGAGTTGGTAAAGTGTATTATTGAAAACGGTAATCCCTTCTCCGAAATAAAGTGATTTGTCAAGGACGATTTTAGTTTCGTTTTTCCCCGTTTTTAGGTTTACAAAGCCCAAAGCCGAAGGGTAAGGGCTATTATCATTATCCCCTCCAGAACTTTCAATCAACTTACCATCATGAAATTCAAGCCCTTCGGTGAAATAGGTGCTATCTTTTGGATGGATTTTTACTATTGAGAACCCTATTATTGGGGGAACGGGATTTGGATTAACCGTAGGTGGAACTTCTTGTGATGGTTGTTCAGTGCTGTTACAAGCTGGCAGGATACAAATAGCTAAAAGGCTGATTATTAGATACTTCATTATGGATTCCGTTGGGGTAAAAGCAAAAATACTACTTGAAATGTAACCCCCATACTACTACTCATATAATATTTTGTGAACTAGCTTTGATTTACCGGTTTTTTTTTATTGCTTTACACCAGCTTATAGTCTGAATACCGCTCTCTTACCTGATCCTTCTTCTGGCGGCTCGCTCAATAAGACTCCTCCGTTGACCCTCCTTTTAATTTACGACTTTCGTTGACCTGTCCTCTATTGGTATCCAATATCAATCGTACCCCATCCTGTTTAATACCTGCTTTAGCAGTGTACCTTACCTTGACGTATCCACGCGAATGTATTCTCCTATCCAGATGAATTCCATCATGTCCCCCTATGTAACCGCCACAAAAGAAAGCAGTTACAATGAGATTATTTTTATCCGTTCTATCCCTGATATTATTGGGATCAATGCCTCTTATGGCACAGAAAACCTGTGCTACCCAGGATTACCTGCAACTCCAGTTGCAACAGGATCCTTCCCTGCTTGTTAAATACCAGCGGGCAGATGCTATTACTTCAAATCACCTCCATAACGAAATTATTTCAGGTGCCAACGGTGGCAGTAACGGCCAATTGCCAGTAATAAAAATTCCAGTAGTTGTTCATGTTGTTTATAATACTTCAGACCAAAATATTTCAGAAGCACAGATAAGATCACAGATTGAAGTGATGAATAAGGAGTTCAGACTCCAACATGCCGATACTAGTAAAATCCCCTCAGCATTCAGATCATTAGCAGCAGATACTTATATAGAATTCGCTTTAGCAACCGTTACTCCCAAAGGCTATGCTACAAATGGTATCGTGAGAAAGAAGACAGACCGCTATATGTACGGAATGGACGATAAGATAAAATTCAGTTCCACCGGTGGAGATGAGGCCTGGGATAGTGAAAATACCTCAATATTTGGGTAGGTAACCTGGTGACAGGTGTTAGTAGTTATTCAAGTGTTTTGGAGGACCAAAAGAAATGGATGGTATCGTTGTTTTGTATTCAGCTTTTGGTAATACCGGAAAATTATCTGGCACGTATACAAAAGGCGCACTGTAATTCATGAGTTAGACATTGGATGGGACTTCGTCATATCTGGGGTGATATTACCTGCGGTAATGACGGTATCGATGATACGCCAATTCAAGCTGCTACAAGAGGTTGCCCGTCGGGTGTTCTGCCATCTTGTAATAACGAAGCTGGTGGTGCTATGTACAATAACTATATGGACCTTACGAACGATGAGTGCATGAACATGTTCACAATTGGACAAATGCAAAAAATGAGGGCTTCATTTGCTTCAGATGGTCCGCATGCTGCATTATCTCATTCAAACGCAGCATCTGCCATTCCTTTGCCAGAGCCTGCACAACCAGTATTGAATCCTGAAGTTTCTCCGCTTATAAAACTTTACTCCGAATCCAGCCCAATCGAATATCACCATAGATATCAGCAGCCAGGAAAACCTGATGGGTCAAAATCTTACAGTACACAATCAGTTAGGGCAAATAGTTCTTACTATTCGTATATACAAGTTGCAAACACAGGTTAATCTGCAACAATTAAAAGAAGGCATCTATTTTGTTCGCATAGGACAACAAACAAAACCATACAAATTGCTTAAGACAGGTTCGGTTATTAATCCTTGAAAACTCAGTGTTTAAGGGTTTTAGGTGTTAGAAATTGAGTTTGTTCAAGAAGTTCAAAGAGGTTTAGGTTACCCCCCGAAGTTTAAAGGGGGAGCTAGGTCAATCTCCATATTATTGCAGTTTGTTTATATAAAGAGAAAGCCGATAGTTTAAAACTATCTTTATGAATAGTAAAGATATTATTTTGTAAACAAAATCGACCTAGCTCCCCCTTTAGGGGGTCGGGGGTAACCCTGGGAACTTCTTGAACCTCTTGAACAAAACACAAGCTCTTAAACCTTAAACTTTATCACAGATGTATCGCCTCTCCATACGCCACTTCAATAGCATCTTTAATACTTTCGCTGATAGTGGGGTGGGGGTGGATGCTATTCAATACTTCATGATAAGTTGTTTCCAGCTTTCTTGCAACTACAGTTTCCGCAATTAGTTCGGTAACATTATAACCGATCATATGAGTACCAGGCATTCACCGTACTTAGCATCAAAATTACTTTTACAAATCCTTCTGTATGTCCGGCAGCAGACGCTTTACCAGACGCACTCAGAGGGAATTTACCAACCTTTATTTCATAGCCGGCATCTTTAGCCTGCTTTTCAGTGAAACCAACAGAAGCGATTTCAGGAGTGCAATAAGTACAACCTGGTACATTTCCGTAATCAAGTGGTTCAGGTGAATGATTGTATTTCTTTTCGTTGTATCCGATCTGTTCAACACAGATGATACCTTCTTTACTGGCTACGTGAGCTAATGCCTGTCCGGGAGAACAGTCGCCAATAGCATAGATACCCGGAACATTTGTTTGATAATATTTATCAGTTACAATACGACCCTTGTCGGTTTTTATTCCAGTCTCTTCCAAACCTATTCCTTCGATATTTGCTGCAATTCCAACGGCACTCAAAGAACATCAGCTTCTAAAACCACTTCACCAGAAGCTGTTTTCACTTTTTTGCTTTTACGCCAGCGCCAGAAGTATCTACTGATGTTACTTCTGCATTGGTCATAATATCGATGCCATTCTTCTTATAACTCTTTTCGAGTTCCTTTGAAATGTCTTCATCTTCAACAGGTACAATCCTTGGCATGAATTCAACGATAGTAACTTTTGTACCCATGCTGTTATAGAAATAGGCGAATTCAACTCCAATAGCTCCGCTACCTACAACAATCATAGATTTTGGTTGGGGAGTGAGAACCATTGCATCACGATAGCCGATGATCTTTTTACCATCAATCGGCATGGTTGGCAATTGGCGGCTACGCGCCCCTGTTGCTATAATGATATGCTTTCCTTCTACTAATTGTTTTGTGCCATCGGCTTTCGTCACTTCAATCTGGCCCTTGCCTTTTATTTTCCCGAATCCCATCACTACATCAATCTTGTTTTTCTTCATCAGGAACTGAACCCCTTTGCTCATTTTATCGGCAACGCCACGACTGCGCTTAACTACCGCATCAAACTGATGCTGTCCTGTAGCTTCAATACCAAAGTCTTTTGCATGCTTTATATATTCATATACCTGGGCACTTTTCAATAATGCTTTTGTTGGAATACAACCCCAGTTAAGGCAAACCCCACCAAGGCTCTCTTTTTCTATGATAGCTGTCTTAAAACCAAGTTGCGAAGCCCTGATTGCGGCTACATAGCCACCAGGTCCACTGCCAAGTACCACTACATCGTACGCCATAAATTGATATGATTTAAGTTTTACTGTTGTTTGCAAGAAGCTGCAGAGAGCTACTTCCAGAACAGGGAAATAGCCAAAAGGGGCTGGAGGCTTGATGCTAAATGCTAAATGCTGGATGCTTGATGCGGGATGCCTAAGGCTAAGGCTTAAGGCCTAAAGCTTAATTCTGTCTCCGGACTATTGGGATTTGCTATACCCGAGAGCCTGAATTTGTATTTGGAGTATGCGTGTATTCAATCCTTTCAAAGTTCGGGTTGCTCATTAAGCCATTTTCTTACATATTGATAGATTCTTACTTCCATCCTTCCTACTTCAATACTCCCTAACTTCCATACTCATAAGAGATGGTCTAGAATTTTTTCACCTTACACAAATACAGTTCAGAAGCGCAAAGTTCGCAATCTGGATAATACCCTTTATTGTCTGGAGGGTTTACGATGAGAAGGCTGCTGCTTACTTTAAAGGAATATCCGTTGGAGGATTTTGGGCCTGCGAATACTTTACCTGTTTTAAGATCTACTAAAGTACTTGAGTAGCATCCGGTACCACAACTTACTTGAGTGAATGCATATTGACCAGCAAAATCGGGCCCTTCCTTTACTTCTTCTTTTGTGGCTTTCTGGTAGAGTTTGCCAGAACCACAGGTTGAGAAATCCAGAGTTCGGGGTATCGGTCCCTTGTATTTTTTTGAAACAGGATAATCATTGAATGAGGCTTTGGCAATGAATTTTTTCCTTACCACAGTATCTTCTGGTTCAACATTGGTGACCGTAATTGTCATCTTTATTGAAGTATCGCGCTTACTAGCAGTTATACTGTCTTTTATTGAAGTGCTGTCAGCAACAACTGTTTTTGTGTTTTTTGAGAGACTATCTGGTTGTGTGGGTAAGCTGTCTTGCTTAACTGCTGGGGTAGTAGTGGCGGCTATAGCTATCGATTCCGATTTTGTTTCTGAACCGAAAGATTTTGAAAATACACGATGAGCCACCCATCCCATAGTGAAGGTGGCAAGAGCTGATATGGCCAGGACGAATAAAGGGTTTTTCATAATACGGTTAGCAGTACCGTACTATAACGATTTCCTGAGCATTATCGTATTATAGTCACCGAACCTGTCACAATTGGCTCTTTACCAGTCTTAAGATCAATCACATAATAATAGGTGCCAACCGGAACCGGGCGCCCCTTGCTGGTACCATCCCAGGGTTTTGAATAGCCTTTACTGGTGTAGATTGAAGTACCGTATCGGTTGAAAACTGTAGTTATGGCATCAGTGAAAAATTCAAGTGGTTCTATAATCCAGGTGTCGTTTATACCATCGCCATTTGGTGAAAAAACATTAGGAACCAATACTTTATCATAGATTTTTACAAATACGTTATCGAGACTGTCGCCGCATCCATGACGCGACACTGCATGAAGGGTATAGGTAATGCTTTCGGGCGGATTGACCGGCGTCACCAACTGGTTGGGGTTAGTAATGAAAGTTGGAGGCGTCCAGAAATAATCAATATCGGTACCCTTTACCGAACCGGTAATATTTACTGGAAATCCAATTCTGGTTTTTTTGTCGGGACCTGCATTGGCAACGGGACGTTTCCAGATATTCACCCGAACATTGGCAGTATCGAAACAGCCATATTGGTTGAACATGACCAGATGATAAACCGTATTATCCTTAGGTGTAGCAACTGGGTTGGGTATGCTGTCGATAGAAAGTGTATTTGTGGGTGTCCAGTAATAACGGGTGCCTCCACTGGCCGAAAGAGTAGTACTACTTCCTTCACAAATGGTGATATCAGGTCCAACCTGTGCTGTTGCGGCAGGATATACCACAAGATTGGTGGAATCAGAATCTGTACATCCCCGGTAATCTGTAACAATCACTTTGTACCAGCCTGAATTGGTGAACTGAACTTTTGGAATGGTTGGTCCCTGGATGTTTGAGGAAAAGCCATTCGGTCCCGTCCAGCTATATGTTGAGCCGCCAGCAGCATAAAATGCAATAGTGGATCCATAACAACCAAATACATAATTAGTGACCTGTGCATCTGGTTGAGTAATGGTAATTGTTATGGTATTCGATGCCAATCTGCAGGAGATGGAATTGATATTCGGCCCATCTGCTATTAACATCCTGTATGAATAAACGCCGATGCCAGAAGCCGGTCTTGAATAACTGGTGCTGTTAGCCCCGGGTATATTTGTCCAGGTAACACCATTATCCGTACTTGATTGCCATTGGAAAGATGGATTAGCGTAAATGCCGGTTGAATAGCTTGCTTGTAAAAGATATACTTTATTGTCGTTGGCACAACCACCGATATCGCTCGATCCGGTAGTGCCTACAGTTGCATTTATGCTTGGTCCGCAGGGACGAAACGTAATATCATCCAGGGCAAGGTCATTTCCACAACCACCAGGTGCATTATTGGTAAGCCGAATCACAACATCTGATGTGCCTACTGGTGTTTGGAAAAAAGTACCATATTGTTTCCAGGGTGCGGGATCTTCAGATGCAATATCTCCGGAATTGTAAACTGTCAGAACTGTACCTGTGAGGGTTTCAATCCTGAATGTTAGGTTGGGTTTTATCCCTGCGAAATTACAAGCACTTGGCTTCAATACATTTTTGACCCAGGCGGCAAATTCATAATTGGTATTCGGACAAAGCCCCCTGATGGTATCCAGATAAAAATCGCCAGGAACAGTAGAAGCGTTTACAAGCATATAGTTACCTAGTGCATCATTGGGAGTATGGTCGCCAGTAACTGTGTGCCAGGAGCCGCCAAAGCAGTTGAACGTAATGTCTTTGAGACTGTATTCGCCATCAACCGGACAACTGCTCCCGGTATATTTATAAGTTGTGACAGAAGCGGGAAGAGCCCCGGGTGTGCCTGTACCAAAAGTGATGTGAACAACAGGGTCACCTAAACTGCCATTGCAGAGTTGTCCTTTTGCTGAAAAGGAAACACAGATAAGGAATGTGACAATAAGCGGCAGAGGTGTCTTCATATATTGAGTTCGCAGCAGCAAGGCTTTCAAAATTAAATAATAACGTCCATTATTCGTAATAAATGCTTCGGGAAACGAATCCTTATATTTGCAGGCTAAAATCCGGCCATTATTTCTTGCATTGCTAAAAAAATAATATGTCAGATATCATTCAACAGTTACAGGAAACCACCTCATTTATCCGTTCCATATATCCTTATACGCCAGATGCAGGCGTTGTGTTGGGCAGCGGGCTGGGAGATTTTGCAAATGAGATCAAAATTGAAAAGGAGATAGATTATAAAGAAATACCACATTTTCCTGTTTCAACGGTAGAAGGACATAAAGGGAAGTTGATTTTGGTGAGTTAGAGGGAAAGAAACTGGTTGTAATGGCCGGACGGTTTCATTTTTATGAGGGGTATTCGGTGGAAGAAGTGACATTCCCGATCAGGGTAATGAAGTTTCTGGGTATCAAATGCCTTTTTTATTGAGTAATGCTTCTGGTTCAGTGAATGCAGATTTTAAGGTGGGTGATCTGATGATCATAAAAGATCATATCAGCTTTGGCACCATGAATCCGCTTATCGGGAAAAATTACGAGTCTCTCGGACCCCGTTTCCCTGATATGTCGGAGCCATATTCGAAAAAGCTGATTGCAAAAGCAAAAGAAATTGCTTTGGCTAATAAGATACCGGTTCATGAAGGAGTCTATTTCGTGGTTACTGGTCCAACCTTCGAAACAAAGGCAGAATACCGCATGATTCAATTGGTTGGTGCGGATGTGGTGGGAATGAGTACTGTTCAGGAAAACATAGTGGCGGTGCATATGGGATTGCCCGTTTTTGCATTAAGTGTGATAACGGACATGGGAGTAGGGGAGCATGCCATTACCACGCATGAAGAAGTATTAAAAGCGGCCAAATTAGCGGAACCAAAAATGGCTGCCATTTTCAAAGGATTGATAGCTTCTTTGTAAAATGCTCTTTTAACGAAGTACTAACCGGCTACTGACTCAAATAATTATAATTTAGCGCCCTTCTTAAGTAGATAATATTGGTTTTGAAATCACTTTATACAGTTGTTTTTTCTGCTTTGCTTCTTACCTTGCTTTGTGAAAAGGCTGTAGGACAGAACCCTGGCATGCGCCAGATCCAGAATGCTACGGGTCGGTTTGGGCGTGGCGGAGGTGGTGGTGCTGGCGGTCAGGCAAAAGGGGGAGATAGTTTACAGCATCGAACAGGGCTGGAAGATTCTATTACCCTAAAATTCAGGTTCCTCGATACCAGCCGTTTCTCTCAACTCGATTCTTCAATCCTTGATTTTACTTGGCAGGTATCCATTGTCTTGGAACTTTGTAACGCTTGGTAACTTTGGAAATGCCGCCGAAAACAGGATATTCAGCCCAAAAGTATACATCAGGATGGGATCATGGTTTCCATAGCTATGACCCTTATAATTTCACGCTGGCGTCTACCCGCTTTTATAATACAACAAGACCATATTCTGAAATCGGTTATATGCTGGGCAGTTTGCAGGAGCAATATATCAATCTGCTCCATACCCAGAATGTGAAGCCGAATTGGAATATGTCAATCCAATACCTCATCAACGCTCCCGGCGCTTTTCAAATCCAGAATACCAACCATAATAACTATAGGTTCACTTCCTGGTTTCAATCGAAAAACAAACGCTACCAGAACTTCTTCGTAATACTTGGCAACAAACTGATGTCGGGAGAGAATGGTGGGATAAAGAATGACCTTAATTATCTTGACAGCAGTGTTTACCGCGACAACCGGTATATCATTCCAACCCAAATAGGAGGTAATAATTTACAAAGCAGGAATTTCTTTACTACAAATATTGTAACGGGCACATTCAATACGAATGCTACTTACCTCATGAGGCAGCAGTATGATATTGGCCAGAAAGATTCCATTGTTGTTAATGATACTACAGTGATTCCTCTTTTCTATCCAAGGTTGCGTATGGAGCATACGATCAGTTACAATACTTATAACTATCGTTTTCGCGACACAAGGGCTGATAGTTTGTATTATGCAGAAAATTATCAGATAACCATTCCTTCAACTGAGGGTAAATATTACCAACAGGATTATTGGAAGGAACTATTAAATGATTTTTCTCTGTATACATTTCCTGATGCCAAAAATTCACAGCAATTCTTAAAGGCAGGTATTTCCTTTCAAATGCTGAAAGGTGAATTCGATACTGGCACTGTGAAGAAAAGCTATACCAATCTGTGGTTGCATGGAGAGTATAGGAATAAGACCCGTAATAAGAAGTGGGACATAGAAGCTTACGGTGGATTCTATCTCAATGGTTATAACTCGGGAGATTATGATGTGCATGGTATGCTGAAACGACTGGTAAGTCCGAAGTTCGGGTATGTGGAATTAGGTTTTGAAAACGTAAACAGGACTCCTTCATTCATTTTCGATCCTACCAGCAGTTTCTATCTTGATATATCCAAGTCTCTGAATAAAGAGAATAATATTCATTTTTATGCAGCACTTGATAAGTCTGCCAAAAAACTCCATATATCTGCTCATTACCAATTGCTGAGCAACTATACCTATCTCACTGGGTTTTATAAAGTGGCCCAGGCTTCTTCATTATTTACTGTGTTTCAGGTAAAAGCCGACAAAGATTTTAAAGTAGGAAGAAAGGGCTGGCACTGGAGAACATGGATTGTATTACAACAACGTACTGGAAGTGCAGAAGTAAATCTTCCTTTGATCAGCACACGCAACCAATTTGCTTATGATGGGAATCTCGGGTTTACAAACCTTTCCCTTTCTACAGGGGTGGAGTTACGCTATTTCACACCTTATAAAGTGAACCATTATTCACCGTTACAAGGGCAGTTCTTTTTTCAGGACAATCAGGTTGTTCATATGAAAGTACCTGAGGTAACTGCATATGCCAATTTCCGTATCAGGGGGTTCTCGGCTTATATAAGGCTGGAAAATCTTAATGCGTTAAATGTCAGCACCTTCAAGTTCACGAATAATAATCTGAATTATATGGACTACCCGTCTCCGGGCATGCAGATAAGGGTAGGGGTCTTCTGGAGTTTTGTAAACTGATCTATCTCATTGATCTGTTAAACCTTGTATGATATTGGTTAAGACGTTGTTTTATAGCAAATAGCTTACTATTTTTGTATTGTGAAAAAATCAATGGTAGCCATATTAGCATTTCTCTACCTCACTATAACAAGTGGTGTGGTTGTGAATTGGCACTATTGTATGGGTGATCTTTCCTCTATTGATATTGGCGCGAGAAATGCAAGTCATTGCGATAAGTGCGGCATGGCCGATAAAAAAGGTTGTTGCGAAACCGAATACAAGCTTTTCAAAGTTCAGGATGAACACCAGTTGGCAAAAGTGAATTGGGAGGCCAATGCTCTTCCTGCCATCGCTCCTTCCTCTACTACTTTACCTCCTGTTTCTTATACCGAGGTTTCAAAAGTTCAGGAACATTATCATGCACCTCCAGACGAGAGGTCGAATTTCATCTATCTCCATACCGGCGTTTTCAGGATTTGATATTCTGTATTATTCATTGATAGCTTCCTGCGAAGCTCTCAAATACTTTAATACATTATCAAATAATATCAATCATTTTATATGAAAACGCGTATATCAATAATCAATCTCTTCGTATTATTTACTTTACCATCATTTCTTTTTGCTCAAACAACCAAGAAAGAAGAAATCAAGGTTTGGGGCAATTGTGGCATGTGTAAGAAAGTAATCGAATCTTCTGCAAAAAAAGCCGGAGCTCAAACAGCCGTTTGGGATACTGAAACAAAAATACTTGCAGTAACATATTCCGGAAAAGCTACCAGTAATGTAAAGATACAGCAAGCAGTAGCAAAGTCAGGATATGACACACAAGACTACACAGGTGATAACACAGCATATGAAAATCTTCCAGGCTGTTGCCATTACGACCGTAAGGCTGAAGGAACTACTAAAGAAGTAGCAAGTACAAAAACAGCTGTCGCTGGCGGTAAAGAGTCAATGGAAGACTGTAAGGATAAGGAATGCTGTAAGAAAGACGGCAAAGCAACTACAGCTGGTCATAAAGATATGGACTGTTGCAGCAAGGATGGCAAAGCTGCCACTTGTAAAGAAGGAAAATGCGATAAGAAAGCCGGCGTTTGTAAAGACAAGGCTTCTTGCAAAGAAAAAGGATGTTGCGCTTCTTAATTTCCTTCACCTAAAATTTACCATTTATGAATTTTATAAAGGGGATCATCAGCTTGCTGCTGATGATCTCCCCCTTTATTTCTGCGTATTCGCAGGATACAAAACAGACCAGCGACACTACTGTGCGTTTCTGGGTGAATGGATTTTGCGAGATGTGCCATGATCGAATCCAGCATGCCCTGAAGCATAAAGGGGTACGGCAAGCTATCTGGGATATTCCTACCAGAGAAGTGGAAGTTGTATACGACCCTGCTGTAATTACCCTCGACAAGCTGCATAAGTGGATTGCCGATGTGGGTCATGATACCAAACTGAGGAAAGCAAAAAATATCACTTACCAGTCATTGCCAGATTGTTGCCGTTACAGGGATAAGAAAGAACACGAAGCAAGTGAAGCTGAAACGCAAGCAAAAGAAACCGATTCCACTTCAAAGCCCGGATCTGAAAATGAAAAGATAGAAGTAAGGGGAATAGTATTGGAAGTTGACAAAAAAGGTAATTTCCATCCCTTGCCTGGCGCCAGTATTCATTGGTTGGATATCCCGGGATTTACATTGTCTGACTCTAATGGAATATTCCGGTTACCAATAATCGAAAACAAGCGTAAGCTCATTATCAGTTATACAGGTTATGAGCCAGATACCATATTGGTGACAAGCAGTCAGGAGATGAAGATTGTTCTGGCTGCAGGAAAACAGCTGCAGGTTGTTGAAGTAAAAGGCCGTCAAAGAGCCAGTTATCTTTCCTCAGGAGTTGTACGTACTCAGATAATGACGGAGCGTGAATTGTTCAAAGCAGCATGTTGTAACCTCAGTGAAAGCTTTGAAACAAATCCATCGGTAGATGTAGCCTATAGCGATGCTGTTACAGGGTCAAAGCAAATACAAATGCTCGGATTGAGTGGAAGCTATACACAGCTGACTGTTGAAAATTTACCTGGTCCCAGGGGATTGGCAACGCCATTAGGATTGAACTATATCCCTGGTCCCTGGGTAGAATCCATTCAACTTACAAAAGGCATCGGTTCTGTGGCAAATGGTTTTGAGAGTATAGCCGGACAGATAAA
>JBGAQE010000257.1:0-2599 GCA_044220885.1 Chitinophagaceae bacterium
GGTTAGTCAGACTAACAAGGAGAATATTATGTCATGGGGAGAGAATAGCGATACTTACACTGCAGAAATAAGCCCGCTACTCGCAGAAATATATTATGCCAATCACCAGCCCGATAGTGCATATAAGTACCTCAAACTGTCGGTTACTCTAAGGGATAGTTTAAACACTTCAGAAAGAGTAAGACAATTCCAGATTCTAACTTCGAATGAAGCAAATCGAAAAGATCAATTAATAAGAGAAAACAGGAGAATTGAAAGAGAATATAAGAATAAGTTAATGATCGGAATATTTACTGGTGGACTGATTGTGTTGCTTGGTCTGGCAATTTTCCTGTACAGAAATAATAAACAAAAGCAAAAAGCGAATGCTTTGCTGAACAATCAAAAAGATAGTCTCGAAAAAACATTAGCCGAACTTCAGCTTACTCAAAAACAATTAATACAATCGGAGAAGATGGCCTCTTTAGGCGAACTTACTGCAGGTATAGCTCATGAAATACAGAACCCACTGAACTTTGTAAATAATTTTTCGGAAGTGAATCTTGAACTGATAGAAGAATTAAAAAGTCAAAAGTTAAAAGTTAAAAATGGAGATTCAGACACCTTGGAGAATGAGTTGTTGGATGACATAGTACAGAATCTCGAAAAGATAAATCATCATGGAAAGAGAGCGGATGCTATTGTGAAAGGGATGTTGCAGCATTCGCGATCAGGGGGTGGACAAAAAGAACCAACGGATATCAACGCATTGGTTGACGAATACCTTCGCCTCTCCTACCATGGATTGCGGGCGAAAGACAAATCCTTTAACGCTACAATGAAAACGGATTTCGACTCGTCTATTGGTAAGCAATCTATTGTTTCACAGGATATAGGCCGGGTGGTATTGAATCTGTTGACAAATGCTTTCTACGTAGTCAATGATAAAAAGAAAGCTACTCCAACCGGGTACGAACCGACAGTAACAGTCATAACCCGAAAAACAGAAGGTAAGATTGTGATAAGTGTAAGTGATAACGGCAATGGAATACCTGAAAAAGTAAAAGAGAAGATATTCCAGCCTTTTTTCACTACAAAGCCAACAGGACAAGGAACAGGGTTAGGCTTATCATTAAGTTATGATATCATCAAATCGCATGGAGGCAATTTAACAGCAACGAATATCATTGATAAGGATAATCCGGAACTGATTTCAGGTGCAAAATTCACCATTGAAATTCCGATCAATTAAAAACAGATTATGATCCGATTAAGAATAGTGGCTTTTATTATAATCATCCTGATGACATCAGGAGTAATGGCCCAACAGGAACAATTCAATAAAATAACTGATAAATCAAATAATTCATTTGGTTTTATAGGCACTATTGCACAAGATCATCTGGGCTATATCTGGTTCACTAGTGATAGTAAAGGGTTAATGAGGTTCGACGGAAAAGAGTTTATACAATTTAAATATAACCCGGAAAACCCAAAATCAATTCCTAGTAATACAATCTTAAGCATGCAGATAGATGCCAAAGGCATTTTATGGCTTGCTTCTTTTGATAAAGGGTTAATAAGTTTCAACCCATCAACAAATACTTTCAAAAGTTTCAGGCATAGTAAAAAAGATTCCACCAGCCTAATGAACGATACACTAACTGCAGTATTCATTGATCGCGATGGAGGTTTGTGGATTGGATCATATCAAGGAATTGAAAAACTAGACCCAGCTACTGGAAAATTTACACATTTCCGACTAGATATCAAACAGAATATTCCACAACAGAACACTCCTCTATTCCAAATCACAGAAGATAAAGCAGGAAATCTTTGGCTGGCCTTTGGGGAGCCTTTTGGAGGCAAACCCGACTTTTTAGGTGGCTTATATATGTTTGAAAAGAATACAGGGAAATTCACTCATTATAAAGCGGATCCAAAAAATCCAACTAGTTTGCAAAATCCAAATGTAACTGCAGTATTTGAAGATAGTAAGGGAATTTTATGGGTAGGTTCAAAAGATAATGGGTTATATCAGTTTGACAGGAAAACAGGTCTTTTTACAAGATTTCCGTATGATCCATCTGATCCAACTAAACTTAGTTCACTACCTCATACCGAAGTTCCGAAAGAAGATTTTATTAGTTTCATTACAGAGGATAAGAAGGGAAAAATCTGGATAGGCTCCCTTTTTGGAGGCATCAACTGCTACGACCCTGTATCTAAAAAGAATACCCACTATGGATTTTCCACGAACATTCAAGGTAAATCGGATTTATATAAAGACACTCTGAGTGGTTTTACAGATAATGGTGCTTTCAGGCAACTTGTAACTCAAGATGGGAAATTTTTGCTAAGCACACCAAATGGAAGCCTATATGCAGTCAATAATGGAAAAACAAAAATCCCATACTACGAGTATAAGGAATCAGTCAATTCATTTTACCTGGAACCAGATGGTACCAACTTATGGTTCGGAACAGAAAATGGATTCGTAAGGAAAAACCTGAAAACAAAGCAAGAAAAAGTATGGAGAAATGACCCAAAAAACAACAACAGTCTTAACAACAATCTGGTAGTAGATATTATCCCTGACGAAAAAGGTAAATTATGGATA
>JBGAQE010000054.1:0-25804 GCA_044220885.1 Chitinophagaceae bacterium
GCATTTTCTCAATCCTATACGGCAGACAGCCTCCTGCAACTTATAAATAAGAGCAGTACTGATTCATTAAGGCTTTATTACGAAAAAGAATATGCCAAGAAAATCAGTATTGGTGAGTTTAAAAAAGCTATTGACATTCTCGAAAGAGTAAAGACAGAAGCGAAAAACAAGAATTGGATATACTTACAGGCAAGTGCAACACAGGCACAAAGCGCCTTATATTTCCGAAAAGGGGATTATATCAATTCCATCCTGTACGATGAAGAGACGGAGAAGATTTGTCGCACTATGACAGATTCCATTCTGCGTATCACCGGAGTGGCCAATACGCTTATCAATCTCGGTGGCACTTATTCCCTTTTAAATGATCTTGAAAATGCCCAACTTAATTACACGAAGGGAATCGACATATTGGAGAAACTAAAAGACTCAACCTCTCTACTTACAGCTTATTTCAATATGGCCTTTATCTATATCGATATCCTTGAATGGAATAAGGCGAAAACCTACCTGGCAAAAAGTGTAACATACGCACCAGGGACATTAAATTATGAGCAACGACTTTTATCAACCGCCAGAGCAGCTGCAGTATCATTTAAACTCAAACAGCAGGCTGATGGTATTAGATACCTTCGGGATGCAGGCATACTTTTAAAAGACAGTACCGCCTTATCCATCATTTACTATCATAATGCATCAGCTGAATACTATTACTTCAAAAAGCAATTACCTCAATCACTAACAGAACATCAGAAAGCCTATGACCATGCAAAGAATTATGGTGATCCTTATTATATAGTTGATGAGGCTGCTGCTATCGGGCAGATTTATCTTGAAACGAATAGAATTGATTCTTCAGAACACTACTTAAATATTGCCATGGATACGGGAAGGAAGTACAACTATCTTCCTAAACTAAGGCTACTCCTGAATGAATGGAGTGACTATTATGAGAAGAAAGGAAATTTCAAAAAAGCCTATGAATTACGCACCCAGCAACAATTACTCACCGACAGTATTATAGGCATCCAAAACCACAACCGTATTCTTCTTTATGATGCCCGGTACCAAAGTGAAAAAAAAGAAAACATGATCCGTCAGCTGGAGCAGGAAAGCAAAATCCAGGAGCTATCCCTCCAACAAAAAAATATCATTAACTATTTGTTGATTGCTGCTGCTATTGTATTGTTCATCATTATCACTCTTGGCTATAGAAACTATCGCCAAAAGCAAAAGATGCATGAGCAACAGATTACTGAACTGGAAATGGAGAAAAAACTAACCGCTACAGAAGCTATTTTAAAAGGGGAAGAACAGGAAAGAACAAGGCTGGCCAAGGACCTTCATGACGGACTGGGTGGTATGCTTTCCGGTATTAAATATACATTCCAGACGGTCCAAGGAAAGGACCTTCAAGCCACCGAAAGCCGTGCCTATTATGAACGAGGGATGGAAATGCTCGACCAGTCTATTATAGAAATGAGAAGGTTGGCGCATAATATGATGCCGGAAGTACTGTCGCGATATGGGTTGAATACAGCCATCGGTGAGTTATGCCAACAGATCAACAAAACTGGTGCCCTGAAAATAACGTATGATGCCATTGGACTGGAAGGAAGAGAGATTCCGCAATCGAATGCCATCACCATTTTCCGCATTGTTCAGGAATTGCTGAACAATACCCTGAAACATGCAGAAGCCAAACACGCCTTTGTTCAACTCGGCCTCAATGATAATCACTTAAGCATGACCGTTGAAGATGATGGCAAAGGATTCGATCCGGGTTCCCTTAGCAAAACCAGCGGAATCGGCTGGACCAATATTCAGCACCGGGTCGAATTACTGAAAGGTCAGTTACACATCGAATCTCAGGAAGGAAAAGGCTGCTCCGTATTAATTGAATGCAGCCTGTCCTGAATACCTGCTACCTGCCAGCAAAATACTCCACCTTTTTTATTGTGGGATAGACATTACAGACATATAGGCCAGTGAAACGGAAAATGGAAATGTTCCGTTACGATTAACCCTCAGCTCAATAGTATGAGTACCTGGACCTACAGAACAGAGCGCATTACTTAATTCCATATCTGTATACTTATCCCAATTTCCCTCAACATGATAGGCGAGGCCCCAGTTTGAGACATTTTTTTCAACGCCATCTACATAAACTTTAACTTCAGCTGTTGTGATACAGCTTCCGATTATTGGACAGCCGCTCATTAAATTATAGCCAGTCATATGTGCTGAAATAAGTAACAAGCTGTTCTGGTTACAGGTAATGTTAGCTGTTCCCCCTGCACTGAATGGCTTATCGGAAGCTGCTTCATTATTGGCAAAAGAGAGACTCGCCACATCTGTCTTAACAGCTTGAACCGGATCCACCCAGGTGGCAGCGCCATTGGGACCAGCAGATTTCAATACCTGACCGGGCAAGCCGGCATTCCCATTCACATAATAGGCACCATTACCTGCCAATCCCAGAATATCACCTTTCCCATTATTGAAAAAATTTAAACGGTCATCTGCCACACCGGTAGCGGAAATAAAGGCAGCCATATCGTAATAACGGGTGTTGGCTGTAGTGTTACCATTTTTCAATCTCAGCCTCGCATAATCACCTGTTGAGCCCTGGAATAATTGTAATTGCGGAGAGTTACTGGTTGATGTAATATCAAGCTTGCCTCCAGGTGTATTGGTACCCAGTCCTGTCAGCCCATCTCCGGTTATCGTAAGTATATTACCAGCACCAGGATTATATATTACAAAACGGTCGGCTGAAGCAGCACCTGAGGAAATAAATCCACCCAAATCCCAATTTCGGTTATTGCTTACTGAGTTATTGTTTCTTAAACGAAACCGTGCATATTCATTGCCATCCGTTTGTGTAGCTATGATTTGTGGTATTGCTGTATTTCTGGCTACTTCCAAACGACCCGTTGGTGTGTTAGTACCGATACCGGCAAAGCCATCGCCAGTAAGAGTAAGCACATCTCCGGCTGTATTATGGAAGAAACTCAATTTATCACCGCTTACACTTGTTGAGGAAATATAGGCAGCTGCATCAAAATAATGCGTGGTAGCAGCTGTATTCCCATTACGAAACCTTATGCGCGCATAATCACCCGTACCCTGTTGTGTAATCATCAATTGTGGGGTACCACTAAGGGAAGTCACTTCCAATTTTCCTGCAGGATTATCAGTTCCAATACCAGCACTATTAGACCCTCCATTTAATTGTAAAATATTATTACCCTGAGAACCTAATGATAATACATTATACCCACCCGGCTGGCCAAATTGCATAATGGATGTTGCACCAGCTCCTCCGCCTCCGGTCGCCAATCCGATTTTCAACCGATAGGTAGAATTTCCAATACGCACATCCCCTTCCCCATTCACCACATCCCAGTTATTACCACTGAGGATATCTAATTTAGTTACAGGGGTTGTAGTGCCTATACCTACATTTTGAGATTGAACTGAAACATTAATTGATAAAATAAAGATTACGGAAAAAAGTAAAGCTTTCATGTTAGTTAGGTTTTACAATTATAGTACTATAAATCGCCTGCACACCAGTATTTGTAGAGGGTGTGATATGGTTTGCTTTGAATTGAATAGTATGCTGTCCAGCTGCCATTGAAATCGGATAATTGCTGATTGTTACATTAGTCAAACCGCCACTGGGAGCTGTAAGAAAGAAAGGTTTATTACTCAATTCTGTTCCGTCAATGATCATTGTAATCTGGTTAACACCGGCACCACAGAAAGCACATGAGGTAACATCAGCATTAAAGGAAGCAGAAATCAAAACAGTACTTGGTACATTCAGATTTATGGTATGACTCACATTCGCGTATACATATCCGGAATATTATCGAGCATCATCACATAAGGGGATGGATTAGGTACTGCTGTATACATGGCCCAGGCTCTGTCCAAACAGTTGCTCCAGCCGCTCCTCCAGATTTAAGGACTTGTCCTGCATTACCTGCATTCCCATTAAAATAAACAGCTCCAGTACCAGACAAAACCAAGAATATATTACCGCCTACAGGACTAAAAAAATTAAGACGATCATCAACGGCCCGGTTGGCGCAATGAAAGCTGCATATCCCAATAGCGGGTATTGACCAGGCTATTCCCATTCCTAAACCGGATTCTTGAAAAATCGCCGGTACTTGTTTGTGTAAGCACTTGTTGAGGCACTCCAGGTCCAGAATATATTTCAAGTTTCCCTGACGGGTTATCAGTCCCAATACCCAGTCGTCCGAGGTTCCACCATTTAATTGCAATAGATTCCTCTTTGTGATCCTAATGATAAAACGTTATATCCACCAGGCGCACCAAATTGCATGATACCGGCAGCGCCTGCACCGGAACCAGTTGCCAATCCAAACTTCAGGCGATAAGTTACATTACCTACACGCATATCTCCTTCTCCATTCACCAGATCCCAGTTATTTCCACTAGCAACGTCAAGCTTTGTCACCGGAGTCACTGTTCCTATCCCAACATTCTGGCTAAATCCATTTAAAGCTATCATGCCCAATAGCAGACAAAAGATATATTTCATAAAACGTATTGTAATTAGTTATCGATAAAAACCCGGCAGGTTGATCAGGATTGGAATAAAGGGCCACCCAAATGTGCAATAAGTTCGGAGAAGATAAATTCACCTAAAAAGGGGATTCTGGATCGGGGCTTTATGGTTTTCTTTGTTTCAGGCATGATGCTGGAGGCTGGAGGCTAGATGCTTAGTTTTCTGCTAGCCGAAACTTTTGTCTTCGAACGTAACTGGTATTGGAAACTGATTAAGCATCTAGCATTTAGCATCAAGCTTTTTCCCTTAATTTTAGACACCACAATGACAACTACAAAAATCTTCATCGTCGACGACCACTACATGGTAATTGAAGGCATTCGCTCGCTTTTACAGGAAGAAAAGACGATTGAATGGATGGGACATGCCTCAACGGCGGCTTCTTGTCTGGCTTTTTTACAGAAACAACAGCCGGACATCATATTGATGGATATCAATCTGCCCGATATGAGTGGTATCGATTTATGCAAAGAAGTAAGGGAGAAATATCCATCTGCATTTATCATCGGATTAAGCACTTTCAACCAGCAGAGCTTTATTCAACGAATGATGGAAAACGGAGCATCTGGTTATGTTTTGAAGAATGCCACTCAGGAAGAACTGATGGAAGCCTTCCAAACCGTTTTGAAAGGAAAGGTTTATTTAAGTGATGATGTATCGCAAACGCTCCGGAAGAATGCCGATGCACAGATACCCGTTCTTACCAGAAGAGAGAAAGAAGTACTGGAACTGATTGCAGAAGGACTCACCAATATTGAAATCGCCAGCCGGTTATTTATAAGTACAACAACAGTTGATACCCATCGCAAAAATCTCCTCGCCAAATTTGATGTACGCAATACTGCGGCTCTAGTAAAATATGCCATGCTGCATAAGCTTATCTGATTTTTTTAGGACGGGGCAAATCAGTAGTTTTAGGACTTACAACTTCTATATGAAAATTACTGTACAGTTCTTTGTTATTTACGAATGATGGCTATCATCGCCTATTACTATGCCCCAGAAAAAACAACATATCGTATTCTTCGGTGACTCTATCACTCAGGCAGGTGCTCAACCCGGTGGCTATATTGTTATGATGAATGATATGCTCAAACAAAAAGGATTGAGCGATCAATACCAATTAACCGGTGCGGGTATTGGCGGAAACAAAGTGTATGATTTGTATTTACGTATGGAAGATGATGTACTGGCAAAAAATCCGACAACAGTTGTCATATGGGTGGGCGTAAATGATGTATGGCATAAAAGATCTCATGGAACAGGAACCGATGCAGATAAGTTCGAACAGTTCTATAATGCCATTATCAAAAAGCTGAAAGCAAAAAATATAACTGTACTGCTTTGCACTCCAGCTGCCATCGGCGAAAAAACGATGGCGATCAACAAATATTGTATTCGCCAAAAACAACGGCGACCTCAACACTCACGCAGGCATCATACGAAACATCGCCTAAACAATAATTAATGATCATCGATCTTCAAAAAGTTCCTCGACTATAATATTGCCAATAACCCAGATAATAAAACCCAAGGCATTCTTACCAGCGATGGAGTGCATTTGAATGAGAAGGGGAATAGGTTGGTGGCGGAGAGGATGATGGAGGCGTTGGTGAAGTAGGTTTTAGTCGGGAAGTCGGGAAGACCGAAAGTCCGTTGCGTTTGATTGTTGAAGACACTTTCATTCAAGTCCGTTGTTTCTGATTATTGGAGTGACTGATATTTGAGTCCGCGGTGTTTGAAATTTGGAGATTGTACCTCAACAAGTCTTCAGGTATCATCCGAAACTTCTCCGCCGCGGCGGAGAATTGTGTCGCTTCGAATGTAGTTTTGAGGAAAAAAAAGGCCAATAACATAGATCCTAAAATTCAATTGCTTTTACTTTTCCAGCTATTTATACCACAACAATTATTTTACCAGTGATGGAGCAATTAAAAAGAATCCAATAACGATTTCGGATTAAAAATAACTTTTCGTCTTAATACAAAAATATCCTTCGGAGCCACACCCTTTTCCGCCGCGGCGGAGAAGATTCAGAGATTTCTTGCACGGACTTAAAATTCGAACTTTCTAAAGTCCAAACACAGCGGACTTAAACTTCAGACTTTTCATCATTCAGAGTCCTCGGACTTGAATATGAGACTCTTCAACTATCAGACCCTACCGACTTCCGGACTTTCGGTCTTCCCGTCTTCCCGTCTTCCCGACTTTTACGTACTTTCGCGCCCATGTTCCCGACCCCAAAAAAGACTGTGAGAGTAGCTATCCTTGACCTTTACGAAGGCGTTGAGAATCAAGGCATGAGGTGTATCCGCGAATTGTTGGATTACTATGCCGATACCAACGGCCTCGAATTGGTTAGGGAAGAATTTGATGTTAGGAAGGCTTTAAAGGTTCCAGACCTCAGCTACGACATATATATTTCCAGCGGCGGACCCGGTTCTCCCCTCGATAGTGAAGGCACTGAATGGGAAAATCAATATTTCCACTGGTTGAAAAAAGTAGAGGCGTATAATAAAGATGATAACAATGCTTCCAAGAAACATGTTCTATTCATCTGCCACTCTTTCCAGTTAGCTTGTCGCCACTACAAGGTTGCCGATGTTGCCAAACGCAAGTCCACCGCTTTTGGCGTATTCCCAGTACATCTTTTAGAAAGTGCCAAAGAAGAATCCCTCTTCCATGGATTGAATGATCCTTTTTATGCAGTGGATAGCCGCGACTACCAGGTTATAAAACCACATCATAACAGATTACGCGAAATGGGTGCTACCCTTTTGTGTATTGAGAAGGAACGTCCTCATGTACCACTAGAAAGAGCCGTAATGGCCATCCGCTTCAACAAGTATATGATCGGTACCCAATTCCATCCCGAAGCCGATGCCATCGGTATGACCATGTACCTCAAACGCGACGACAAACGCCAAACTGTTATCGATAGCTATGGGTTTGATAAGTGGAAGAGTATGATTGATCATTTGAATGATCCGGATAAGATTCTGTTTACGTATTCGCACATAATTCCTAATTTCTTAAAGTCTTCTTTGATGCTTGATGCTGGATGCTAGATGCTTAATATAGTATCCAAAATATGCCTTTGCGAAGACACAAGTTTCAAATAAAAGCCTCGTACATACCGCATCAAGCATCCAGCATTTAGCCTCTAGCATCCACCCTCCCGCATCAAGCTTTTTTCAGTATCTTACATTACAAACTCCAACAATGATCCCCCAACTGCGACAATCCTTCAACTCCAGTTTTACAAAAGAGAGATATGAAGCGTTTTGAAAGACCTGCATAGCAAACATCCGGGTGCAATTGAGTTCAGGGTGGCGGAAACACCGGTGTTTATTGATAAGGGGTTTGGAGAAAAATTACTGCCGCTTGCGAAAGCATCATCGATATCATTACTGATCCTTCTTTCAAGAGTATGACCGATAGGGCTATTCCCCTTCGGATCTTGTTCCTAATCAGAATGATCATGCCCATATGATCGCCTTCGATTTCGGTATCTGCATCAATAGCGATAATGAACTGGAACCTCAACTGATAGAGATGCAGGGCTTCCCTACACTCTTCGGATTCCAGGTGTATTATCCAGATGTACTCTATAAACATTTTGACATCCCTTCTAATTTCACTCAGTATCTGGGAGACTATAACAGGGAATCTTATTTGAAAGACCTGAAGGAATTGATTGTAGGACCTTATGAAACCGAGAACGTAATACTTCTTGAAATAAAACCTCACGAACAAAAAACAAGGATTGATTTCTATTGCACGCAGGATTATCTGGGAATTGTTCCGGTATGTATCACCGAACTGATACAGGAAGGAAAGAAATTATATTATATGCATCCTGATACGGGTAAGAAAACCCATATCAAACGCATATACAACAGGGTTATCTTCGACGATCTTCATGCCAATGCAGATAAGTTAGGAAAATTCCCTGCCATTACTCAGGATCTCGATGTTGAATGGATTCCTCATCCCAACTGGTTCTATCGCATCAGTAAATTCACGCTGCCATTTATAAAGCATCCTTATGTGCCAGCAACTTTTTCCTGAATGAGATTAAGCAGTTGCCGACAGATTTGGAAAACTATGTATTGAAACCTTTATTCAGTTTCGCAGGACAAGGTGTTGTAATTGATGTGACTTCAGCAGATATAGAAAAAGTGAAAGACCCTGAGAACTGGATCTTACAGAAAAAAGTGAAATATGCTGATGTTATTGTAACTCCCGACGAACCAGCCAAAGCAGAAATACGAATGATGTATATCTGGAAAGAAGGATGGGACCGTCCGAAAGCAGCTATCAACCTTTCCCGCTTAAGTAAAGGAAAGATGATCGGGGTACGATATAATAAGGACAAAGAATGGGTGGGAGGAAGTGTATGCCTCTTCGAACATTAATCGATAGTTGATTTTCAATTAATGCTCAATAAAAGTCAATCCCAAAGGACTCACCAGACTTCCTGATACGCCTCTTGCATAAATGGTATAAGTCTTTCCGCTTTGCAATACCACATTATTGGATGTAGCTATTGATGCGCCTGTACCACTTACGCGCATATCGAAGTTATAGGTGCCGGCTGCGATGGAAGTGAATACGGCATTGGTTGCGGCATTTGTACTTACTTCAAATGCCCTGTTTGTATACAATGGTGTGAAGGTTGCACCTGATACTGTTCCCAAATCAAGCTGAGGAGTACTTGGTGCCAGATTAAAGAAGCGGATATTACATTGTCCCGCTGTAGGCGTTGAATAATTATCCTCTACTGCAAACTGTTGTATTGAACTTGGTCTGTCGTAAAAATATAAGGACTGATTTGCATTAGCTATAGTAGTCAGTGTTAAACTTACAAGGTTGGTAGTGCCCCCAACATTCAATACCCTCACCTGATGCGATCCTTCAAGTATCGGAGTATAGGCAGTATTTCCCGGCGAAGCAAGACCACTACCACTAACCAGTTTACTATCAATATTCACATCCAAAGGACCAAATGCCGGTGATGCATTCACAATCATCAACAATCCCGACCCCACATCTTTCTTTTTCGAACATGATCCCACAACTATCACCAAACCCATCATCAACACCCCAACAAGGTAAAAAGCACTCTTTTTCATATATAAAGATTTTAACTACTACACATCTATTTCAGTGGAAAAATAGCAACAAACTAAAAATTTCCACAACTACACAACTATTACAAAAAACAAGCCACTCCTTCCCTACTTCCCTACCCTAACTCCCCTACTCATCCGCCACGGCGGACTGACTCCCGACTCCCGACTTTGACTTCCGACTCAATCCTCTGACTCAATCCTCCCGACTCCCAGAAGCCCTCTTCATCTCCATCATCCCCATAATCTGACTCATCGTTTTCTGCATTCCCTCACTGCTTCCATCCAGGAAAATATTACCCTTACCTACTTCTGCAAAATTCTTTATCGCTTCTGTCCACATACTGAACAAGATCACATTCGTATCGAGATTCGCTTGTTTCATTTGTTCAGCTGCCTGACTCATACCCTTGGCCACTTCTTCACGGAAGAGCGCCACACCTTGTCCTCTTAACTGAGCTGCCTGACGCTCGGCTTCAGCCGCAATCTTGATGGCATTTCCTTCTGCCTCAGCTCCTTTTGTTTTTGTAATCAATAAAGCTTGTCCTTCGTTTTCGGCAGCAGCTTTCAGGTTATTGGATGCCACGACCCGACTCATGGAATCAAGAATCACTTTATCGAATGTGATATCATTGATTTGTAAATCGAGCAAATGATAACCCCAGTCTTCCAAAAGATGATCAATCTGTCCTTTTACATATTCAACGATCTCCTTGCGAAGACCTAATATTTCCGCTTGCTTTTTGGTAGCCACAAAAGAACGGATAGTTCCTTCAATGGTACGGGTGAGGGCCTGCATCAGGTCGCGCTCACCAATGAATTTGAAGGCCACCCGCTTGATGGTTTCCTCTTCAGCATTCTGTACCGAATACAGAAGCATATTCTTGAAATATACATTCGCCTGATCGGCTGTTACCGCCTGGAATTCCATTTCCACAGAACGGTTCTGTATGCTTATTTTCTTGTAGATGGTCTCTATAAATGGAATGAGTAAACGCAGTCCCGGCTTCAGCACCCGTTGGTACTTACCAAATACTGTTACTACTCCAATAGTTCCCTGATTGATGGTTTTGAGTCCCAAAAAAAGGATGACTATTATTCCCAATACCCACCAATAATGGGTTAGCATTTCTTGCATATGGCTATTATTTGATTAAGATACAGATTTGATGGTATCAGGACGCTTGTTCTTCACAAATCATTGTTAAGTGAACTAATGTCTCCACGCTCTTCTGCATATCCTGAACGCTTACATATTCATGTTTGCCATGGAGGGCCATTTCGCCGGTGAAAATATTAGGACAAGGCAAGCCCATATATGACAGGCGAGCCCCATCGGTTCCGCCTCTAATTCCTGCAGTGCGTGTTACACAACCGGCCTCTTTCAATAGCCTGACTGGCATAAGCTACCACATGCGGATGCTGATCGAGCACTTCCTTCATGTTTCGATACTGTTCATTGATGAATATTTCTGCCGTTGCCCCAGGAATTGTTGCAAAGATTCTTCCACCCTGTCTTTCAGAAAACTTTCATAGGCCGCCAGTTTATGAGTATAGAAATCGCGGATGATGAATTGTACTGTCGCCTGCTCTACTCCTCCTTCCATATGAACGGGATGAACAAATCCATATCTGTCATCCGTACTCTCTGGCGTCAGTTCATCTTTTGGTAACAATTCCAGGAAATAGGTAGCCACTTTTATCGCATTCACCATCTTCCCTTTTGCTGAACCCGGATGGGCACTGATGCCTTTGAAGATTACCTTCATACTATCGGCTGAAAAATTCTCGTCTTCCAGCGAACCTCTTTCTCCTCCATCTAATGTATAACCGAAATCGGCCCCCAGTTTATTCATATCCACTTTATCTACACCGCGACCAATCTCTTCATCGGGAGTGAAGAGTATCTTGATAGTACCGTGTTTTATTTCCGGATGTTGTAATAGGTAAGAAGCAAGATCCATTATGATGGCAATACCTGCTTTATCATCAGCTCCTAACAGAGTTGTACCTGAGGCTGTGATGATAGTATCACCGATTCGTTCATTAAGGTATGGATGCTCTTCAATGGTAATCACCTGTGTAGCATCATCAGGCAATATTATTGGAGAACCATCATAATTCTCATGCACAATAGGTTTTACACCGGTACCGCTGCAATCGCTTGAAGTATCCATATGAGAACAGAAACAGATTACCGGCACCTTCTTATCACTGTTTGATGGAATAGTAGCATATACATAGCCCCATTCATCCAGGTGGGCATCAGATAATCCGAGTGCCAGTAACTCTTTTACCAGCAACCGGCCCAGGTCTTTTTGCTTTTCAGTGGAAGGGGTATGGGTAGAATCGGGATTGCTTTGGGTATCTATCTGAACATATTGAAGGAAGCGGTCTTTCACCGTAAACGCATAATTATCAAACATAATATGGCCTTGATTTTGAGTGGGCAAGTTACTGAACTTGCCGTAAAACCCTATCTGCAACCGGATATCTGATTTATTCTTGGAAGGGTATTCAAAAAATGGTAACTTTTATCTCAACCAAAACTCAACTTGCATGAAAAAGCTACTCATCGGCGCCCTTGTCGGCGGCCTGCTTGTCTTTATCTGGCAAACACTTTCATGGACTGTCTTAAATCTTCACGCCAAAAGTTATCAATACACTACTTCGCAAGACAGTATCTTAAATAACCTCTCTTCTCATTTTTCAGAGGATGGACAATACCTCTTACCAAATCTTCCAGCTGACGCCAGCATGGATGATATGACCAAGTTTGGAGAAACCAATAAAGGCAAACCCTGGGCTGTCGTTTCCTATCACAAATCTTACGACATGAACATGGGTGCTAATATTGTTCGTGGTTTACTGACTCAAATCCTTGCTGTATTCTTACTCTGCTGGATATTGGTAAAAAATTCCCAATCCAGGTTTCAGCACCATCTTACTCAGTTCCATATTCGTAGGATTGATAGGATTTATGTTCATCCCCTACTCCGAATATATTTGGTATAAATTCCCTGGTGCGGCAATTAATTTGATGGATGCGGTGTTGAGTTGGGGATTGTGTGGGGTTTGGTTGGGATGGTGGATACCGAAAGTAGGTTCAATAAGTTCAATAGGTTCCAGAGGTTACCCCCCGATAATCCGCCGCGGCGGAGGAGCTAGGTCTAATATGTAAATAATCTACAGTTAGAACTTATTATAAAGAGAAAGCCGATAGTTTCAAACTAACGGCTTTCTCTTTATAATTAATACTAGTATTATTTAGTATTCATGATCGATCTAGCTCCTCCGCCGCGGCGGATTATCGGGGGGTAACCTCTGGAACCTATTGAACTTCTTGAACCAACTAAGATTATGGCATGATGATCAATGGACTCGCCCCCACAATCTCCACCAACTCCAAATCAAAAATCAAATCTTTACCAGCCAAAGGATGGTTGGCATCGAGGATTACAGATTCTGGGCGGAGCTCAACGATTACCACTTGAACTGGATGTCCTTGTGCTGTAGTCATTGTCAATGGCATTCCCACTTCTGGTTTCAGATCGGGAGGGAATTGGTTGAGAGGGAATTCTACCAGCATTTCTTCCTGAGTTGGACCATATGCTTCTTCAACAGGGATGTTGATTGTTTTTTTCTCACCTACTACCATTCCGGTAACACCATCATCAAAACCTTTGATGACCATTCCGCCACCCACCTGGAATTCCAGTGGTTCACGACCTTCTGAAGAATCGAAAGTTTCTCCTGTAGTAAGGCGTCCGTGGTAATGTACCTTTACGGTATCGCCGCTTTTCACTTGTTGCATGCTAACTTGTTTGGTTGTTAAATTTGGATCATCAATTCGATTCCTGCTTGGCGCCTTTGGCAACCTTTGGGTGTGTTGCTGAAATGTGTTTTGGCGGGAGAAAAATCAATGAATAAACGGCCGCAAAATAAGCCGAAATATCGGCTTTCTGACGAAAAGTTTTCCTGATAAACGGTACCTTCAGGTGCAAAAAGAATCCGCATCTTTGATGCCTGATTATCATCCCAACATCGAAATCGACAGCATGAAAAAGACCCTCCTGATTGTTAGCCTTTGTAGCGTATTGTTCAGCAATTGTTTCTCGCAGAAAACCGTGAAACAGGCCGATGCCCCAGCCTCCCAGACCATACTGCCCGGAGCCTCCCGGATCGACGTTTACCTTCCCTTATTGAAAGGAAAACGTATCGGAGTTTTCGCCAACCAGACCTCCATGGTAGGTAATACCCACCTGGTAGATACCCTCCGCAAACGGGGCGTCGATATCACCCTCATTTTCGGACCCGAACATGGATTCAGAGGAACGGCCAGTGCCGGTGAAAAAGTAGGTAACTATATCGACGAGAAAACAGGTATCCCTGTGGTGTCATTATATGGCAGCAAAAGAGTGCCCTCAGCAGAAGATTTCAGCAAAGTGGATCTGTTGGTCTTCGATATACAAGATGTAGGAACAAGATTCTATACTTATATCTCTTCCCTGGAAGAATTCATGAATGCCGCTTTTGAAGCAGGTAAACCATTGATGATACTGGACCGTCCTAACCCGAATGGTTTTTATGTTGATGGCCCCGTACTAGATCTTAAGTATCGATCTTTTATTGGCCGTCAGGCAATACCTGTTGTATATGGAATGACCATTGCTGAATATGCCATGATGATTGCCGGAGAAAAATGGCTGAGTGCAAAAGCAAATGAAAGATTCGCTTATTATAAAACAGCGCAGAATTCAAAAGACACTCCTTTCCATTTCCAGATTATCAAATGCGGTAACTATACCCATAAAAGTTTGTATCAACTTCCAGTAAGGCCATCACCTAACTTACCCGATATGGCCTCCATCTATCTCTATCCTTCCACTTGTTTCTTCGAAGGAACGGTATTGAGTGAAGGTCGTGGTACAGCTACTCCTTTCCAGGTATTCGGTCATCCTTCCTTACCAAAAACATTATACTCTTTCACCCCCAATCCAACAGAAGGTGCTAAAAGCTCCAAAAACTACGGACTGGTATGTTATGGATGGAATGTTGGCGGCGACCCCGAAACCGTTCGCAAGAAATTAGGAGGAAGAATAGAATTGCAATACCTCATCGATGCCTATAAACTTTTCCCCGATAAAGACAAATTCTTCATCCTCCCCTCCTCCGGAAAAATGGAAGAATCTTTCTTCAACAAGCTCTCTGGCAATAACGATTTATGGCAACAACTGAAAGCTGGTTTATCGGCTGATGAGATACGTGAGTCGTGGAAACCTGGGCTGGAAGAGTTTAAGAAGGTTAGAGCGAAGTATTTAATGTATGAAGAATGAGTTCAAGAAGTTCAATAGGTTCCATAGGTTCCAAAGGGCCTACTAATAGTTAGCAGTTTGTTTGATAAGATTTATTAACCGCAGAGGCGCAGAGACGCAGAGGAATACCTCCGCGTCTCTGCGCCTCTGCGGTTATATTTTAAAATTCCAAACTGCCTGCCATCAGTAGGCCCTTTGGAACCTTTAACCCTATTGAACTTCTTGAACATTAATAAGGCCTATAACTCAAAAGTGATCAACCCCCTCACCACCGCCACCTTTATCAACTCCGCCGTATTCCTCGCATTCAACTTCGCTAAAAGACTTTTACGGTAGGTATCAACGGTATTGATGCTGATGCCCATCTTCTGGCATATTTCACCATTGGTGAATCCGTCTTTTATGTAGTTAAGAACTTCTTTTTCACGTTTTCCAAGAACGATTTCGTTTTGACTTTTTGCTGGGCAGCCTGTAATGTCTTTGCCACTTCAAATCCGAGATAGGTTTTTCCGGCAGCCACCTGATGTATAGCTTCATTCAATTCCTGCTGGGTGGCATTCTTAAGTATATATCCCGAAGCACCATTATCCATCATATTCTTAATGAAACTTTCCTGGTTGAAAGTGCTTAGTCCCAATACAAAAACAGATGGCCACTTGGCACGTATCTCTTTACACAAATCAATCCCATTCCCATCAGGAAGATTTATATCCAATAAAATTACATCGGGTTGTTTCTGTTTCAGGAATGCTTTTGCAGCAGCGATAGAGGCGGCAGAGCCTATTAGATCTATATCCTTTTCAAGATGCAACAAGGATCGGATGCCTTCCACCACCATATAGTGGTCATCTACTATGAATACCTTAATCATGTGCGGATTGAATGTTCGGGGGAAACAAGGTACTTAATCTAATGGGAATTTTTGGGAATTTGACAAATCACAAGTCAGTTAATAGGTTCAAGTTGTTCAATAAGTTCCATAGGGCAAACTAATAGTAGGCTTTTCGATTTGATTAGTTGTGACAAGCTTTTTATGCTTAAATAATATACCAGCAATTACCTCTGCGTCGAACAACGACTCTGCAATTATATAAACTTAAATCTCCTCCCCACCGGGGCCTGCCATTAGTTTGCCCTATGGAACTTATTGAACAACTCCAACCTTTTGAACCTCCAATTTGCTACTTTTGCCCCAATGAATACCCCCCGCATCATCTTCATGGGCACCCCCGAATTCGCCGTAGCCTCTCTCGATGCATTAGTGCAGGCCGGATATAATATCGTTGGGGTTGTGACCGCTCCCGATAAACCCGCAGGACGTGGAATGAAACTCACCGAAAGCGCTGTTAAGAAATACGCCGTTGAACATTCACTCAAACTATTACAACCCGAGAAACTGCGCAACCCTGAATTCATTGCGGAATTAGAATCGCTAAAAGCCGATCTGCAGGTAGTGGTTGCCTTCAGGATGCTGCCTGAGAAAGTTTGGAATATGCCTCCATTGGGTACTATAAATGTGCACGGAAGCCTCTTGCCACAGTACCGCGGTGCCGCCCCTATCAACTGGGCCGTTATAAATGGTGAAAAAGAAACCGGGGTCACTACTTTCAAACTGAAACATGAGATAGATACAGGTGATATTCTTCTTCAGGAATCATTTCCCATCGGAGAAAACGAGACGGCGGGAGAAGTGCATGATAAGATGAAAGATATTGGAGCTGCCTTATTGGTAAGAACCATTAAAGCACTCACCGAAGGCACTCTGAAAGAACAACCACAGCTGATGTCGGAACATATAGCGCATGCACCAAAGATTTTTACCGAGACCTGCAAGATCGATTTTTCAAAACCGGTACAGCAGGTGCATAATCTAATAAGAGGCTTATCGCCTTTTCCAGGTGCTTTCACAAGTCTGCAAGGCAAGATGCTGAAAATCTATAGAAGTGAAATCGCCAATGCATCACATGCCAACCTCCCTATCGGCAGCTTTGAAACAGATAGCAAAACTTATCTTCGTTTTGTTTGCGCCGACGGACTGCTCGACGTAAAGGAATTACAATTAGAAGGAAAGAAAAAAATGACCACCGAAGATTTCCTGAGAGGATATCGATTCGAATAAAACCAACAATAGATGAAAAAATTAATCGTACTCGTTTTAATTGCCAGCTGCCTCAACCTATCAGCACAGGATAACCGTAAATGGAAGCAGCTTTTCAATGGCAAGAACCTGAAAGGATGGAAAGTGAAAATCACAGGACATGAACTCGGGGATAATTTCGCCAATACCTTCCGAGTAGAAAATGGTGTGATGAAAGTTTCTTACGATGGCTATAAGGAATTCGATGAACGCTTCGGACATATCTTCTACAAAACACCTTACTCCAGTTATATTTTTGCTGTTGAATATCGCTTTGTAGGCACACAGTGCCCCGGCGGACCAGGATGGGCTTATAGAAACAGTGGTATCATGGTGCATTGTCAGCCACCTGCCACCATGCTAAAAAACCAGGACTTCCCTATCTCAATAGAAGTACAATTATTAGGTGGTGATTCAACAGGTGAAAGAACCACTTGTAATCTCTGTACTCCCGGTACCAATGTAGTGATGAAAGAAAAACTGGTGACAGAGCATTGTATCAACTCCACATCCAAAACCTATCGTGGAGATGAATGGGTTCGTGCAGAAGTAATGGTTCTCGGCGACTCCGTAATAAAACATATCGTAAACGGCGACACCGTTCTCGTATATCAAAAACCTCAAACCGGTGGCGGCAATGTAACCTTCTACGACCCCGCCTATAAAATCGAAGGGCAGTTATTGAATTCAGGGTATATTTCTTTGCAGAGTGAGAGTCATCCGGTGGAGTTCAGGAAAGTTGAAATCATAGATTTGAGTAAGGATAAAAAGTTCAGGAAGTCCAAGTAGTTCCATAAGTTCAATAGGTTCCATATGTTCCATAGGGCCTACTAATAGTTGGCAGCTTGGAATTTTAAAAAAATAACCGCAGAGGCGCAGAGAGTTGCGCAGATAGTTCCCTCTGCGTCTCTGCTTGTTTCTCCTCTGCGGTTATAAAATTTAAAAGCACTTAAAGACTGCTATTAGTAAGTCCTATGGAACATATGGAACCTATTGAACTTCTTGAACCACAAAAGCCATCAATACTTAACCTCCACATAAAACTTCGTATTCCCCACCCCCAACTCCGAAGCCGCTGCATCACTGATCCTCACAGCTAATCCAACGCTTTCTTTCATGTCGGGGAGTTGTCCCAGTACTTTAGCATAGATGCTTTTGTTTGTAGATGAGAAAGTAACTTTTACGATGGTACCTACTGGAACGTTATTGATAAGCGCATAATACTTTCCATCATTCCATCCGCTGGTGCTGCGGAAGATACCGGCATTGCCTGTTGTATTTCCACCTTTATCAGAAAACCATTTCCTGAAAGCGCCGCCATTATGATTGGCAGGCACCCCATTATTGCTTACAGCAACAGGAACGGGTTCTGTAGCCTTCGCCTCTTCTTTCACTTCTGGCTTGGGTGGTTCTGGTTTGGGAACATCTGGTTTTACTACTTCTGTCTTTGTATCTTTTGTTGGCTCCGGCTTCGGTGGCTCTTCCTTCTTGATTGCAGGTGGAGTAACAGGTGTCTTCTTTGTGTCTACTGCTGCAGTTGATTCCTTAGCAGGAGTTACAGATGGACTAACAGGTACAATCTTATTTGTTCCTAAAGAAGCAAGAGATGATTGAGCCGACTTCACTTTCAGATATCCTATCACTAACCACATTCCACTTTTCAGCTGATCATTCTTTACATTATTCCATTTCTCCAATGTCTCAACCGGAATCTTGTTGTAGTTATTGCTGATACGGAAATACCATTCTTTTTCTGCCACCTGATGATATACAGGAACAAAAACCTCATCAGCCGCTTTCTTCCCATCTTGTGTGAAGTTTACAGCGGTCAATGGAATCTTCAACTGCTGACCAATGGATAGCGGTTTATCCATTGAAGTATTGTTATAGGGAGCCAATTCCTTTGGACTTATATTATACGTTCTTCCCACACTATACCAGTTCTCTTTTGGAGCCACAGTATGCACCAGATGCATTGACGGGGAAACACCCTGCACCTGAATTTTGGTTTGGGAAAACAGTCCGGTAGCGGATAACAGGAAGAGTGCCAGTAAAATGATCCTGATTCTTGACATAGGTAGCGTATTTCTTTACTGTTGCAAAGATGCTGAAAATATTTAATTACCCGGCTTATTAAGGATACGCCATTCTTTAGGGTAGTAATTATTGACCCGGTTGGGCAGTATCTTGATCCATCCAAGGCTGGTGCCTTCGAATTGTACCAATGACCATCCCTGCTTAAAACCCGCAGGTAACTGCTCCCGGATCCAGTCTAAAGGAACTTCTTCACGACGTAAATATTGTATGGCCTGCTCACGGTTTAACGAAACAACAACAAGGGCAGGATTGCAATAATTACTCAATGCCAGTGCATGTTCTGGCACCCATTCCTTCCCACCTGCTTTACCTAATGATATACCGGCCTGCCGTATATAGACTGATGAATTAATAAGAAATAATATATCCTGTTCCAATGAAGCAGGAATGGTGAATACACGATCTTCCTGTCTGAAAAAACTCAAATTGTTAAAATTGGCCAGTAATGGCTGCAACAATTCCATTTCTGCCTTCGGTAATTGCTGCTCCTTATTTTTTTTGAAGGGTCTTGCATTGCGTTCACCTCCTTCTTTCTTTCTAAAACAGGCAATGAAGAATCCTTCCCCCTTCACTTTATCGGGCCAGAATCGATAGCCTGTTCCTTTTTTATTGGGGGAAGAAGTTGTAATGATGCCCCACTCCTCTTTTATTTCTAAAGAAATCGATTCTAATGAATAAGTTTCCATCAACCAATCGATGATCGCTTCATCTTCGGCTTCTGAATAAGAACAGGTTGAATAGATGAGTACTCCCTCTTCTTTTAAGGATGGATATAAGTCGGCCAGAATGCGTTGTTGCCGTTGACTGCATAATTCCACTGCTCCTTCACTCCATTCCACAACAGCCTCCGGATCGCGTCTGAATAAACCGCTGCCACTGCATGGTGCATCTACCACAATCAAATCAAAATAATTCTCAAGTCTTCCCAACTCACGCGGATCACTATTGGTCACTACCACATTCGCCGCACCCCACTTGGTGATATTCTCACACAGAATTGCAGCACGCGATTTTATCACTTCATTACTCACCAATAAACTATCTGCTGAAATAACACTTTGTAATAATGTCGATTTTCCTCCCGGTGCGGCACAGGCATCCAAAACCCGAATCGATTGCGATACATCCATTGTTTGACGTACTGCCAATTCCAGAAACATACTCGATGCTTCCTGAACATAATAAGCTCCTGCCTGAAACAATGGATCAAAAGTAAACGAAGGACGATGGGATAAATAATAGCCCTGCGTACTCCAGGGTATCGGAGTCATCTCCGGCTGTTTCTCTTCCCCATCCACCTTATTCACCCACACCGAATCTTTCTTCACGGGCTTCATCGGGTTCATCCTTATGGATGTTATCTGCTCTCCGGAGGTGTGGACGGCTTCGAAGGCATCCTGGCTGAAACCCGGAGCAGTAGCTAAGGACTGTATAAGTTGGTGGGGGAGCATACTTCTAAGGTTCAAGAGGTTCAATAAGTTCCAGAGGGCTCACTAATAGTTTGCTGATTGGGCTTTGTAGTTTTTTTAACCGCGGAGACGCAGAGACGCAGGGGGCTTTCCTCTGCTTCTCTGCGTCTCCGCAGTTATATTATTATAAAATACTTGAAGACTGCAATTAATCGATTTGGAACCTATTGAACTTATACAACTTCTTGAACGTGCTAAACATTCTTGATTTCAGCTATGATCCTTTAACACCTTTCTTCTTCGCATGCAACAACATCGACGTCTTCCCCAAACAACATGAAGAAAAGATCATTCTCAATACCCGCATAACCAGGCTTCATACTACGCTTGTTCACGATTACATGCTTCGCTAATTCAACGTCCAAAATAGGCATGCCGTATATAGGAGATGATGGATCTGTTTTTGCAGCTGGATTCACCACGTCATTCGCTCCAAGAATCAATACCACATCGGTGTTTGAAAACAATTCATTCGCCTGTTCCATTTCCATCAGCTTATCATAGCTAACATCGGCTTCGGCGAGTAATACGTTCATATGACCAGGCATACGTCCTGCTACGGGGTGGATGGCATAATTCACTTCCACTCCTTTTTCTGTCAGCATTTTTTCCAACTCATGGCAGGCATGTTGGGCTTGTGCTACCGCCAATCCATAACCGGGAACAATCATTACGCGCTGGGCGTAACTCATTACCACGGCTGTATCGCTGAGAGAGATTTCTTTATACGCCCCTTGCTGTGCACCACCAGGACCGGCTACCGCTTTGTTACCGCCAAAGGATCCGATCAATACATTCTTCAATGAACGGTTCATCGCTTTACACATCAGGATGGTGAGTAAGGTACCAGCAGCACCAACTAATATACCACCTGTCAGCATCACTTTATTATCGTAGAGGAAGCCGCCACATGCTGCTGCAACACCCGTAAAGGAGTTCAGTAAGGAAATAACCACGGGCATATCTGCACCACCGATTGGTAAAACGAACATCACACCATATACTACAGAAAGCACAACGATTATATAAAAGAAGATGATGGTCTGCGCTGGACTAGCAGCAATCATATACCCAGCAAGACCTAAGATCAATGCCATCACCACGAGGTTCATGATATGTTGTCCGGGGAAAGAGAAGTCTTTCACCTTACCATTCAGTTTACCCCAGGCTATCATACTACCTGCAAAAGAAACCGTACCTATAATCAATCCGAGAAGGATGATAAGTAATGTAACGGGATCAAGTTGAGAGAAGAAAAGATATCCATCACCTGCATAATCAGCTGCATTAAAATCTTTCACCAAATGACGAAACTCTGTAATAGATATCAATGCCGCACAAGCGCCACCCATACCATTGAACAGACTCACCATTTCCGGCATCGCTGTCATCTTCACTTTCTTGGCGGCTAATACACCCACAATACTACCGATTGCCAATCCGGAGAATATCCAGATATAGTTACCGAGCTTATGTCCATCTTCTTCATACAAAAAGATAGTCCCTGCAATAGCGATAGTCATACCGCCTGCTGCCAATAAATTCCCCTTTCTTGCCGTTGCCGGATTCGACAACATCTTCAAACCAACTATAAAAGTGATTGAACCGATGAGGTAACAGAGGGTGAGAATGTTTAATTCCATTGATCGTTATTTAGGCTGGAGGCGAGATGCTGGATGCTAGATGCTGGAGGCTAAATGCTTAATGCCAGTTGCTAGATGCCAGATGCTTCCATTTTAATTAATTTTTGTATTCGTTATTTGAGCTTGATGGCTTGGTGCTCGATGTTTGGTGCATTTAGCATCAAGCATCTAGCATTTAGCCTCCAGCATCACTTCTTCTTCTTAAACATCTCCAACATCCTATCCGTCACCACAAAACCACCCACCACATTCAGTGTACCGAGTATCACTGCCAGGAAGCCGAGAATCAAAGCGGGATAATTATCCGCTTCTGCTTTACCCATTACGATGATAGCACCAATAATCACCACACCATGTATGGCATTGGCACCACTCATCAACGGAGTATGTAATACACTGGGCACTCGCCCAATTACTTCTATCCCCACAAATATCATCAGCACTACGATGTAGATCATTTGCTGGTGGAGAGAGATCCAAGTCAAAACTGAATTCATTTTATGAGTTTTACGTTATAAGTTGTACGTTGTACGTTGTACGTTTTAAGTATTAAGTCGTAAGTTATAAGTCTAGATCACGACGTCGTTCACCTTCTTACTAATATTAAGAGAAGCTCTTCCCTACTTCCATTCTTACATTCTTCTCTACTACCCTACTTCCCTACTTCCTAACTTCCCTACTTCCTAACTTCCCTACTTGTATTTGTATTCCTTCCGGTCTTTCGGTCTTCCGGACTTCCGGACTTTCCGACTATTATCCCCATTTTCAAATCTTCAAATTCCCAAATTTTCAAATTCCTTTCACTCGTTCATTCACCACTTCCCCTCCAAAAGTTATGCAACTCCCCTTCACCAAATCATCCTCCCAATTCAAATTCAACGCCCCTTCTTTCGTAATGATCAGTTGTAAGAAATTGAGCACATTCTTACCATATAATTTACTGGCATCGGCTGGAAGTGTTGCTGCGAGTGCAGAATTACCTACGATGCTTACTCCGTTATGATTGACTGTTTCGTTATTCTTTGTGATTTCGGTATTACCACCAGTTGCTGAAGCTATATCGATGATGATACTTCCTTTGCGCATCGCATTGATCATTTCTGTGGTGATCAGTATCGGTGCTTTCTTACCTGGTATCTGTGCGGTGGTGATTACGATATCTGCTTTGGCAATGCTTTCTGCAATTTTTGCTTTTTGTCTTTGAAGGAATTCTTCTGTTTGCTCTACTGCATAGCCACCTGCTTTGGAAGCATCGGCGGCTCCTTCTACTTCAACGAATTTGGCACCGAGACTCATTACTTCTTCTTTCACTGCAGGACGGGTATCAAACACTTCCACCACAGCTCCTAAGCGCTTGGCGGTAGCGATAGCTTGTAAGCCTGCCACACCTGCTCCTAATATCAACACTTTTGCAGGAGCAATACTACCTGCAGCCGTCATGAACATCGGGAAATAGCGGGGATAAAGACTGGCTCCTAATAAAACCGCTTTGTAACCGGCGATGTTTGCCTGCGAACTGAGTACATCCATGCTTTGAGCACGGGTAGTACGAGGCAACATATCCAGACTGAAAGAGCTGATGCCTTTTGTGGCCCATTCTTTCATCAGCGATGCCGTAAACAGCGGCTGATATACGCCCACCAATACTTTTGATTGCAGTGAAACGGATGTAGTGAAAGGATGGATAGCTAACAGTATTTCTGCCTTCGATATGATATCGTCGGCGGTACTGATAACGGCTCCTGCCTTTACATAATCATCGTTTGTGCTGAAGGCTTTTTCGCCGGCTCCGTTTTCAACAAGAAGGGTGAAACCTTTTTTTGTTAGAGTAGCTACTGCTTCGGGAAGAAGAGAAACCCTGGCTTCAAAAGCGGGTTCCTTGAGTACGCCGATCGTCATGGTTAGTTACGCGGTTAAATAGGAATAATTATTTCGCGCGTAAAGGTACTGTTTTTTAAAATCGTATGCTAAAATGCTGTTTTACCTTGAAAGAGGGATTGAAAAACACCAATCCGATGAAAAAAAGGTCAATGGTGAGAAATACTTCCGGATGCTTGCAGATCGTTTCCCAGGCTTCCTCCATCTCCGCACTCCAGTGGATATCATCAAACACATAAACGCCCTCCTGTGGCTTGTTTTGGAGCAACCAATCAAAATATCTCAGAGTCGGTTCCAGCCGGTGATTTCCGTCAATAAATACAAAATCGGGCGATGGCATTGCAGTCAATTGCTGCGGTAATACGTTATCAAAATTTCCGCACACTGAATGAATACCCTTACATCCCAACTGCCTGAAATTCGCCTGAGCCCTTTCAGCAATAGCCGGCGATCCTTCAATCGTAATCATCTTTGCTGATCCCGCACCAAATGAAAGATAGGCAGAGGTGATACCTAAGGACGTCCCCAATTCCAATATATTTTTCGGCTGATAATGATTGGCCATGCGGAATAAAAGCTGTCCGTATTTGGGTGGCTTGGCCGCTCTTTTTGCAATCGATGCAATAGTTCTTGAAGATGATTTGGTATGATTAGAACCCGCTCCCATATCTTCCACTTCAATGGTGGAATTATCGGCGCATAATTGCGCTCTCAGATATTCCACTTTTTCATAGGCGTAATAATGTCCTGTATCATTCAACACCGATGTAATGAAATCAAAAACAAATGGGGAATGTACGCCATGTCCTTTCCCATTGGAAGAGCGTAACCAATACTGAAGATATTTGATTGCTATCGTGAAGCTATTATACAAACCCTATGTTTCCCTTGAAAAATAAATGAATCGACAACTTAAAAATAATGCAATTGTATTTGCTTATTGGGGAATGCGTTCCCAAACTTCAAAACTATAATCGTATGCGTGTTTGGCATCGGCTTTGAAATCGAGTCGGGATAACAATTTCCAATCCCTCGTAGGTAATTCCGGAAAGAAAGTATCTCCATCAATAACCGTATGTACTCTTGTTATATAAACCCTGTGGGCAATGGGCAAGGCTTGTTTATATATCTCCCCACCCCCAATCACATAAATCTCTTTTGCATCGGCATCGGCGGCAGCAATCATCGCATCATCCATATTACTCACCACTTTCACTCCTTCAGCGGCAAAATCTGTCTGCCTTGTTATCACAATATTCGTCCTTCCATTCAAGGCCTTTCCCAACGACTCAAACGTCTTTCTTCCCATCACCACGGGCATACCCCAGGTGGTGTTTTTGAAAAACTTCATATCGTTCGGTAAAGTCCAAAGTAATTTATTGTCTTTTCCGATGACGTTGTTGGTGGAGGCGGCTACGACGAGGGAGGTGATCATGCCTCAAAATTAGTATAAAAGTTCAATAGGTTCCAGAAGTTCAATAGGTTCCAGAGGAGCCCCCTCCCGACCTCCCCCGGTGGGGGAGGAGATGG
>JBGAQE010000258.1:0-2569 GCA_044220885.1 Chitinophagaceae bacterium
AATTTTTCAGCAGGAATATATTTCAGGCAACGATTGATCCTCTCTACCACATCATCCACACTTTCTATATAATAATTCTTAACGTCAATGATTCCCACAGCCACCTTCATCTTCTCTGCAAAGGGAGCCAGCAATTCAATCTCGGCAAATTCTCTGTTGGCCATTTCAATATGTATTTCATCCACTTTCATATCCAGGAAATCGGGCAGCATCGGCTTTATGCTTCTATAGCCAACAGGTCTGCCTTTAAAATTTCCAAAGCACAGATGAGTACTCAATTGACATTTACCCACAACAGGCGCTACTGTTCTATTGAAAATATCTACAAACCGTTTTGTATCTTCTTTATAAGCATAGCAACTCATGGAAGGTTCATCAACTGTTATTTCTGTACATCCCGCTTCTACCAATGATTCTAATTCTTTTCTTACAATAGGTAACAAAGCTTCTGTTATGGCATAGCGGTCTTTGTACTTATCATTGGGCAACAAACGGCCACTCAATGTAAAGGGTCCGGGTACACTGGCTTTTAATGTTGGCCCTGCAGGGGCCAATTTCTTCAGACGCTGATACTCTTTTACAGCACCCAACCCATTTGGAGCCACCAGATCACCAACAATATTATTCTTCCCTCTTTGATCATGTGCAGGCGGACCGAATTTCCTTGTCTCTGTTTCATTATTCTGTATGCCTTTTATGTATCCATAAAAGGAAAGATTAAAATCCAATCTTGTCTGTTCACCATCGGTTATTACATCCAATCCTGCTGTAACCTGATCATGAATAGCTGCAATTACAGCATCTTCAATCATCTCTTCAAAATCCGCTGCACCAAAAGCAGACAGGTTTTTTGTTGCAAACTCCAGCCATCCCGGAAATGGATAACTTCCCACAACAGTTGTTCTAATCGGCAAATTACTCATCGTTATTATTTAAGTAGTTACAATTCAAGTTATAGTCCCACTCCCCAAACCCTGTGTATCCCCATTTTGACTTTTTACTTTTGACTTTTGACTTTTTAATTTTTACTTTAACCCAGCATTCTTATACAGCTCCGCCATCCTATGCGCATGCTCATCATAAGCACTCTCAAACAATTCCTTCGCCCTCGCCTCCCCTACAATGGCATTAGCAGTAAGAACTTTTAGTGGATGTCCAGCTTCAGTAAGCAATTTTGCCACTTCTGCTTTTATGCAATTGATAATTGCCACTCCACCAACAGTTGACCCTGGCGATACAGGCGTGTCGAGCCCATCTATATAAATCATTGAATCTCCAACAGGGGCTCCACTATCTAATATAAGATTAGCAAAGTCGCCCAGTTTCTTTCCATCAGCTCTTTTACTCTTGCTTTGTACAGAATGCTCCTTTGTGATAAGGGCTACTACTTTGATATTCCTCTTCTGGAACTCTTCAGCCATTTCTAAGGGAACTACATTTGTACCACTCGATGATACCACCAATGCAGTATCAACATCTGATAATCCGAAATTACGAAGGATACGTTCAGCCAATCCGGACACATTCTCCAAAAACATCGCTTGTCTTTGGCCGTTAGCGCCTACTACATTATTATGATAGGTGAGCGACAATTCCACAATTGGGTTGAAACCAGGGAAGGAACCATAGCGTGGCCAAAGCTCTTCCACCATTATACGGCTATGGCCACTGCCGAATACATGAACCACTCTTCCAGCAAGTATGCTGGCAGCAAACCATTGGGCTGCTTTTTGAATTTCTGCTTCCTGCTCAGAAACAGTTTTCAAAATCGCTTCACATTTTTTCAGGTAACTATCCGTTACACTCATAATATTATTGTTAAGAAAAAAATTAATGTTTCTCCATAGCAAAACAGGCAGCTCCTATGGCACCTGCCATATCACCAAAATGCGCTTTCACTATGTTCACCCTGTTACCACCAGCTCTCCATTCATACAATCCCATATATTCTTCCAATGGATGAAATAAGGCGTCCCCTGCTTCTGTTATTCCACCACCCAAAACAATCGTTTCGGGAGAAAGGATATTTGTCACTGAAGCTAACCCGATGGCTAATTTACGGACAGATTTTAACCAAACTTCCTTTGCAAAAACATCGTCATTCTTACAGGCATCCAATAATTCATGTGTTGATGAAAAACGACCTTCCGATCTTTTTGCAATAGTTACATTTCCGATTGCATCTTCCAAACTACCCGGCATTCCTGTAACATCGGGCTCCCCTTCATCATCAATTACCATATGACCTATATGTCCTGCTTTATTAAATGCACCCTGATACGGTTGCCCATTTACAAGAATTGCCCCGCCCACACCAGTACCCAAGGTCAGCATAGCAACATTCATTTTTCCTGCTGCAGCGCCTAACCTTGCTTCAGCCAATAAAGCTGCAACAGCATCATTCAAAACAAATGCAGGATGTTTTAGGAAAGTGGACCAGTCGAAATTCTCCAATCCTTGCAATCTTCCTGGCATGAAAGCAATGGAAGTGTTTGTAGCATTGGGTAAACCTGGAGCCGAAATGCCAACAGGTAATTGTTGAGTACCGGCTTTGGATTGCAAACTATTT
>JBGAQE010000259.1:0-2539 GCA_044220885.1 Chitinophagaceae bacterium
ACTTCAGGGATAGCAACAATACCTTTGATCCAGTTAACAGCCTTATCCAGACCTTCTTTAACTGGTGAGAAGATACTTACTTCTCCCTGGTTACCTACTTCTTCAATATTGATGGTAGCACCAGTTTCGCGCTGGATTTCCTGGATGATCTTACCCTGTGGTCCGATAACAGCTCCAATGAATTCTTTGTCGATAAACAGTTTCACCATTCTTGGTGCATGTGGCTTCACTTCTTCACGAGCCGCTGCAATGGTGTTGTACATGGCATCGAGGATGTGTAAACGACCAGCTTTCGCCTGGTTCAATGCCTGACGCATCGTATCCATGCTCAAACCATCTATCTTGATATCCATCTGAACACCGCAGATACCATCACGGGTACCAGTTACTTTAAAGTCCATATCTCCTAAATGATCTTCATCACCTAAGATATCAGTAAGGATCGCAAACTTGTTATCTGAAGAACGGGTGATCAATCCCATTGCCACACCACTTACGTGTTTTGGAATAGGAACACCTGCATCCATCAATGCCAGTGAACCAGCACAAACAGTAGCCATAGAAGATGAACCATTTGATTCAAGTACATCACTCACTACACGTACTGTATATGGATAATCATTACCTGGCATCATTTGCTTCAAAGAACGCATGGCTAGATTTCCATGTCCTACTTCCCTTCTACCAGGTCCGCGGAGGAACTTGATTTCTCCTGTAGAGAATGGAGGGAAATTATAGTGAAGGATGAATTTAGAATAATCAGAAACAGCTGCACTTTCAACCAATAACTCATCTAAAGGAGTTCCTAAAGTAACCGTTGTAAGGGATTGTGTTTCACCTCTTGTAAACAAGGCGGCACCATGTGGAGAAGGGAGTACATCCACTTCCATATCGAGAGGTCTAACCTGATCGAGCTGACGACCATCCAAACGGATTCTGTCGTCGAGCATCATATTACGAACTACTTCCCATTTCAGGTCTTCGTAATATTTCTTAGCCAGTTTCTTGGTTGCATCTTCTGCTTCTTCACCAAGACTTGCTACCAGTTCTTCTTTTAATTTATCGTAAGCTTCATAGCGCTCATTCTTTGATGAAGCGGCTTTTGAAATTTGATATACTTTGTCTTTTGCGAATTCGGCCACTTTTTGTTGTAACGCTTCGTCAACAACAGGCTTCTTATAATCACGTTTTCCAGTAACACCCACTTTTTCACGAAGTTCTTGCTGTGCACGGATCTGGAGACGGATAGCATCGTGAGCTATTTCCAAAACTTTCACCAGATCTTCTTCGCTACATTCTTTCGACTCACCTTCCACCATCATCAGGTTCTTTTCAGTAGCTGCGATAATGAAGTCCATATCGGCTGTAGCCAGTTCGGTACGGCTTGGGTTTACAACGTATTCACCATTGATACGGGCAACACGTACTTCAGAGATAATTTCTTTGATAGGCACATCAGAAACTGCCAATGCAGCTGAAGCGGCCAAACAAGCCATTGCATCAGGAAGCACTTCCTTGTCGCTTGAAATAAGGGTGATGATCACCTGTACTTCGCAATAATAATCTTCAGGGAATAATGGACGCAAAGCGCGATCCACTAAACGGCTGATGAGGATTTCAGAATCAGACAGCCTTCCTTCACGCTTGAAGAAAGAACCTGGGATACGTCCGGCAGATGCGAACTTCTCCATATAATCAACAGAAAGAGGGAAGAAATCCTGTCCTTCTTTAGCTTCTTTATTTGCTACAACAGTAGCCATCAAAATAGAATTACCCATACGTACGGTTACAGAACCGTGGGCCTGACGGGCAATTTTACCAGTTTCAATAGTGACCATACGGCCACCACCTATATCGAAACTTACACTGATAGGTTGTGATAACATGATTTTTCAATTTAAGGTTCTGCAATTTCACCCAGAAAAACAGGTATGGAACTGGAAAAAGAACCCGGTTTATAAACAAATTCGATGGGAAATGGGGAGCTATCAAAAACGACAATTCCCAACCGTAAAAAACAGTTGGGAACGGCGTTCAGATAGTATATCGTATCATTATTTTCTTAATCCCAGTTTCTCAATCAATGCACGGTAACCTTGAAGGTTATGTTTGCTCAGGTAAGTAAGCAAGCGTTTACGCTGACCAACAAGCTTCATCAGGCCACGGTGTGTACCGAAGTCTTTTTTGTTTTGCTGAAGGTGTTCAGAAATGCGGTTGATACGTTCAGTAAGCAAAGCAATCTGTCCTTCGATTGAACCAGTGTTTGCGGCTTTACCACCAAATTCTGTGAAAATACCTGCCACTTTTTCTTTAGTTAAATAAGGCATCTAAAATTTTTTTTAAGCATCCAAAATTAAAATCTACTAAAATCGGCTGCAAAGGTAGGCAAAATATTTTTGAATTAGTCTTGCCAATTGGGGATTTTTTTGGACTTTGGAAGCGAATTTCATTGAATGTCATACCGTTTCGCCATTATAGGATGTGGGCATATTGCCCAAAGACATGCCCAGTGCATCGCTTCCATAGGTCATTTGGCAGC
>JBGAQE010000260.1:0-2526 GCA_044220885.1 Chitinophagaceae bacterium
TTCGAGAAACCGGCAGTCGAGGTGACCAGTTAAACTATTCAATTTATCTTTTCGGGTATAATCCCTGCCCGGCAGGGGATGCCGGTGCAACACACTCATATCCATACTCACGATTTTCTACTTAAATTTACATCAAGTCATGTGAAAACTTGTCAAGAAGGCTTGTTAAAATTGATGGCACATAGAGTAAAAAATAGAGTAAAAACAAGAAACCCGCGACTAGCGCGGGTTTGAACTTGTTTTTTGCGGACCGGACGGGACTCGAACCCGCGACCTCCGCCGTGACAGGGCGGCATTCTAACCAACTGAACTACCGATCCAACACCTCATATTGATATACAAGCGTATATCTATATTTTGGGACGGCAAAGATAGGGGAAATTGATTTTCAAACAACAAAATTTCAGCAAAAAAATATCGGGTCACAAAAACGGCTTCCCTTAATTTTACAGCCTTATTTAAACTGCTTATGCCGCAAGATAAAAACAGACAGTTCCTGGAGTTTGAGAAACCCATTAAGGACCTATTCGAAGACATAGAAAAGCAGAAACAACTGGCCGAAAAGAACCCGAAGATCGACTATAGCTCTTCTATCCGCCAGTTGGAAGCCTCCGTTATCGATAAAAGGAAAGAAATCACCCAGCACCTAACCCCTTGGCAAAGAGTACAGTTGAGCCGTCATCCAGACAGGCCATATACCCTGAAATATATAGATAAGGTGTTCACCGATTTCGTGGAAATATTTGGCGACAGGAATGTGAAAGATGATAAAGCCATGGTGGGCGGATTTGCCTCTTTAGATGGGGAAACCGTAATGGTTCTGGGACATCAGAAAGGTATCAACACCAAGATGCGCCAATACCGCAATTTCGGTATGGCAAATCCTGAGGGCTACAGAAAGGCATTGCGCCTGATGAGGTTGGCTGAAAAATTCAATAAACCGGTTATCACATTCATCGATACTCCTGGAGCTTACCCAGGCATGGAAGCCGAGGAAAGAGGCCAGGGTGAAGCTATTGCCCGGAATATTTATGAAATGATGCGTCTTAAAGTACCCGTAATCTGTGTGATTATCGGAGAAGGGGCATCTGGTGGTGCCTTAGGTATAGGTGTAGGCGACCGCGTTTTCATGTTAGAGAATTCATGGTATACTGTAATCTCCCCTGAAAACTGTAGCTCCATTCTTTGGCGCAGCTGGGATCAGAAGGAAAAAGCAGCCGATCAATTGAAACTTACTGGCGACTACATGTATAAATTCGGTCTTATCGATGGCATCATACCCGAACCATTCGGTGGTGCCCATTGGGATTATAACGAAGCCGCTGCTCTGCTTAAACCTTATCTGATCGATACTATAAAAGAGCTCAAACAGATTGAGCCAGAAGAAAGAGTTCGAAAACGTATCGCTAAGTTCTGCAAAATGGGATTCTGGGAGGAAGTAACCACCTGATAATATTCTTAAAAGGAAAACTTCAAATACCATATCCCCATTCAGGATTTGGCAGCCGTTTATTTTTCAACTCATTTCTATCCACTTAAAACTCGAAATATAAAATGTCGCTTCAGAAAATTTTAAAAGGAACAGGAGTAGCGCTAGTGACTCCGTTCAAAGCAAATGAAGATGTAGATCTCGATGCATTAGGAAATATCATAGAACATGTAATAAAAGGCGGTGTTGAATATGTGGTAACTCTGGGTACTACTGGTGAAACACCTACCCTCAGCAAAGAGGAGAAAATAGCCATCATAGGATACACTCTAGAAAAAGTAGCTAAACGTGTTCCTGTTGTTGTTGGCATCGGTGGTAACGATACACGTGCGCTTATTAAAGATTTGGAAACTTTCCCATTGGATAAGGCAGCAGCAGTTTTAAGTGCCAGCCCTTATTATAACAAACCTTCTCAGGAAGGAATCTATAAGCATTATGAAGTGTTAGCAGCAGCATCTCCAAAGCCGATCCTTCTTTATAATGTTCCGGGCAGAACGGGAAGAAATGTTTCAGCTTCAACTGTAATCAAGCTAGCTAATAACGTACCTAATATTGCCGGTATAAAAGAAGCCAGTGGTGATATGGGACAGTGTATGCAGATATTAAGAGATAAACCCGCCAACTTCCTCGTAGTTAGTGGCGATGATGCCCTGGTGATGCCTCAAATCGCTTGTGGTATGGAAGGAGTGATTACAGTTGCGGGTAATGCTTTTCCGAAAAAGTTCTCGGATATGGTAAGACATAGTCTTGCTGGAGATTTCAAGAAAGCCAAAGCCCTAAATGATACCTTAATTGAAGCTTACGACCTGATGTTTGCTGAAAACAATCCAGCTGGAGTAAAAGCATTTATGAAAGAAATGGGATTGCTTGAAAATTACTTAAGGTTGCCAATGGTTCCATTGAGTGAGGGACTTCATCAAAAAGTGAAAGCTTATCTTTCAAAATAACGAACACTAATTTATGTGTAAGCCTCCAGGAATCCCTGGAGGCTTTGTCGTTTTATCTCTTACGCCCTCACCCTTTCCTCCTTTCCAACC
>JBGAQE010000055.1:0-22146 GCA_044220885.1 Chitinophagaceae bacterium
TTTGTCCAGAATTGTAAGGCATTGATGGTTGGATCTACGCCATTATTTACAAGGATGGTATTCACCAAAGGATTGCTGCGATTGAATTGTGTTGACAATACAATACGGTCATCGATATGGATGAAATAAGCATCTACAGTAAATGAAAGACTTGGATTGATATTTCCAACAAACCCTACAGTAGCACTTTGAGATTTCTCAGGCTTCAGACCTTCGATACCGAATGCATTACTTACAATAGGATTATAGTTATTAGCAGTCAAAGCCTGTGAAGGCAAGCCGGCTACGAATTGGGTAGATGTATTCTGGAAATAACGCTGATGCAATGAAGGAGCACGGAAACCAGTACTTCCAGAAGCGCGAACAGCAAACTGGGAAGTGATATCATACCTCGCTGCCAACTTGCCGCTGAGGTTATCATAATTCACCTGGAATTCATCGTATGTTTCATAACGTGCAGCGGCGCCTAAAGTAAGCTTGCGGGCACGTAATTCGAAATCACCATAAGCTGCATATATACTTCTCTTAGCCTTTACAGCATCTGCTGGCTGGAAGCCAGGGAAAACCTGAGCTCCTGATACAGCAGTACCGGGACTAAACGTAAATACGTTGTTTGTACCTGGATAAGCAGGAATTGGGTCTGGCTGGAATTGACGTCCACCATTTATATATGAGTTAGGCTCACCTGCTCCAATTGAAAAACGCTCGTAACGATATTCACCACCAAAAGCCATATTGAGTGATTTACCAGCACCCAATTCAACCTTACGGTCTAAGTCAACATTTAAAGTGTTTTGCAAGAAGCTAAGCGTTCCTGCATAAAACTTCGTTTGTGGATTATCATTGGCAGCCAATGAAGAGTTACCAGTATTCTCAATATTATATTCAATAGTGTTTTGTCCTTTGGTATTGCTGATGTCCATATTCCACTCACCCAGCTTAATATTCAAACCAGCAATTACAGAGTAGTCGTTGATTTTTGTATGAATCTCTGGCAAGAAGCCATCATAATAAAAACGCTGTCCGTTTGCCAAAACTGGTTGCTGGCTCCAGGAATTCGGGTTGCGGCTGAAACCACTGGCAGCTCCTGAACGGGTAGAATAACCAGCAGTGAGATAGAAATTTATATTCTGTGAAAGTGGAGTACCTGCATTCAGGAATGTTCCGAGGTTATTATTTGAAGAGTTACCGGCAACGATATTCCTTTTATTATATCCTCTTTGATTTACAATCGCTTTATCCTGATCAATCAACCAACGATAATAATCGTTATTGGTAACCCCAGCAGGAACTGCTGATGTAGCTGGTAAAGTACCACCGTTTCCTAGATAGATCAAAGGAATATTATCCAATCCACTGCGGTTTGTATTATCCCTTTGTAACCACTGTCCGCTTACATTAACATAAGCACCGTTTTTCCAACCCCATCCACCACTGAAATCGAGCTGACGGGTAAGACCATCCTTTATATTAACACCACCGGCGTAAGGCATATTGGTAAAATTCTGCCCAACCATTCCGGATACATTAAGTCCTTTGTAATTCTTCTTGAGTACGATGTTTATTACACCTGCAATGGCATCAGAACCATACTGGGCAGCCGCACCATCACGCAAAACCTCAATATGATCAATAGCTGCAGCAGGTATTGTGTTAAGGTCAGTTCCTACAGAACCACGACCTACAGAACCATTGATATTTACCAGCGCTGTATTGTGCCGGCGTTTCCCATTCACCAATACCAATGTTTGGTCAGGACCTAAACCACGAAGACCAGCCGGGTCGATATGGTCCGTACCATCGGTTACTGTTTGACGTGCGGACTGAAAAGAAGGAGCTACATAAGTAAGCATCTGAGACACATCCGCCTGAGCGAATTGCTTCACTTCTTTTGCATTGATCACGTCAACAGGAACAACCGTATTAAGTTTACTTCTTGGTTGTCTTGAACGGGAACCTACTACAACTACGTCAGTAAGTTCTCCTGATATATTAAGGTTGGCATTCTGTTCAACAGTTTGTCCTTCCTTAACTGTAACCTGGAATTTTTGTGCTGTTGCACCTACATAGGTTACTACAACAGTGTATACTCCTGGTTTTACTTTAAGGGTATAGTTACCATTTCCATCTGTTAGGGTGCCACCTCGTTGACCTTCCAGGGTAACAGAAGCACTCCCAACCGGATTGCCATTGGCATCCTTAACATTACCCTTAATTACTCCGGAGTTTTGTGCAAAAGCCCACTGGAAAGAAAGCAGTAAAAGTGTAAAAAAGCCTGCTCTACGAAGCGTGTAGATTAGTTTTCTCATAAACTGACTCAGTTTGGTTTAAATATATGCGGCTCACAGGACGCTTTGGACTAGGTGGAAAGATAGAATATTTTCCCAAAACGAGCTTAAAAATAAGCATTTTAGCGGTATCCCAAAAAAGGGGAATGGGTAAAATTACTTTCTTACATTTACGCTTCTTATATAATTGAAACACATGAAATCCCTAGTACTAATTTCTGCCTTGTTTTTTGTTTTTTTATTGCCCTCAACAGCTCAGCAGTCTACAAAGCCTGCTGAAACATACGACCCCTTCAAATATTCCATTGAAAAGAACATCGAATGTCAGAATGGAGCAGTAGTCTCAGCCCATCCTCTCGCCAGCAAAGTGGGGGTTTCCATCCTTAAAAAAGGTGGTAACGCTGTAGATGCTGCTATCGCCACACAACTGGCATTGGCTGTAGTTTACCCTGGAGCCGGGAATATTGGAGGGGGCGGATTTATGGTAGCCCGCCTTTCAAATGGCAAGAACCTTACCCTTGATTACAGAGAAAAAGCACCCGCTATGTCGAACAAGGATATGTATCTCGATGAAAAAGGAAATCCCATTACATCTTTAAGTTTAGATGGTCACCTTGCTTCCGGAGTACCTGGAACGGTAGCCGGGCTATTTGCCTCTCATAAATATGCCAAACTCCCTTTTAAGGTATTGATTCAACCTGCTATAGAGCTGGCGGAAAAAGGATTTGTGATTACAGCTTCAGAAGCCAGGTCGCTTAATAGCACCATGGAGCAATTCAAAAAACTCAATACTGTTCCTCCCGTTTTCATTAAAGCTGGCGGATGGAAAGTGGGTGACACCTTGATTCAGAAAGACCTCGCCGCTACCCTTAAACGTATCCGCGATAAAGGCAAAAAGGGATTTTATGAAGGTGAAACAGCCCGTCTCATTATTGAAGAAATGAAAAGGGGGAAAGGAATAATGACGCTGGAAGACCTGAAAAACTATGAAGCCAAATTCAGGGAACCCGTTGTATTCCCTTATAAGGAATATAGCATCCTCACTATGCCACTTCCAAGCAGTGGGGGTGTCTTATTACCTCAAATGATGAAAATGATTGAAGACAAGCCAATAAAATCTTATGGCTTCCAAACCATTCAATCGGTTCAATTGATGACTGAAGTGGAAAGAAGAGCCTATGCCGACAGGGCTAAATATCTGGGTGATGTAGATTTCTTCAAAGTGCCGGTGAAACGCCTTACCAGCAATGAATATATTAAGGAAAGGATGAAAGACTATGACCCATCAAAAGCTGGTACTTCAAAAGATATTGGGGCTGGATTAATTACAGAAAGTGAGGAGACCACACACTTAAGTGTATATGATAAAGAAGGAAATGCTGTAGCAGTAACCACTACCCTTAATGGTGGTTATGGTAGCCGGACTGTTGTTGGTGGAGCCGGATTTTTACTGAATAATGAAATGGATGATTTCAGTGTAAAACCTGGTGTGCCCAATATGTATGGCGCTGTTGGAGCTGAAGCAAATGCCATACAGCCAGGAAAAAGAATGCTGAGTTCAATGACACCTACAATTGTTTTGAAAAACAATAAGGTTTATCTGGTAGTCGGAACCCCTGGTGGAACCACCATCACAACTTCAGTATTCCAGACTTTAGTGAACATTCTTGAGTTCGATATGAATGCAAAAGACGCGGTGAACAAACCTAAATTCCATCACCAATGGCTGCCAGATGTTGTAATGCTTGAATCAGACTTTTCTGCTGAAACAAGAAAACAATTAGAGCAAATGGGATATAAAATTGTGGCGAGAGGACAAATCGGACGTACTGAAGTAATTAGAATACTTGCTAACGGAACCATTGAAGCGGCAGGAGATAAAAGAGGTGATGATCATGCAGAAGGATTCTAAATCTTAGATCATGCAGCATAAAAAAAGCTGGTCGTTTGACCAGCTTTTCTTTTTTATATAGGCACCTTATTTAAAAAGAAATCCTACCAGAAAGTTGAAGTCCATAATTACTTACTTTCTCACCAGGCAATGCATCCTTTTTAATGTTATTTAAAGCGAACAGATATCTTAAACTAACATTATAACTGTTGTTCTTTCCGAATGCATATTCGAAACCTGTAACAGCAGAAAGATCAACGGATTTAAGTTGCGACTTGATATTAGAGCTGGAACTATACCTGTCAATGCTTTTGGCAGAAACCAATAAACTTGGCTGTGGTCCGGCTAAAAACCCGAAATGCTTACTATGAATTTTTACTAAAAGAGGGAAAGAGATATAGCCTAAGCGGGTAGTTGTACCATCAACTTTACCCCCCAAAGAGTTAAAGGCAAATTCTGGTTGAAAATCAAACATGGGGTTCAAGGGAATCTGACGATATAGCGCAATGTTCAATCCAACTATATAATCACTATAATTACTTTCCTTGTTAGCAGTAATACGTTGGGTAGAATAATTGGCACCGGCTCTGAATCCTGTACGACTTTTTGTTTGAGCCTGACCAACTGAAGCCATGATTGCCAGCAACAGCACCAGTACAGTGAATTTTCTCATGTGCGGAAATTTTAGTTTTGGTTAATCGATGATCTTACGGTAAAAGTAATGGATATGCTCCAAAAATGAAATTTTTTTGAGTGCTTTTATTGCCCGCCTGAATATGCAGAACAGATAGTAACTTAGCTGAAAACAGCTACTTATGCCAACAGAAATAGCTTCAGACTTCCTGAAAACCGCTATTAAAAGGTTGTTATACTATAAAGAATTAGGCGATAAAACTTTCCTTCAGGTAGATGAAAAGGGCTTTCATTTTTCACCAGGACCCGACTCTAACAGCATCGCTGTGATCATCCAGCATTTGTCGGGGAATATGTTAAGCCGATGGACCAATTTCCTGACTGAAGATGGTGAAAAAGAATGGAGGGAAAGGGACAACGAATTTGAAGAGCAGGCACTTGACAAGGCCGCTTTGATTGCCATTTGGGAAAAAGGATGGAACTGTTTTATTGGAACACTTCAATCTCTAAGTCCGGATGACCTGGGCAAAACAGTAAGTATCCGAAACGAACCGCTAACAGTAATTGATGCCATTAACCGACAGCTGGCCCATTACCCCTATCATATCGGTCAAATAGTATACCTCGGAAGAATGGTAAAAGGGGAACATTGGCAAAATCTTTCCATTCCCAAAGGCGGTTCTCATCACTATAACAGTTCAGATGGTGTTAAGGATCCTGCCAATAAATAAGTGGCTGTTTCTTTAATTCCCTAAAACCCTGTTAAACAGCTTTGCCTTCTAAGAGAAATCGTTTAAAAACACTGGATATTTACCTGATAAATTGTGTTTTTCGTATATATCAGGCATCTATCTATCAGGAAACCTTTGGGTTGGTATTGTATTTGCACATCGAAGGTTAATACCTAATTTTACAGCTAATACCCCTTTTTGAAAAAATTCTGGAAAATAACCCGTACAACTTTACTGGTGCTGATAGCACTGATATTGTTCTTATGGCTGGCCCTTCAAACCAGCCTGGTCCAGAATTGGCTGGTACACCAGGTTACAGGTAAACTTTCCAAAGACCTCCACACCACAGTGGAAATCAAGCATGTCGATTTCAGTTTCTTCGATAAGATGAACCTTGAAGGAACACTGATAAAAGACCTGAATAAAGACACCCTCCTGTATGCCGGTGTATTGACTATTTCCATAAACGACTGGTTTTTCTTCAAAGACAATATCGAATTAAAATATATAGGCCTTAAGGATGCGTATATACATCTCAAAAGGACCGACTCTACCTGGAACACAAAATTCCTGGGCGACTACTTTGGAGGCGGTTCAAAAAAAGGGGCATCAAAACCTATTCAACTCGATCTTAAACTGATTGACCTGGATAATATCCATTTTCTGCAGGAAGATGGTTGGCGTGGAGAAGATATGGAAATGAAACTGGGAAAGCTTTCAGTTGACGCAGACAAGGTAGACCTGGCCGGTAAGACTATACATATCCGATCCTTGTTGTTGACAAAACCTCTTTATTCCATAACAGAATATGAAGGCAACCGTCCCGATTCTTTAATTCCGAAGGATGATTTCCACAAAATAAAAAATGACACTGCGCATCTTAGATGGAACGCAGAGCACTGGTCAATAAAAATTGATGACCTGAGTTTAACCGATGGTGAATTCAGAACCATAAAAAAAGGAGACCCTCCTACCGACGCTTTTTTTGATGGAAGCAATATTCATTTCTCCAATATTCAAGGCAAATTCAAGGATGTAAGGCTGATTAATGACTCCATATTGGCTTCTGTTAATATAACAGCAAAAGAAAGAAGTGGATTGGAAGTGACCCAATTGAATGCGGCAGTAAGGTTCCATCCTGAAGCCATGGAATTCGACAAACTTGATCTGAGAACACCAAAAAGCAGGCTTCATAATTATTTTGCAATGAGGTACGATTCATTTGATGAATTAAGTTCCTTCATTTCAAAAGTAAGACTGGAAGGTAATTTCGATAATGCTGAATTGAATAGTGATGATATTGCATACTTCGCCCCTCCTCTTCAAAACTGGAAAAAGAAAATCAGGGTACAAGGCAGAATTACCGGAACCGTTGAAGACCTGCAAGCAAAGAACCTGATTGTTGAAGCAGGCAATAACACTTATCTCAATGGCAATATCCATATGACGGGATTGCCTGATATTGAAAAGACATATATAGATTTTGATGCCAATTCTTTCCGCACCACTTACAATGATGCAGTAGCGTTGATACCACAACTGAAAGAAATTTCGCAGCCCCGTTTAGACCTGATGGAATTCCTTCGTTTCAAAGGCAATTTCACTGGCTTCATCAACGACTTTGTTACATATGGTACACTTGAAACTAAATTAGGCACCATCGTTAGTGACCTGAATATGAAATTGCCGGAAAAAGGCAATACAAGATATTCAGGGAACCTTCAGACCAATGGATTTGATATCGGTCGCTTTTTTGATATGCCTGAAATTGGAAAGATCAGCTTTAAAGGTAAAGTGGATGGAAATGGCATGAAGCTGAATAATCTTACCGCTAAACTGGATGGTACCGTTGCTGAACTGGATGTTAACGGTTACACCTACCGTAATTTAAGCCTTCGGGGTACCATAGCAAAAAAACTATTCAACGGTAATTTTGCATCAAACGACCCAAATTTTGACGCAGTACTTGAAGGATTAATAGATTTCAGCAAGGAAATTCCAAAATTCGACTTTGTTGCCTCTATTCAAAAAGCCGATCTGCAGAAAACCCATATTACAAAAGACCCAATTGAATTCTCTGGTAAGTTCCGTTTCGATTTCAGCGGCAACTCAATTGATAACTTTTTAGGGAATGCTCATATCTACGAAGCCAACCTGTTACATAAAGGTAACAGACTGCCTTTCGATTCACTCACTGTTGAATCAAAAGTGCTCGATAACAATAAAGTAATTACAGTATTAAGCAATGAATTTGATGCAGCTCTTGTTGGAGAATTTACAATAAACGAACTGCCAGCTGCTTTCCAGACCTTTCTGAATAAATACTACCCTAGTTATATCAAGCCTTCTAAAAAAGCTACCAAGAACGAGAATTTCAGTTTTGTTATTACAACTAAAAACGTACAGGACTATCTGGATCTTTTTGTATCTGACCTTAAAGGCTTTAATTACAGCACTATCACAGGAAGAATAAACAACAGGGAAAACCTGCTCGATATCAATGCAGAGATTCCACAATTCTCCTATAAGACAACCTCTTTTTACAACCTGGCCCTTAAAGGATCAGGTACCATGAATAGCCTGTCGCTTGAAACAAATATTGCTGATGTATATATAAATGATAGCCTCCATTTCCCAGGCACTACAATCAATATCACTTCTGCTAACGATACCTCAGATGTAAAAATCGTTACCAGTGCCTCGCAAACATTGAATGCCGCTAACCTTTCAGCTAAAGTGAATACCAGAGCAAATGGTATCAGTATACTTTTTAACGAATCCACTTTCGATATAAACGGGAAAAGCTGGACAATCAATAAAAACGGAGAACTTGTTTTGAGTCGGGACCTTGTTTCTGCGGAAGGAGTGCGCATCTACAATGGTCAGCAGGAAATTTTGTTCACCACCGTTCCCTCAGATATTGGTAACACCAATGACATCAAGATAAATCTCCAGAAAATTAATATCGGCGACTTCACCCCTTATTTTGTCAGAAGCAATAGGCTTGAAGGACTATTGACTGCAACTGTAGATATCATTGACCCGTTCGGCAAACTTCAGGTAGATGTATCAGGCGATGCCGAACAATTCAGGCTGGATGATGATTCTGTAGGAAGACTGGCCCTTAATGCCAATTACAATCAGAAAACAGGTAAAGTAAACTTCAGCGGTGTTTCCGATAACCAGGATTACAAGTTTGACCTGAAGGGTGTTTTCAATACACTGGATAGCACAAACGAAAAACAACTTGACATTGTAACGAATCTGAATAACACCAAAATAGATCTCCTGGAAAGATATCTTTCATCAATATTCACCAGTGTTACAGGGTATGCAACAGGACAACTTAGAATAGTTGGCCCATTAAACAACCTGAAATATTTAGGCGATGTTGGGTTAAAAGAAGGCAAGTTGCATGTAGGATTCACCAATGTAACTTATATAGTACCAGAAGCAAAATTCCAATTCAAAGAAGACAGGATAGATTTCGGTACCTTCTTTATAAGAGACACTTTAGGTAATATAGGAACTGTCAGCAAAGGTATTTTGCGCCACGAGGGTTTTGACAATATGGACTTTGATTTTGGTTTGTCAACCAATAAATTACTGGTACTTAATACCAATAACCTTACTACTGATCCATTCTATGGTAAAGTTATTGCCAAGGCTTCTCTATCATTAACAGGGCCGCTGGAAGACATGGTGATGAACATAAAAGGCCAGCCAGCAGATAGTTCTTCTTTCTATATCAGGGCAGGCGATAGCAGGGAAAGCGGCCAGGCCGATTTCATTGTATGGAAAACATATGGTAAAGAAATGGTGGCACAGAATACTTCAAAAGGAAGTAAGCTAACCATGTTAATGGATATCACCGCAAACAACCTTATAGCTACCAATGTAATAATCGATGAGCTTACAAATGATGTAATGAGCGCTATCGGTCATGGTAACCTGAAATTAAGGGCTACTACAAACGGGGAATTGGATATAACCGGTCAATATGATATTGACAGAGGAAATTACAATTTCAATTTCCAATCTCTTATCAGAAAACCATTTGTATTAAAAGGAGGTGTTGGAAGTTATATCAGATGGAGTGGAAACCCATATGATGCTGAATTGAAAGTGACAGCGGAATATGAAGCCGATAATGTAAAATTCAGTGACCTGGGAGACCGACTTGCACAACAAGCTGGGGGCGATATTGAATATATCAAGAAATACAGGGGCAAGGTCAGGGTACTCGCACATTTAAGTGACAACCTGATGAAACCAGATATCAAGTTTAATCTTGAAATGCCAGAAAGCAGTCCATTGAAAAGTGATCCATTAGTGGCCAATCTGCTTCGCCAAATTGAAAACGATCCAAATGAACTGAATAAGCAGGTGGCCTTCCTTATCATCTTCAATAGCTTTGGTCCTATGTCCACCTCATCTCAGGCAGGATTAGGCGGAATAGCAGTTGAAGGGATTGTTACAAACAGTATTTCCGGATTTATATCCAGTGCCCTGAATAAACAATTCTCCAATATAGTACAGAAGCTTTTCAATGACGAGAGCATTAAAGTGAATTTTAATGCGCAACTATATAATGGATCTTATTTGCTGGATAACGGAGCAACTGCCAGTAACTCCTTTAATATTGACCGTACCAGCCTCAATTTCTCAATGGCAAAAAGTCTTTTCAATGAAAGGCTCACATTCACATTTGGAAGTGCCTTTGATTTTGGACTTACCGCGGCACAAGCAAAGGCAACGCAGAACCTGCAGTTCCTACCAGACATCACTGCCGAATGGAAACTTCGTCCAGATGGAAAACTGCTTTTGACTTTCTTCTACAGGGATAGTTATAATTATCAGTCAGCTTCCGGTAAACAAAACCGATCTGGTGCGGGTATCTCCTATCGTCGCGATTTCGAACATCTCAGCGATTTATGGAGAAGTGACCGTAAAAAGAAAAAGGTTAAGCCACTGGTACCTGAAGTAACCGCAGACTCAACCTCTACTGGAAGTAATTTCTGATTCCTATCCTTTCTGGATGGTATGACCCATCTTATCCCTTTTTGTCTGTAGATATTTTTCGTTGTGAGGGTTAGCTGGCATTTCAATTGCCACTGTTTCTGTCACTTCAATTCCATAACCTAATAATCCTGCCCTTTTTCTTTGGATTATTACTCATAAGACGAAGTTTAGTAACGCTCTAAATAACGTAATATCTGGGCTCCGATTCCATAATCTCTTTTATCCATCGGAAATCCCAGGTGCAGGTTCGCCTCTACCGTATCCATTCCTCCTTCCTGTAATTTGTAGGCTTTCAATTTGTTCACCAATCCTATGCCCCTGCCTTCCTGGTTCATATATAATATTACACCTTTACCTTCCTTCTCTACTTTTTGCATGGCGCAATGCAGTTGCTCTCCGCAATCGCATCGTAATGAACCTAAAATATCTCCGGTAAAGCAGGAGGAATGTACTCGCACCAGAACAGGTTCTTCTTTTGTCCATTCACCCTTTATCAGAGCTAAATGTTCATTAAATGAATTCTTCTCCCTAAAAGCTATTAATTTGAAATCGCCATTGGGTGGGCATATCAACCCTTACAATTTCCTCAATCAGCGACTCTGTCTTTAACCTATATTCAATCAGGTCTTTTATAGATATGATCTTGAGGTCGTGTTTTTTGGCAATCAGTTCCAATTCCGGCAATCTGGCCATTGATCCATCTTCATTCATTATTTCCACCAAAACTCCGGCAGGTTCGCAACCAGCCAACTGAGCCAGGTCAATGGTAGCCTCTGTATGGCCGGCACGGCGGAGTACACCCCCTTTTTTTGCCCTTAATGGAAAAATATGGCCGGGACGGCCTAAATCAGCTGCTTTTGTAGCGGGGTCTACCAGTGCTTTGATGGTTTTGGACCGGTCGGAAGCAGAAATACCAGTGGTACATCCATGACCTAAAAGGTCTATCGAAACGGTAAAAGCGGTTTCATGCAAAGCCGTATTATGGTTCACCATCAGATCTAGTTCCAGTTCTTCACAACGGTCTTCCAGAAGAGGAGCACAAATCAATCCCCGCCCGTATTTACTCATGAAATTGATCACTTCTGGGGTAGCATGACGGGCAGCAGCTATAAAATCTCCCTCATTCTCCCTGTCCTCATCATCAACTACAATAATCATCTGCCCCTGACGCATCGCTTCTATCGCACTTTCAATGGTATTCAGCATCCCGATTTTTTTTGCAAAGGTAGCCCTTTTAGACGGGGTTTCAGGGGCCTAAGGCATCAATTTCCGCTTCCCGAAAAGGCTATAAACGGGATTTTTTTGGTGGGTATCGAGTTGACATTAAGTTTCCTATATTTATGAATATTTTTGCTTTCTTTGTATCTGTAAAACAAAACTAATATGCTTAAGAGAACTCTACGCCTCTTGCTTGCGTTGCTTGTCATTCCTTTTGCCCTTACAGCCCAGGAAACCAACAGTAGTATTAGCGGAGCCGTAAAAACCGCCAAGGGTGAACCCCTTATTGGTGCTACGGTTTCGGCGACTCATATTCCTACTGGTACCGTTTACAGGGTTGCTTCCCGCACCGGTGGCCGTTTCAATTTATATAACCTGCGCCCGGGTGGACCCTATACAATCGTTGTAAGTTATGTAGGGTTTGAAGACCAGAAAAAAGAGGATGTATTCCTGAACCTTGGTGAAAACTCCAATCAGGAATTCCAGTTAAAAGATAAATCTTCTACCCTAACAGAAGTAGTAGTGATTCAAAGAAGAGTCCCTAACTCTGGTAAAGGTGGTACAGAAACAAGCATCGGTCGCGATAAAATGGCCAATCTTCCCAACGTAGGAAGAGGTCTTAACGACTACCTGAAATATACCCCGCAGGCGAAAGTAACTGGTGATGGTGGTATCTCTCTGGCAGGACAAAACAACAAATACAATTCCTTCTTCATTGATGGTGCAAACAATACCGACATTTTCGGTTTGGCGGCTTCAGGTACAAATGGCGGACAGGCAAACGTGGCTCCCATTTCTATTGATGCCATCGATCAGATACAAGTAATTCTGTCGCCATATGATGCACAATTCGGTGGCTTCACTGGTGGTGCTATCAACGCTGTAACTAAATCAGGTACTAACCAGGTACAAGGTTCAACATGGTATTACTATCGTAATGCCGGACTTACAGGTCTCTCTCCTGTTCCTGTGGCGAAACCGGGTTTCCCGAACATTGTAGAGAGAACAAGGGTTCCAAAATTTGAAACAAAAACATATGGAGTTCGTGTAGGCGGCCCTATCGTTAAGAATAAATTATTCTACTTCCTCTTAGCTGAGTGGCAGCGCGACGATCGTCCGCAACCATTCAATTTTGCCGATTACCGTGGTACCTCAAGTCAGGCTACAATTGAAAACCTGGCTAACACTCTCCGTACATTATATAATTATGAGCCCGGTGGCTTCCTTGATAATCCTGAAAAAGTTACTGCTAATCGTATCAACGCAAAAGTGGATTGGAATATCAATGACAATAACCGTTTCTCCCTTTCTTATCGTTATAACAAAGGCTTACGTTATAATACAAGTGCCAGCTCAAGTACTACTATCAACTTCTACAATGATGGATACCAATTCCCGAATGAAACTAATTCCATCTCCGGTGAGTTGAAAAGCACCCTGAAGAACAATACCAACAACCGTTTCATGGTAACTTATACCAACGAGTTGGATGACAGAAGTCCTTTAGGACAAGCTTTCCCAAGGGTGAGCATCTTTGATGGTCCAGGTACTATAGTATTCGGTACTGAAAACTTCTCAGCTGCCAACCTTCTCAAGGCAAAAAACATCACCATTCTCGATGCCTTGAAATTCTATAAAGGCAATCAAGTGATAACTGTTGGTACCGACAATGAATTCAATGATGTTTATAATACATTCATCAGAGATAACTTTGGTACATACACATATAATAACCTGAACGACTTTTTAACCAATGGCCGCCCTCGTACCTATGCACGTTCTTTCTCCCTGATTGACGATGCAACCGGTGATAACACTTCTGCTGCTGCTAAATTCAGGACATTGCGTATTGGATTCTATGCAACAGACGAAATAAAAGTGAATGAGAATTTTACTTTGGTTTTAGGTATCCGTGCCGATCGTACAGAATTGTTGACAAAACCACTTGAAGATAAATTCTTCAACGATACAGCTCTTGGAAAAATATCTCAGTATTATGATTTGCAAGGTGCCCGTTCAGGACAAGTTATGGATGCCCGTTGGATGATCTCTCCACGTTTAGGCTTCACTTACAAAATACCAGAAGAATCATTGGTTATACGTGGTGGTATGGGAATTTTCGCAGGTCGTGTTCCATTGGTATGGCCTGGTGGTGTGTATAATAATAACGGGGTTTCTATCGGAGGTGTCAACCTTAACCCTCCTGCAACTGGGTTTGTTTTCAATCCTGATCCATTCAATCAACCAGATGCAGCTTCAACAGGACAAAACCTGGCAAACGCAAAAGGACAGATTGACCTGGTAGCCAAAAACTACCGTATCCCAACAGTATTCAGAACATCATTAGCGGTTGAGAAACGTTTAGGTGAAGGATGGACATTCACTACTGAAGCCATTTTCACAAAGAATATCTGGGAAATCAACTACCAGAACGTAAACATCCTTCCACCAACAGGTGTATCTATCAGCCCTGATGCGCGCAATGTATATTCAACAGGTGGTGCTCCAACCAGAATTCCGATGCGTTCAACTGGAGCTAACCCTTATCCAGGTAATATATTCCTGTTAAGCAATAATAAAGGTCGTCGTGGATTCTCATATTCTTTGACCTTCAGTATTGACAAAGCATTCCGTAACGGATTCGCATTTAACGCCAACTATACTTATGGCAACTCTGTAACCCTTAACGAAGGAACAAGTTCCCAGAACAACTCACAATGGCGTTTCATGGAAACAGTTAATGGTAGAAACTTCACAAGACTTTCTACTTCCGATTTTGATTTGGGACATAGGATCAATGCCTTCGTAAGCAAAGAATTCCAGTATGCTAACAAAGCAATGTCAACTGTAATCTCTCTTGTTTATAATGGACAATCAGGTAACCCATACAGTTATGTATACAGAGGTAGCCCGGTTAACGACCAGGCTTCTAATGAAAGTAATGACCTGATGTATATCCCGACAGCTACCGACCTTTCCAACATGGTGTTCCTTAGCAATACTGTAAATGGTGTGGTATATTCTCCACAACAACAGAAAGACCTGTTGGAAGCATTTATCCAAAGCGATAAGTACCTTAAGAAGAACAGGGGTAAGTTTGCTGAAAGAAATGGTGCCCGTTTACCATTCACTCATTTGCTCGATTTAAGGCTGGAGCAAAAGTTCAATGTGAAAGTAAGTGGCCGCAAATACACTTTCTCTGTTGGTTATGACGTATTCAACTTCACTAATATGTTGAATAAAGATTGGGGAAGAACTTGGTTCTTGTCTAATGATAACTTCCCATTAGTGAATTTCGCAGGCTTCGTTAGTGCCTCTAACCTTACACCTCAGTATCGTTTCAGCCCATTTGCGGGTAAGCCTTATGGTGTAAGCACTTCACTGAGCCCAGGTTATACTGCCCGTTGGATCAGCCAGTTGAGCTTCCGTGTAAGTTTCTGATAAACAACAACTTGCTTAATACAAAAAACTCCGCAAATGCGGAGTTTTTTTTTGTACTTAATGTGAATAAATGATGATATGACTCTGGTCAATTATTTTTAAAATCATCCCCTTTTCCTATACATTTGCGCTTTCAAAAACAGTATCCACGGAACATACCTGCCGATTTGCCGCTATATAAGTATATGTATAAGCAAGTTCTATTAGAACCTTGCGGAGAACCATTTAACGATTGAAATAGTAATCTTTAGTTAACGAAAGGTCATGCGTTTTGCAGGCCTGTCCAATTAATTTTGCACACTCTATTAAACAAATACGAATGATTATGAGAAAAACGGTCATCCTCCTGCTCGTTTTCCTGACCGGCTTCGGTGCCCTTAGCACTATGGCTCAGGAAACTACAGCAGAAATCCAGGGTCAGGTAACAGACGAAAAAGGCACCCCCTTAGCTGGCGCCACCGTCAACGCTACCCACCTTCCTACAGGTACACAGTATTATACGACTACTCGTAAAGATGGTCGCTATAACTTACCAAACGTTCGCGTTGGTGGACCTTACGAATTGAAAGTGACATTTGTGGGATTCAAAGAAGAATTCCAAAGAGACATCACTTTGTCTCTCGGACAAGTGTACCGTGCCGATTTCGGCCTCAACCCTTCTTCTACTAACCTGAATGAAGTGGTAGTGTCTGCGCGTAAAAATGACAAAGTGTTCAACAAAGGACGTACAGGTTCTGCTGAATTCATTAACCGCACACAGATTGATCGTTTACCAACTATCAACCGTAGCATCAATGACTTCACCCGTCTTACACCAACTGCTAACAGTAATGCCACTTATGGTACAAGTAGTTTTGCAGGTCGCGCCAACTCTTACAATAACCTTACTGTAAACGGTGCTTCTTTCAATAACACATTTGGTCTGGCTGCAGGTTTAGGTGGACAAACAAACTCTCAACCTATCAGTATCGATGCCCTTGACCAGATTCAAGTGAATATCGCTCCTTATGATGTTACTCTTGGTAGCTTCACGGGTGCTGGTATCAACTCTGTTACCAAGAGTGGTACTAACGAGTTTAAAGGAAGCATCTATAGCTTCTGGAAAACACCAGGCCTCACTGGTCTTAAAGTGGGACCAACCACCATCGCTAAACAACAATTCGATTTCAACAATCGTGGCGTTTCTTTAGGTGGCTATATTGTTAAGAACAAAGTATTCTTTTTCGTAAGTGGTGAGCAAGAAAGAGTAAGTGCTCCTGCTACCAGCCTTGTAGCAAGCCGTAATGGATCTTCAGGTGTTGGTATTTCACAAGCAAAGGCTTCTGATCTTGAAGCATTGGCTGCCTTCCTGAAATCTAAGTACAACTATGATGCAGGTGCTTTTGAAAATTACAACTACGATACTTACAGTGATAAATTAACTGCCCGTATCGACGTAAACATCAATAAGAAGAACACTTTCAATATCAACTACTACTATCTGAAATCTTACCGTAACGTAGCTCCAAGTAACTCTGGTGCTCCTACTGGTGGTCGTTCAGCAAGTACAACCGGTATGCCTTTCTTCTCTTCTTCTTATATCATCAACAACAACTTCAATATCATCATTGCAGAGTTGAACAGCCGTATCAACAACAGGGTGTCTAACAAACTGCAGGTAGGTTTCAACCAGCTCCGCGACTTCCGCAGCAGCCCAGGTGGTATCTTCCCATTAGTGGATATTGAGAATGGAGCAGGTAGCACTTTCACTTCATTTGGTTATGAACCATTTACAGCTTTCAACAAGCTGAATACTGATACATGGCAGTTGAATGATGTTCTTACTGTAAGTAAAGGAAAGCATAGCCTTACTTTCGGTACACAGAATACCTTCAATAAATTCCAGAACGGTTTCGCTCCTAACTATAATGGTGCTTATCGTTTTGCAAGTTTGCAGGATTTTTATAACAGCGCCAATAACGGTACTGCGAACGCAACCCGTTATGAGCTCCGTTATTCTGCCCGTAAAGGTGGTGAATTCCCTTATGCAAATGTTTCTACTCTGCAACTCGGATTCTTTGCACAAGACAAATGGAATGTTACCGACAATTTCAACCTTACCATGGGTATCCGTTTGGATGTTCCAATCTTCAAGCAAGACTTCATCTCAAATACCAATGCAGACGCTCTTACTTTCCGTTATGGTCAAAAGATCAAAACCGGACAAGCTCCAGAAAGATCTTTCCTGTGGAGCCCACGTGTAGGTTTCAACTGGGATGTTAATGGAGATAAAATGACTCAGCTCCGTGGTGGTACTGGTATCTTCTCTGGTCCTCCTCCTTTTGTATGGATCAGCAACCAAGCCAGCAACAATGGTGTTGACTTCGGATCTTTCGTGAAAGCATCTGGTACAACAGCTTTCAACCCAGACGTGAATGCTTATCGTCCAGCAAATGGTGCAGCTAATACTGCCTATAACCTGGCTGTATCTGCAGAGAATTTCAAATTCCCACAGATCTGGAGAAGCAACCTGGCTATCGACCAAAAATTACCATTCGATATCACAGCAACTATTGAAGGTATCTATTCAAAAGATATCAATGCCGTATATCACCAGAATATCAACCTGCCTTCTGCCGGTACTACTTTAGAAGGACCAGACAGACGTATCCGTTATGCTGCAACGCAGATCTATAGCGGTGCTGGTGGTGTTTCTGCAACCAATCCAAATATCAGCGATGTTATTCTGATGAAGAATACATCTAAAGGTTATACTTACAATGTTACTTTGCAATTGCAACGTAATGTGAAGAACCTGTATACCATGTTGGCTTATAGCTATGGTAGCAGTAAGAGTGTAAATGATGGTGGTTCTATTGCACAATCAATCTGGAGAGACCGTCAGGTTGCTGGCGATCCAAACCTCGAGTGGTTGTCTTATTCAAACTTCTATCAGCCTCACCGTGTAATCGCTGCCGCTTTCTACCGTTTTGAATATGCTAAATATCTGGCTACTTCTATCGGTTTCACTTTTGAAGCTGCTAATGGCGGTACATCCAGCTATGTTTACAATGGTGACCTTAACAACGATGGTTTAACTACCAACGACCTCATCTATATTCCAAAAACACAGAATGATATAGTATTGGAAGGTGTTAATGCCGCTGATACACGTAGTGCTTCAGTATTGTGGGGACAGTTGAATGCTTACATCAATCAGGATGCTTACCTGAGCTCACGCAGGGGACAGTATGCTGAAAGAAATGGTTTACTCCTTCCTTTCTATCGCAGACTGGATATGAACTTCACACAAGACTTTTCGGTTAATGTAGGTGGAAAGAAAAACACTATCCGTTTAACTTTCGACATCTTCAACCTCGGAAACCTCTTGAACAAGAACTGGGGTATCAGCCGTATTCCAAACCGTTCAGCTTTACTCAATTTCAAGCGTGTTGAAACAACAGGCGCAAACATTGGTAAACCTGTATACAGCTTCCCATTCCTGGATGCAACCAACCAATTACCATTGGTTAATACATTCCAGAATTCAACTGGTCCTGCAAGCCGTTGGCAGGGACAGATTGGGGTGAGGTACATTTTTAACTAATGTAAATTTTCAAATTTGAAAATTTGATGATTTGAAAATTTGAAAATGCAGACTCACGGTTAAATGTGGGTTGTGATAAAATAAAAAGAGCCGGTCCAAATGGACCGGCTCTTTTCTTTGTACACATACAAAGTTCCAGAAGTTCAATAAGTTCCAGAATGTCGACTATTTGTAGGCTTTTTGTTCATTATGGTTTTTTAACAGAGGCGCAAGAGACGCAAGAAACCCCTCCGCGTCTCTGCGCCTCTGCAGTTAATTGTATTGGCTGTTCATTTTCAAATTCTCAAATTTTCAAATTCAAACCCTCCCCATCCCCATTTCAAAAACCCGGCAACGCCTTCGCCCATGTAGGTACATCATGTTTACGTATCGGGTAATTGAACATACTTAAAATCCTTTCCTTCTTTATATCCTTTGGCTAAGTTCGCATGAGGTTTGATTGTATCGTCGATGGAGTCGATAACACCATACGATTTCTATCGGCAGTTTCATCAAGTTCGCCGCATTGCAGATAAAACTTCATTCCTTCTTTTTTGCTTCCCAGCCGTATCTGCCGAATTGCATCATCCGGGCAGTATTTTCGTTATGCGATCTTTCAAGAATATCTTTAGACCGCCACCAGAGAGAACCGGAAAAAATACCAGCCTTTGCAAAAAGTGATGGACAATTCCACACTATATCCAATGCGCTTAAGCCTCCAAGAGAAAAACCAGCATACGACATTTCTTTAAAGGCAGCTACTTTATAGGTAGTGGAAATAAATGGCAAAAGCTCTTCCAGGATAAATCTCAGATGATCGGGTGCTTTCGCTCCCCGTCCCTTGAAATCGGGCCCTATTATCATCCCGTATTCATTTATACGGTCGTCTCCACAATGAATACCCACACAAAGCAGGGGTCGTAAATGTTGGTCCTCATAAAGAGAAGAAAGTATGTGTTCGAAACCCATCTTAACCAAATCCTGCCCATCATTGATCAAAAGCAGACTCAGGCTTTCGGGTGCATGTATATTTGTTGGCAGATAAAAATCAACCTTCACCTCCCTGTCTAATGGCTCCGAAAAGAGAATCGTACTTTCTTTCAGGACGCCTATATTCTTTTGCAGTTGCATACCGCTCAAAAGTAAGTAAAGCCATCAAATTCCAATTTTTCTTTTATCAGATTTGGTTCCACACCCTAAATATTATTTTGTTATTTCAGCCCCGAACAAATAAATTTGGTTAGTACAGTATACTACAGTTTGGATAACCAAAACATCACTTATGAAAAAAATCGGGGTTCTCTTTGGAAAAGAAAGAACTTTTCCAATGGCTTTTATTGATCGCGTGAATAGTAAAGGGGTTGAAGGTATTATAGCCGAACCCGTAAAAATCGATAAAGTGGTACAGGGTGATGCAGGTGAATATGCCGTCATTATCGACCGTATTTCACAGGATGTACCCTTTTACAGAGCTTTTCTAAAAGATGCCGCCATTTGTGGTACCGCTGTAATAAACAACCCTTTCTGGTGGAGTGCCGACGAAAAATTCTTCAATAACTGTCTCGCTGTAAAAATAGGAGTACCGGTTCCCAAAACTGTGATTCTGCCTTCAAGGGATCTTCCAGACGATACCACTGAACAATCATTCAGCAACTTAAGCTACCCGCTCGATTGGGATAGCATCTTCAATTACGTAGGCTTCCCTGCTTATATGAAACCTTTTGCCGGCGGTGGTTGGAAAAACGTATATAAACTTAACAACCTCGAAGATTTCTTCCAGAAACATGGCGAAACCGGACAATTGGTAATGCTATTGCAGGAAGAAATAGAGTTCACTGAATATTACAGATGCTATTGCATAGGTGGTAAACATGTTCGTATAATGCCTTACGAGCCCCGTAATCCACATCACCTGAGATATGTGAGTGATTTTAAGCCTTCTCCTGAAAAACTTAAGGAAATGGAAGAAATAGTGCTTCGTATCAATAAATATCTCGGTTACGATTTCAATACTGTTGAATTAGCCCTTCGTGATGGTGTTCCTTATGCAATAGATTTCTGCAACCCCGCCCCGGACGCCGACAGAAACAGCGTAGGTGAAGAAAACTTCAACTGGGTAGTGGAAACAGCAGCGAATTATGCTATAGAAAGAGCACTCGCCAATAAACCAGGTCAGGATAATCTTACCTGGGGAGAGTATATTAAGAGAAGTGCGAATGGACAGAAGCTAATTTGAAAATTAGGAAATTTGAAAATTTGAAAATGAAAAAGCCGGGAAGCAAATGTGAAAATGTGGAAATGAGAAGATGTGGAAATGAAACAGCCGGCAAGCTATTGAGTAAATAGGGAAATTTCTTTTATTGGCTATTTTATTTTCACATTATCTGATTTTCAAACTTTCACATTAGTTTACGGCTGTTTCATTTCCACATCTTCTAATTTCCACATTTCCTAATTTGTATTCGACTGTTCCATTTTCAAATTTTCAAATTCACAAATTATCAAATTCGCCCCCATGGCCAACATAAACTACAAACATTTCACTCTCGGTGTCGAAGAAGAATACATGGTAATCGACCCTGAAACCAGGGAATTGAAAAGCCATCAGCAGCGCATTGTAACAGAGGGTCACAAGGTGATCAAGGACAAGGTAAAAGCTGAAATGCACCAGGCTGTGGTGGAAGTAGGAACTGATATTTGCCAGAATATTGATGAAGCTTATCAGGATGTTGGCACATTGCGTAAAACCATTTCTCAGATTGCTGGTGATATGGGGCTTTGGGTGGCTGCATCGGGTACACATCCATTTAGCCATTGGGAAAGCCAATTGATAACAGAACATGTTCGCTATAATGAAATTGTAAACGAATTACAGGAAGCGGCAAGAAGCAACCTCATCTTTGGTTTACATGTGCATGTTGGAATGGAAACAAGGGAAATGGCCAATCATATCGCCAACAGTACCCGCTATTTCCTGCCACATATTTATGCCCTCAGTACCAACTCCCCTTTCTGGGAAGGAAGAACTACCGGCTATAAATCGTTCCGCACAAAAGTATTCGACAAATTTCCCCGCACAGGTATTCCGGAAGCATTCGAGAGTATTGAAGCATACGACAATTATGTGAAGCTGCTGGTGAAAACGAATTGCATTGACAATGCCAAGAAAATCTGGTGGGATCTTAGGGTACATCCTTTCTTTAATACGGTAGAGTTCAGAATCTGCGATGTACCAATGACGGTTCCTGAAACAATAGCCATTGCCGCTTTATTCCAGGCCATTTGCGCCAAGATATATAAGCTGCGAGCAAAGAACCTGAATTTCATACAATACTCCAGGGCATTGATCAATGAGAA
>JBGAQE010000261.1:0-2469 GCA_044220885.1 Chitinophagaceae bacterium
CAAAACTTTTTTTTAATACTTGCAATCGGATAGAAACCTATATCAAAAAAGAGGGTTGTATCAAGACTAGGTTGTATAAGGTCTCCAACCTTATAAGGTTGGAGACCTTATACAACCTCTTTACAACTTATCACCCCAAAATACAACCCTTTTACAACCATTTTCCCCTATCGAAAAGTTGTACGACAAAAAAAAGCGTACAACTTCTAGCACCCAGCATTCAGCATCAAGCATCACACTTAATCCTTATTTTTGCAAAAATGCTTTAGGCATACAGCACCAAGCAACAATCATGAACCATCCCCCATACTTACTCTACAGCGACGGCAAAGGAAACATCTTCGAAGACAGCAGCCTTCTGGCTGTAGGCCGTAGTGGCTGGGATGCAGTTCCTGTGGCTATGGAAGATTGGATTAAATTACCCGATGGAGGTTCATTATATGAATTACCAGGTAGACGAGGCATCGGTATTGATGTAACTACTGGTGAAATGCGTTTGTGCGAAAAAGGATGGGCAGTTGCCGCTTTTATTCCTCCTGCACATACTGGTCTTTACATGGCCGCTTATGAAACAGCGGAAGAGGCACCTACCCTACCCTTGTTCTGTTACACAGCAGCCGGATGGTATAATGATGAATTCTATGTTCCCGCTGTAAGAATTGAGCAAGACATTCGTCAGGAATGTGCCGGATATGACGATACAAAGATTGCAACAGGTACCGAATACCTATTGAAATCATACCCCCATAACAGACTGGTAAAACACCTGATGGAAAATTGCTGTCTCACTTATCATTGTCCGGCAGCAAGAAATTTCGCATTGGGAAGATGGGAATGTCCTGTCCCCTCTTCACCTGCCTGTAATGCCAATTGCATTGGCTGTATCTCTTTTCAACCACAGGAAGAAAGTATTGTATCTACACAAGACCGACTTACATTCAAGCCAAGTGCCGAAGAGATTGTAGAGTTCACTGTTCCCCATTTGGAAACAGCTCCTTACCCCATCATCAGTTTCGGTCAGGGATGCGAGGGAGAGCCCTTGCTGATGTGGGAAACCATCAGGGACTCTATCATTGAAATCAGAAAACATACTTCCAAAGGAAGCATCAATATAAATACTAACGGTTCTAAACCGGATGCCGTAAAAGCATTATGCGAAGCCGGACTCAATAGTATTCGAGTTAGTACCAATTCTGCCAGAAGCCATATATACACTGCCTATTACAGGCCGAATAATTACAGCTTTGAAGATATAGTAGAGAGCCTTAAGATTGTGAATTCATACGGTGGCTGGACGAGTATCAACTATTTCGTATTCCCGGGTATGACCGATAGTGTAGCCGAGTATGAGGCTTTGAGGGAATTGATTCGAAGCACGGGATTAAAGATGATTCAGTGGCGTAATTTCAATATCGATCCAGACTGGTATTTGGGTAAGATCGGAGAAACTGATACCGGTGATTTCCTTGGTGTAAAACAACTCATGGATCTCATCCGGGAAGAGTTTCCCGACCTGAAATTCGGATATTTCAATCCTTCCATAGAGCGGATTAAGGGTGATTTTGAATTAGATTTCGCGCACAATTAATTTTGCTGGATTGGCACTCTTGAATCTTTTGCCATCTTATATCGCATTTGTTTCATGCGGCAAAAAGTTTCAGGGGCTATCTCAAGATAAGAAGCCAGTTGCTTCTGTGGTACACGCATCAACAATTCAGGCTCATCATCACAAAACTGCAGAAAGCGTTCTTTCTTACTGAATTTCATCTGATGCATACGTTCCAGGTCTTTCTTTACAAAAAGACTAGCTAATACTGCCCTGAATATTTTTTCAAGTCCCGGAATCACTTCAATCAGGAATTCCAGATCATGACGACGGATACCTAAACATACTGTTGGTTCAATCGCCTCAATGATGAATGAAGATGGCAGTCCAGTGAAATAAGAAACGGCCGACTGACATACATCTCCTTCCCGGAAAAAGCCAGTGGTAATTTCCTCATCTCCTTTCCGGAAATACTTTCTGAAAATACCTTTTGAAACAAAGTATACATGATCTTCCATCTCTCCTTCATCAATCAATTTTTCCTTTGGCGCTTTCTCTACAAGGAATACCCGTTTACTGAATAAATCAAAATCAGCTTCAGAAATCGGATAATACCTTTCCAGAAATGCCTTCAATTCTACGGTTACATTTTCCATTTTTTAACATTTTTTGTTAATAATCACACATGGTCTGTACTTTCGGCATGCTAAAGACCCAGGGCGGCATCAATCGGTTGCATTTTTACGCGAATTATGAAATGTTAAAAGGATAAAACATTGGTTATCAACAATAATAATTATAAATTTTACGGCATAGGAGCGGCTATCCTGGCCACTTTAATATGGTCTGGCAACTTCATAGTTGCAAGGGGAGTTATTCATGAAATTCCTCCAATCAGTCTCGCTTTTTATCGCTGGGTGACC